>NZ_JBIMKE010000044.1:0-50257 GCF_043673425.1 Streptomyces sp. M41 | reverse complement strand
CAGGAGCCGTACAGGGCGCGTTCGCGTTCCACCAGCAGCGGCAGCGGATCCGACGACGTCACCAGATCCCGCAACGGATACCGGCCCAGCACCCCCTCCACCTCCGGCGTCAGCGCCGCCGCAAGCCGCCACGCGGCCGGCCGGTCCTCGTCCCGCAGCGCCTCGACGGCCTTGAGAATCACCTCCCTTCGGCCCTCGCCCTCCGGTACTTCGGTGGCCGCGCGCTCGTACAGCCGTGCGCCCTCCTCCAGGACCAGCTCGGTGTCCATCCCGGCCGGGATCTTGATCTCCGCATGATGCCGCCAGGTCGCGACCGGATCGCCCCAGCCCTCCACCCGGTAGGTCCAGCGGCCGGGTTCGCCGGCGGTGACGGTGGCGCCCCAGCGGTCGGTGCCCGGGGCCAGTTCCCGCATCGGGGTCCAGGGACCCGCACGGCCGTCCGGGTCGGTCAGTACGACATTGGCGGCCACGGCGTCATGGCCCTCGCGGAACACAATGGCCGAAACCTCGAAGGACTCTCCGGTGACGGCCTTGGCCGGCCTGCGGCCCTGCTGGACCATCGGCCGCACATCGAGCACGGGTATACGCCCGACGCCGTCGGCCCTGTCGCGCGCGAAGGGTCGCTCCGCGGCAGGCGGTGGTCCGGGGTCGGCGGGGACGGCACGGGGGACGGGGGGTGCGTCGGACTTGCGCGTCGGGGGTGACGACTGGTGGTGCTTGGCGGGCATGACCGCTCCTGTCCGCGTCAACGTTGATGGGCGGAGTGCTGTGGGGAGGTGGGTCCTGCTGGGTGCTTCCACGAGTGCGCCCGGGGGCGCACGGGTGGGGTGTACCGGAGGAGCCTTCCCACCCTGTTCGGGTACGCAATCCGGCACTTTGTTAACTACTCACGCGTATGTCTACACACAAGACCGGCCCCGTTCGGGAAGAACGGGACCGGTGATGGCATCTCGTCGACAACTGGCCGTCAATTGCCCGGTACTTGAAGCAGTTTGTCCGGCGATCCGACCCCCCGTCCGGACACCTTCCCGGCTGCCGCCCCGGCCGTCAGCGCCTTGGCCACCCGTGCGGGCCGGGCCCGGGGACGGTCGGCCAGATACAGCGCCGCCGCGCCCGCCACATGCGGTGACGCCATCGACGTACCCGAATAGGTCGCCTTGCCGGAGTCAGTTGCGTACGACGCCGAGGTGATGGAGACGCCGGGGGCGAACAGGTCCAGGGACGAACCGAAGTTGGAGAAGCCGGCCCGCGCGTCGCCGCGGCCGGTGGCGCCGACGGTCACGGCCTCCTTCACCCCGGCGGGGGAGAACAGGCCGGCCGGCAGCCCGTCGTTGCCCGCCGCGACCGTGTAGGTGACGCCGGACGCGATGGAGGTGCGGACGGCCGCGTCCAGCTGTTCGCTGCGGGGGCCGCCGAGGCTGACGTTGGCGACCGCCGGCTTCCTCGCGTGCCTGGTCACCCAGTCGATCCCCGCGATGACCTGGGCCGTGCTGCCGCCACCGGCGTCGTCGAGCACCCGTACGGAGACCACCTCGGCCTTCTTCGCGACGCCGTACCGTCCGCCCGCGACCGTGCCGGCGACATGGGTGCCGTGGCCGTTGCCGTCGCTCGCGGTCCGGTCGTCGTCCACGAAGTCCCAGCCGTGACTCGCCCGGCCCCCGAAGTCCTTGTGCGAGATGCGGATGCCGGTGTCGATCACGTACACGGTCACGCCGGCGCCCGCGGATCGCGGCCAGGTGTAGCGCTTGTCCAGCGGGCGGTTCGGCTGGTCGACGCGGTCGAGCCCCCAGGACGGCGGGTTGCGCTGCGTGCGGTCCAGGGTCACCCGGGTGTCCTGCACGACGGAGGCGACCCGGGGGTCGGCGGCGAGGAGCCTGGCCTGTCTCTCGTCGGCGCGGATGGCGTAGCCGTTGAGGACGGTGCCGTAAGTATGGCTTATTTTCACCCCGTATTTCTCGGCCAGGCTCTTTCCGGCCGCCGACGGAGCCTTCGTCCCTCCCTCGAGTGTCACCACGTAACTGCCGCTGACGGAGCCGGGACCTCCGGCGCCGCGTATCTGCCCCTCCGGTGCGGCGTGCGCGGGCAGCGTGGTGGCCGAGAGCGCGGCGACACAGGTCACCGCGGCCAGCCCACCCGCCCGGCGCAGACGCCGCGTTCGCGTCCGTGCCATGGTGGTGCGTTCCCCTCCTCGACTCGGCGCAACGACGACCCCGCGAACGCCGGGTGCGCCGGCCGGGCCGGTGCGCCATCAGTCAGCCTCCCGCGCCCCGCGAAGTCGCCACAAGAACGCCCATGGGGGTGGAACCGGCCATATCTGGCAAGGGGTTTCTGTAAAGGTTGCGGCGGCTTTCGGACGGAGGCGAGCGATATCGGCCGTCCGGCGTGGGCGGACGACGCGGATCAGGCCAAACGGGAGACTGGGAGCAGAGCTCCCAGCAAAGGTGACACAAGCGCCGGTACCGTCATGAACCACGACGACGCACACTGTCGTGCGTCATCCAGCGAAGCGCCGAGGTGGAACCGTGAAGGCGATCCGTCGATTCACCGTCCGTCCTGTCCTCCCCGAACCCCTCCGGCCCCTCAGCGATCTGGCGCGCAATCTGCGCTGGTCCTGGCACGCGGAGACCCGCGATCTGTTCCGGTCCGTCGACCCCGAGCGCTGGGCCGCCTCGGGCAACGACCCCGTAAGGCTGCTGGGGAGTGTGCCGCCGGGGCGGCTCGCCGAGCTGGCCGAGGACCGCCCCTTCCGGGACCGGCTGGCCGCCGTCGCCGGCGACCTGGGCGATTACGTCACCGGCGAGCGCTGGTACCAGACCCACTCCGCCGAACTCCCCGCCGCCATCGCCTACTTCTCCCCCGAGTTCGGCATCACGGCCGCCCTCCCGCAGTACTCCGGCGGCCTCGGCATCCTCGCCGGCGACCACCTCAAGGCGGCCAGCGACCTCGGCGTCCCTCTCATCGGGGTCGGGCTGCTGTACCGGCACGGCTACTTCCGGCAGACCCTGTCCCGGGACGGCTGGCAGCAGGAGCACTATCCGGTCCTGGACCCCAACGAACTGCCGCTCGCGCTCCTGAAGGAAACCGACGGCACCCCCGCCCAGGTGCTGCTCGCACTGCCCGGCGGCAGGTCACTGCACGCCCGGATCTGGCTGGCCCAGGTCGGCCGGGTGCCGCTGCTGCTGCTCGACTCCGACGTCGAGGAGAACGACCTCGGCGAACGCGGTGTGACCGACCGGCTCTACGGCGGCGGCAGCGAGCACCGGCTGCTCCAGGAGATGCTGCTGGGCATAGGAGGTGTGCGGGCGGTCCGGACGTACTGTCGTCTGACCGGCCACCCCGGCCCCGAGGTGTTCCACACCAACGAGGGCCACGCCGGCTTCCTCGGCCTGGAACGCATCGCCGAACTCTGCGCCGAGGGGCTGGACTTCGACCCCGCCCTGGAGGCCGTCCGCGCCGGCACCGTCTTCACCACCCATACCCCCGTCCCGGCCGGCATCGACCGCTTCGACCGCGAGCTGGTCGCCCACCACTTCGGCCCCGCCGCCGAACTGCCGACGATCGACGTCGAGCGCATCCTCCGGCTCGGCATGGAGACCTACCCCGGCGGCGAACCCAACCTCTTCAACATGGCCGTGATGGGCCTGCGCCTGGCCCAGCGGGCGAACGGCGTGTCGCTGCTGCACGGCAACGTCAGCCGCGAGATGTTCTCGGGCCTGTGGCCGGGATTCGACCCCGACGAGGTCCCGATCACCTCCGTCACCAACGGCGTCCACGCCCCGACCTGGGTCGCTCCCGAAGTCTTCCGCCTCGGCACCCGCCAGATCGGCGTGCAGCGCACCGAGGATGCGATGACCGTCGGCGGCTCGGACCGCTGGGACTCCGTCGGGGACATCCCCGACCAGGACATCTGGGAGCTGCGCCGGGGTCTGCGCGAGCAGCTGGTGCTGGAGGTGCGGGACCGGCTGCGCGCGTCCTGGCGGCAACGCGGCGCGGGGACGGCGGAGCTGGGCTGGATCGACGACGTCCTCGACCCGGACGTCCTGACGATCGGATTCGCGCGCCGCGTTCCGTCGTACAAACGCCTCACCCTCATGCTCCGCGACCGTGACCGGCTGATGGACCTGCTGCTGCACCCCGAGCGGCCGATCCAGATCGTGGTGGCGGGCAAGGCGCACCCGGCGGACGACGGCGGCAAACGCCTGGTCCAGGAACTGGTGCGGTTCGCGGACGACCCGCGGGTGCGCCACCGCATCGTCTTCCTCCCCGACTACGGCATGGCGATGGCGCAGAAGCTGTACCCCGGCTGCGACATCTGGCTGAACAACCCGCTCCGGCCGCTGGAGGCGTGCGGCACCTCGGGCATGAAGGCGGCCCTGAACGGCTGCCTCAACCTCTCCGTCCTGGACGGCTGGTGGGACGAGTGGTTCCAGCCGGACTTCGGCTGGGCCATCCCCACGGCGGACGGCACCGGCACCGACCCGGACCACCGGGACGCCGTGGAGGCCGCGGCGCTCTACGACCTCCTGGAGCAGCGCATCACGCCCCGCTTCTACGAACGGGGCCAGGACGGCCTGCCCGACCGCTGGATCGAGATGGTCCGCCAGACCCTGACACTCCTCGGCCCCAAGGTCCTGGCCGGCCGCATGGTCCGCGAGTACGTGGAGCGCCTCTACACGCCGGCCGCCCACGCCCACCGCGCGATGACCCCGGACACGGCGCGCGAACTCGCCGACTGGAAGGAGCGGGTGCGCTCCGCCTGGCACGGCGTCACGGTCGACCACGTGGAGACGACGTCGGCCACCCCGACCGCGGAACTCGGCTCCACGCTCAGCCTCCGCGTGCGGGTGGGCCTCGGCGACCTCGCCCCCGACGACGTGGAGGTCCAGGCGGTCTCGGGCCGCGTCGACGCCGAGGACCGCATCGCGGACGCGGCGACGGTCCCGCTGAAACCGGTCGGCAGCCCCGACGTCGAGGGCCGCTGGCTCTACGAGGGCCCCCTCGCCCTGGACCGCACAGGCCCCTACGGCTACACCATCCGCATCCTCCCGTCCCACCGCCTCCTGGCCTCGAACGCAGAGCTGGGACTGGTGGCAGTGCCCTCGGAGGGGGCGGGGGAGGGGGCGGGGGTGTTGATGCGGTAATTACCCCGCCGCTCTGAGGAAACTGCGCGTGACCAGTGGCAGGGGAGAGAAACCTTGCCACTGGCGCGTTGTGGCACGGCTATGAATGGGAGCGTGTTTCTTACGCTCGAGAGAGCGATTGAGGGCGCTATGAAGACCGGCAATCCGCGACTTCGCGTCTGACCGGACTTTCAGCCCGCCTCCCGCTCCGCACACAACCGCCGCAACACCAACCCGCACCGCCGCGCATAAGCATGCTGCACCCCCCGAGTAGCCGGCCCCCCGGCCCGGGTGTACCACTTTGCGCCTCGGCTGAAGGCGTTGACCGTCAGCCATACCGTGCCGTCTCCCGTGCGGTCCACGATGAAGGACTCCTCGCCGCATTCGGGATGGCCGGCAAGGGTGCCGTAGGCCCAGCCGGTGCGGCGGGGTTCCTCGATCGTCCAGACCACGCGGCAGGGGGCCTCGATGAGGCCCGCCAGGGTGACCGTGACGTCGACGTCGGGGGCCGCGCGGTCGGACGTGGCGGTTATGCCGACACCCATCGCGCGGTGCATCTCCCAGGTCATGACCGCATCGGCCGCTCTGCGGAAGACGTCCTCGCCCTCGCCTATGCGGGTGCGCACGTGCAGGGGGTGGAAGCCGGGTGGGCAGAAGCCGTTCTCCCGGGTCGCGCCTACGTCGTCGTACGTGAAGGGCCCCAAAGACATGGGTCACAAGAGTAGGGCGGCACCCGGGGGTGACTTCCTCCCGGGTGCCGCCCTGTGACCGGATGTGCGTCAGGCGACGTTGACCGCCGACCAGGCCGCCGCCACCGTCTTGTACTCCGTCCCGGTGGAGCCGTACAGGGCGGACGCCGCCTTCAGGGTCGCCGTGCGGGCGGCCTTGTAGTCGGTCGTCGACGTCATGTACTCGGTCAGGGCCTTGTACCAGATCGCGGCGGCCTTGGCGCGGCCGATGCCGGTGACCGTCGAGCCGTTGGAGGTGGGGGAGTCGTAGCGGACCCCGTTGATCGTCTTGGCGCCGCTGCCCTCCGACAGGAGGTAGAAGAAGTGGTTCGCGGGGCCGGAGGAGTGGTGGACGTCCATGCCGCCGAGCGAGGACGACCAGTTGTCGGCCGAGGAGCCGTCCTTGCTGGGCTTGTCCATGTAGCGCAGCGGTGTGCCGTCGCCGTTGATGTCGATCTTCTCGCCGACGAGGTAGTCGCCGGGGTCCTTGGAGTTGTTCGCGTAGAACTCGACCGCCGTGCCGAATATGTCGGAGGTAGCCTCGTTCAGGCCGCCCGACTCACCGCTGTAGACGAGGCCGGCGGTGTTGGAGGTGACGCCGTGGGTCATCTCGTGACCGGCCACGTCCAGGGAGGTGAGGGGGTTGGTGTTGCCCTCGCCGTCGCCGTACGTCATGCAGAAGCAGCTGTCGTCCCAGAACGCGTTGACGTACGCGTTGCCGTAGTGGACGCGCGAGTAGGCGGCCTTGCCGTCGTTCTTGATGCCGCTGCGGCCGAAGGTCTTCTTGTAGAAGTCCCAGGTCTCCTGCGCGCCGTAGGCCGCGTCGACGGCGGCGGTCTGGTCGGTGGCGGAGCTGGAGGCGGTGCCGGTGCCCCAGGCGTCGTCGGCGTCGGTGAAGAGCGTGCCGGCGGAGGAGCTGGTGCCGCGGGCCTTGTTGTACGTCTTGTGGCCGCCGCGCGTGGTGTCGTGGAGCTGGTACTTCGAGCCCGACTTGGTCGTGCCGAGGGTGACCGGGCCCGAGTACAGGCTCTTGCCGCTGCCGGTCTCGATGCCCTGGTACTCGTAGAGCTTCTTGCCGGTGGCCGCGTCGGTGACGACGTGCAGTTCGTTCGGGGTGCCGTCGTCCTGGAGGCCGCCGACGACCGTCTCGTAGGCGAGGGTCGGCTTGCCGTTCGCGGCCCAGATCACCTTGCGGGGCGCCTTGTCCGGCTCGGCCTTCTCCGAGCCGGCCGCCTTGGCCAGCCGCACGGCCTGGCCCTGGGCCTTGTCCGCCGCGATGGCCGGCTTGAGCGAGGCGACCTCGATGGTGGCCTTCGTCGCCTTGGTGACGCCCTTGTTCGCGCCGGACGCGGACTCGTGGACGACTAGGTCGCCGCCGAGGACGGGTAGGCCTGCGTAGGTGCGCTCATAGCGCGTGTGGACCGAGCCGTCGGCGTCCTTGACGACGTCCTTGACGACCAGCTTCTCCTGGGGGCCGAGGCCGATCGCGTCGGCGGTCCGGGCGGCCTCGGCCTGCTGGTCCTTGATGAGGGCGGTACGGGCCGTGGGGGCGAGCGCGACCGGGGCGGCGAGGGGGGTCGCCGTTCTGTCGCTCTTCGCCGGGGCCTCGGCGGCGGAACTACCGGCGGTCAGACCGGTGGTGAGCAGGGCTCCGGCCGCCACCGCGGTGGCTATGGCCGAAGTGGTGCGCCTACGACGCGCGTAGAGGGGGGTCACACGAGCTCCTTTGTGGGGGAAGTGCAGTGGTGCTTGTGCGGCAGGTGCAAGGAGAGTGACACCTGGGACGCGTACATGTCAGGAGGGTGCCGGTGATGTTGGTCAAAACTTGACCGACCCGGTGAGCGGGCCGGACACATGAACGGGCGTCGTCCCGGCGGGAGTTGAACCCGCCGAGACGACGCCCTGTCAGAGGTGGACCGTCAGCCGGCCTACGGGAAGGTGAGCTTCCAGCTGTTGATGTAGCCGGTGTCGATGGCCGCGTTGTCCTGCACCCGCAGCTTCCAGACGCCGTTGGCGACCTCGGAGGAGGCGTTCACCGTGTACGTCGTCTTGATGTCGTTCGAGCTTCCGCCGGTGCCGTAGCCCTTCAGCGTGTACGCCGTGCCGTCGGGGGCGAGGAGATCCACCTTGAGGTCACCGATGTAGGTGTGGACGATGTCCACGGCGACCTGGAGGTTGGCCGGCGCGTTGCCCGTCCGGCCCGAGACGGTGATCGACGAGGTGACCGCCGCGCCCCGGTCCGGGATCGACACGTCGGCGGTGTTCTCGAAGGACGTGCCGCCCCCGCCGCCGTCGGACCGCGTGCCCACGTTGACGCCCGCCCAGGCGTCCTGCACCGCCTTGTACTCGGCGCTCGTGGTGCCGTACAGCTCACCGGTCGCCGCGAGGGTGCCGGTGCGGGCGGCGGCGTAGTTGGTGTTCGAGGTGAACTTGGTGGTCAGCGCGCGGAACCAGATCTTCTCCGCCTTGTCGCGGCCGATGCCGGTGACCGGAAGGCCGTCCGAGGTGGGCGAGTTGTAGGTGACACCGTTGATGACCTTGGTGCCGCTGCCCTCGCTCAGCAGGTAGAAGAAGTGGTTCGCCGGGCCGGACGAGTAGTGCACGTCGATCGAGCCGATGCCCGAGTACCAGGCGTCCTTGGACGCGCCGTCCTTGCTCGGCTTGTCCATGTAACGCAGCGGCGTGCCGTCGCCGTTGATGTCGATCTTCTCGCCGACGAGGTAGTCGCCGGGGTCGTTGGCGTTGTTGCCGTAGAACTCGACGGTCGCGGCGAAGATGTCGGAGGTGGCCTCGTTCAGGCCGCCCGACTCGCCGCTGTAGATGAGGCCGGCGGTGTTGGAGGTGACGCCGTGGGTCATCTCGTGGGCGGCGACGTCGATCGACGTCAGCGGGTGGGTGTTGCCCGAGCCGTCGCCGTACGTCATGCAGAAGCAGCTGTCGGACCAGAACGCGTTGACGTAGTTGTTGCCGTAGTGGACGCGGGAGTAGGCGCCGACGCCGTCGCCCCGGATGCCCGAACGGCCGTGCACGTTCTTGTAGTAGTCCCACGTCAGCGCCGCACCGTAGTGCGCGTCCGCGCCCGCCGTCTCCGCGTTGGACGGGTTGCCGTTGCCCCACACGTCGTCGGGGCCCGAGAACAGCGTGCCCGTGCCGGAGGTGCCGCGGTTGAGGTTGTACGTCTTGTGGTTGCCGCGCGCTCCGTCGGTGAGGTTGTACGTCGACCCCGACTGCGTGGTGCCCAGCGTCACCGTGCCGCTGTACATCGTGTTGCCGGTGCCGTTCTCGATGCCCTGGTACTCGTAGAGCTTCGCGCCGGTGGCCGCGTCGGTGACGACGTGCAGCTCGTTCGGGGTGCCGTCCGCCTGGAGGCCGCCGACGACCGTCTCGTAGGCGAGGGTCGGCTTGCCGCTCGCCGCCCAGATCACCTTGCGGGGCGCCTTGTCGACGTCGAGGCTCTTGACCTTGTCCGCCTTGGCCGCGGCCAGTGCCTGCGACTTCGCCTCGGCCGCGGGTACGGCGGCCTTGGTGGTGGCCGGCTTGATGGCGGCGCGGGTCGCCTTGACGACGTCCTTGGTCGCACCGGACTTGGTGGTCTCGACGACCAGGTCGCCGCCGAGGACGGGCAGACCGTCGTAGGTGCGCTCGTAGCGGGTGTGGACCGTGCCGTTGCCGTCCTTGACGACGTCACGGACGACCAGCTTCTCCTTGGCGCCCAGGCCCAGGTCCTCGGCGGTGTCCGCCTTGGTGGCGTTGGCCTCGCGGATCAGCTCGGCGCGCTGGGCGGGGGAGAGCTTGACGGACTCGGCGCCCGGCAGGACCTTGCCCGCGGCCGACGGTGCCTTCTCGGGGGCCGCGGTGGCGGCGCCCGTCTGGACGGCGGCGGCGATCAGGGCGGACACGCCGACGAGGGCCACCGCGGCGGCCCGGCGGTGCGTCCTGTGGGGGGTGCGTCTGTGGGAGGAACTCTCTCTCAACACTGACTCCTTCTGCGCGGCCACGGATCACGCGGCCAGGGGAGACCGGTCGGCGGGTGGGCCGTCCGGGCAGTGCAGGTGGTACGCAGAACGACGTGCGCGTGCGGAGTTCGGCCGCGTGCACCGTCGTGTGACGGTGGTGTGGGGTTGCTGTGACGCGGCCGTGGGAAGAGTGCCAGCTGACCGCGCTTTCTGTCAGGGGCGCGTCAGAAACTTGGCCGGAAATCGTTCGTTGTCCGGGAGTTCATGTTCGCTATACGGACCGGAACACCGAGGGCCCGGAAGGTGGGCCCACGAAGCGTGGACCCACCGCCCGGCTAGTCGCCGACGGCCGCCTCGTCGATGCGGGCGAGATCCCGCAGCCAGGCCGCCGCATTGCCGTCGGACGGCGCCCGCCAGTCGCCGCGCGGGGAGAGCGAACCGCCGGCCGAGACCTTCGGACCGTTCGGCATGGCGGACCGCTTGAACTGTGCGAACGCGAAGAAGCGACGGCAGAACACCTCCAGCCAGCGCCGGATCTCCGCCAGGTCGTACGCCCCCCGCTTGGCCTCGGGGAAGCCCGGCGGCCAGGCACCGGCGTCCGCGTCGTGCCAGGCGTGCCAGGCCAGGAAGGCGATCTTCGACGGCCGGAAGCCGTACCGCAGAACGTGGAAAAGCGTGAAGTCGTGCAGCGCGTACGGGCCGATCTTCGACTCGGTGGACTGCATCTCCTCGCCCGGCACCAGCTCCGGGCTGATCTCCGTGTCGAGGATCGCGGCCAGCGTGGCCCCGGTCTCCTCGTCGAACTGCCCGCTGGTGATGACCCAGCGGATCAGGTGCTGGATCAGCGTCTTCGGCACCCCGCCGTTGACGTTGTAGTGGCTCATCTGGTCGCCCACGCCGTACGTCGACCAGCCGAGCGCCAGCTCCGACAGATCGCCGGTGCCGAGCACGATGCCGCCGCGCTGGTTGGCCAGGCGGAACAGGTAGTCGGTGCGCAGGCCCGCCTGCACGTTCTCGAAGGTGACGTCGTACACCGGCTCGCCGGACGCGAACGGGTGGCCCATCTCCTGCAGCATCAGCCGCGCGGTCGGCGTGATGTCCAGCTCGGCCGCGGTCACACCGAGCGAGTTCATCAGCTTGTGGGCGTTGTCCTTGGTGTGGTCGCTGGTGGCGAAGCCCGGCAGCGTGAACGCCAGGATGTCGCTGCGCGGACGCCCCGCCCGGTCCATCGCCCGGGCCGCGACGATCAGCGCGTGCGTGGAGTCCAGACCGCCGGACACCCCGATGACCACCTTCGGGCCGCCGATCGCGCCCAGCCGCTGCTGAAGCCCCGCGACCTGGATGTTGTACGCCTCGTAGCAGTCCAGGGCCAGCCGGTCGGCGTCGGCCGGCACGAACGGAAAGCGCTCGACCCGGCGCCTCAGCCCCAGATCGGCCGTCGGCGCGTCGAGCCGGAACGACACCCGCCGGAAGTCGCCGGTGCGCCCGGCGTGGGTGCGGCGGTTGTCGTCGAACGTGCCCATCCGGAGCCGCTCCTGCCGCAGCAGATCCAGGTCGACGTCGGCCACCGCGAACTGGTCCTCGGCCGCGAAGCGGTCCGTCTCGGCGAGCAGGACGCCGTTCTCGTAGACCATGGTCTGGCCGTCCCACGACAGGTCCGTGGTCGACTCGCCCAGCCCGGCCGCCGAGTACACGTACGCCGCCAGACAGCGCGAGGACGCCGAGCGGCACAGCAGCCGCCGGTCCTCGGCCCGGCCGACCGTGATCGGGCTGCCCGAGAGGTTGGCGAGCACCGTCGCGCCGGCCAGCGCCGCCTCCGCGCTCGGCGGCACCGGCACCCACATGTCCTCGCAGATCTCCGCGTGCAGCACCAGGCCCTCGACGTCCTCCGCCTCGAAGAGCAGGTCCACACCGAACGGGACCTCCGCGCCGCCGACCCGGATCGTGCCGCCGCGCTCGTCGTCACCGGACGCGATCTGCCGCTTCTCGTAGAACTCGCGGTAGTTCGGCGGGTACGACTTCGGCGCCACGCCGAGGATCCGGCCGCGGTGCACGATCACCGCGCAGTTGTAGATCCGGTGGCGGTGGCGCAGCGGGGCGCCCACGACCAGTACCGGAAGCAGGTCTGCCGACCCGGCCACCACCGTGGCGAGCGCCTGTTCGACCTCGTCGAGCACCGTGTCCTGGAGCAGCAGGTCCTCGATCGAGTACCCGGTCAGGCCCAGCTCCGGGAAGACGGCCACCGCGACCCCCTCCCGGGCGCACGCGCGTGCCTGCCACAGAACCGCCTCGGCGTTGGCGTGCGGGTCGGCGATGACGGTGTGGCCGGTGCACGCGGCCACCCGGGCGAAGCCGTGCTGGTAGAGCGACCAGAAGTTCAATGGACTGCGGCTTTCTGCTGTGGCGTTCTTCGGCGGTTCAGCGATCTCCTACTCCATCGAGCATAGATCCCCTGCTCAGGCGGGCCGCTCCCCGTGCCAGGAGCGCCACAGCGCCGCGTAGGCCCCACCCGCCGCGACCAGCTCGTCGTGCGTACCGAGCTCGGTGAGCCGGCCGCTCTCCATCACGGCCACCCGGTCGGCGTCGTGCGCGGTGTGCAGCCGGTGCGCGATGGCGATGACGGTACGTCCCTCCAGTACGGCCGCGAGCGCGCGCTCGGTGTGCCGGGCGGTCGTCGGGTCGAGCAGCGCCGTCGCCTCGTCGAGGATCAGGGTGTGCGGGTCGGCCAGCACGACACGGGCGAGGGCGAGCTGCTGGGCCTGCGACCCGTCCGTACGGCAGCCCCCGTCGCCCAGCGCGGTGTCCAGGCCGGCGGGCAGCCGCCGGACCCAGCCGTCGGCGCCGACCGCGGTGAGGGCGGCCCACAACTCCTCGTCCTCGGCGGACGGTTCCGCGATACGCAGGTTGTCGCGGACCGTGCCGAGGAAGACATGGTGTTCCTGGGTGACCAGGACGACCTGGCGGCGCAGCTGCTCCGGACCGAGGGCGACGACCGGCACGCCGCCGACCGTCACCGAGCCGGCGGTCGGCGCGTCCACGCCCGCGAGGAGCCTGCTCAGGGTGGTCTTGCCGGCGCCCGACGGGCCGACGATCGCGAGACGCTCCCCCGGCCGCACGGTCAGGTCGACGCCGCTGAGGACCTCGCCGCCGCGGTCGTAGGCGTAGCGCACGCCGGTCACGTCGATACGGTCGTCCCCGGGGGCCGGTGCGTCGGTGTCCGTGGCCCGCGGGGCACGGGCCAGGCCCTCCACCCGGGCGAACGAGGCGCCGCTGCTCTGGAGTTGCTCGATCCGCATCAGGATCTCGTCCAGCGGGCCGACCATCTGCTGGAGATACAGCGCCGCCGCCACCACCGTGCCCAGGCTGATGGTGCCCTGTGCGTGCAGTGCCCCGCCGACGAGCAGGACCGCGGCCACCGGGACGAGATAGGCGATCTCGACCGACGGCAGGAACACCGTGCGCAGGAACAGCGTGTGCAGCCGGGTCCGGCGGGCCGTCTCCAGCGCGTCCCGGCTCGCCGCCACCCGCCGCCGCTCCAGCCGCAGCGCCTCCACCGTGCGGGCGCCGGAGGCGGTGGCGGCGAGGATCTCCGCGACGTCCGAGGTGGCCGCGCCCTCGGCGAGATAGCCGGTGCGGGCACGGCGCAGATACCAGCGCAGCACCGGCCACAGAACCAGAAGGCCGAGCAGCCCGCAGGCACCTAGCAGGGGGTCCAGCACGAGGACCGCGCCCAGCAGGAACATGACCTGTACGGAGTTGATGAGCAGCTCGGGCCCGGCGTCACGCAGGGTGGTGCCCACGGCGGACACGTCGGCGGTGCCGCGCGCCGTCAGGTCCCCGGTGCCCGCCCGTTCCACGACCGAGGCGGGCAGCGCGAGCGTGCGGTCCACGTACTCCTCGCGGACGCGGGCCAGGGTGCGCTCGCCGAAGCGGTGTCCGACGTAACGGGCCCAGCGGGCCAGCAGCAGCTGGGCCGTCGCCGCCAGCAGGATGGCCAGGGCGAGCTCGTCCACGGTCGTGACACCCGCGCCGCGTCCGACCTCGTCGACGATGCGGCCCACCAGCCAGGGGCCGGCCAGGCCGGCGAGCGCCGCGAGGGCGTTCAGGGCGAGCACGGCTGTGAAGGCCCGGCCGTCGGCCCGGACCAGGCGGGTCGTGGCCCGGCGTACGTCCTTCGGCTCGGCGACGGGCAGGGCCGTGCGGCTACCGGTTCGGGTCACCTGGCATGCTCCTCGGCGTCTTCGTCCCGGGCCACCAGGGCTCGGTATCCGGGCTCTGTGCCCAGCAGTTCCCGGTGCGTGCCTGTCGCCGCCACCTTGCCGTCGACCAGGAAGTGGACGGTGTCCGCCCGGTCCAGGACCAGCGGGGACGTCGTCGTCACCAGCGTCGTACGGCCCTGCCTCCCCGTGTGCAGACGTTCGGCGACCTGCGCCTCCGTGTGGGCGTCCAGTGCGGACGTCGGTTCCACCGCCAGGAGCACCTCGGGATCGGCCAGCAGGGCGCGGACCAGGCGGACGCGCTGGCGTTGGCCGCCGGAGAGGCTGCGGCCCTGGGCGTCGACCGGTGCGTCGAGTCCGTCGGGCAGGCCGCGGACGATGTCCTCGGCGACCGCCGTGTGCACCGCCCGCGTGATCGCCGCCTCGTCGCGGTCCGTGGAACCGGCGGCCACCAGCTCGCGCAGCGTGCCCGCGAACAGATCCGCCTCGTGGTCCGCCACCAGGATCCGTTCCCGCACCTGCGGTAACGCGATCTCGTCGAGCGGGACCCCGCCCCAGGTCGCCGTCGACGGCACATACCGGCCGAGCCGGTCGACGACCGTCTCGGCGTCGGCGGGCAGCGAGGCGGCCAGCGCGGTGAGGCGGCCCGGCCGCACCCGCACCCCCGACTCGGGGTCGTGCAGCGCGGCCGGCTCCGCCGGCGCGTCCCGGGTGCCCGTGTTCGCCATCGGCTCCAGCCGCAGGAACCGTACGACCCGCCGGGCCGCCACCACGCCGCGGCTGAGCTGGTAGCCGCACTCGATGAAGAACGCCACCGGCCCCACCAGCACCGCGACATAGCCGTACACCGACACCAGCTCGCCCACGGTGATGTCACCCTGGGCGGCCAGCCGTGCCGCCAGCCAGGTCACCACGGCCAGGAACAGCGTCGGCAGCCCCACCCCGAGCGCCTGCACCCAGCTGGTCACCGCCCCGACCCGGTACCCCTGCGCCCGCAGCCGCTGCGAGTCGCGGTGGAAGGCGTCGGCGACCAGGCCCTTGCCGCCGAGGCCGTTGAGGACCCGCAGCCCGCCCGCCAGGTCGGCGATCCGTGCGGTCAGCACGCCCTGCCGCTCCCGGTACTCCGACTCCGTCCCCTGCAGCCGCCCCAGCAGCGGCCCGACGAGCACACCGATCATCGGCATCCCGAGCAGCACCACCACGGCGATCGGCACCGACACCGACACCAGCAGCCCGGCGATCACCAGATAGGCGACGACCGCCCCGACCCCGGGGCCGACGACCGTCAGGGACTGGCTGATGGTCTGCACGTCACCCACGCCGATCGTGACGACCTCGCCGGCCCCGATCCGGCGTGGCAGCGCGGCCCCCAGGCGTACCGCGTGCCCGATGAGCACCTTGACCGTGCGGAAGTTGGCGTCCATCCGCACCCGGGTCATCGTGCGGTGCCGCATGATGCTCAGCCAGGCGTTGAACGCCCCCACCGCGAACAGCGCGCCCGTCCACGCCGCCAGCGCGCCCTGGTCACCGGCCGTCAGCCCGTCGTCCACGGCACGGGACATCAGATACGGGGTCGCGGCCAGCAGCACCATCCACACACTGGAGATCAGCGCCCCGAGGACGGAGCGCGGCGCCTGGCGCACGACCAGCCACCACAGATACCGCCCCCCGCCGCGGCGATCGGGCTCGCCCGGATC
This sequence comes from Streptomyces sp. M41, assembly GCF_043673425.1. Taxonomy (NCBI): domain Bacteria; kingdom Bacillati; phylum Actinomycetota; class Actinomycetes; order Kitasatosporales; family Streptomycetaceae; genus Streptomyces; species Streptomyces sp. M41. Next base: position 34,539 of record NZ_JBIMKE010000044.1, on the reverse strand, counting down.
CTCGTACGCGTCGATCATCGTCCCCCGTGCCCCGTTCCTCGCCTCGTGCCGTCTCGTCTCGTGTCGACCGCGTGCCACCCGGCTACGCCAGGCTGTCCCGCCAGGCCCGGTGCAGATCCGCGAACCTTCCCTTCCCCGCGACGAGTTCGGCCGGTGTGCCGTCCTCGACGATCCTGCCGTGCTCCATGACCAGCACCCGGTCCGCGATCTCCACCGTGGACAGCCGGTGGGCGATGACGACGGCCGTGCGGCCGTGCAGGACCGTCGACATCGCGCGCTGCACGGCCCGCTCGCCGGGGATGTCCAGGGAGCTGGTCGCCTCGTCGAGGATCAGCACCGCCGGGTCGGCGAGCAACGCCCGCGCGAACGCCACGAGCTGGCGCTGCCCCGCGGAGATCCGGCCACCCCGCTTGCGTACGTCCGTGTCGTAGCCGTCGGGCAGCGAGGTGATGAAGTCGTGCGCGCCGATGGCCTTCGCCGCGTGCTCGATCTCCTCGCGGGTGGCGTCCGGGCGGCCGATGGCGATGTTCTCGGCGACCGTGCCGGAGAACAGGAACGCCTCCTGCGTCACCATCACCACCCCGCGCCGCAGTTCGGGCACGGGCAGCTCGCGCAGGTCGACGCCGTCCAGCAGGACCCGGCCGTCGGAGGGGTCGTAGAAGCGGGCGAGCAGCTTGGCCAGCGTCGACTTGCCCGCGCCGGTGGAGCCGACGACCGCGACGGTCTGCCCGGCCGGGAGGGTGAGGTCGAAGCGGGGCAGCACCTCGCCGCCCGTGCGGTAGGCGAACCGGACGCCGTCGAAGACGACCTCGCGGCCGGGGTGTTCGCTCTCCAGGGCCGGGAGCCGGCGGGGCGCGGACGGCTCGGGCACGGACGGGGTCTGCGCCAGCAGCCCGGCGATCTTCTCCAGGGAGGCCGCCGCCGACTGGTAGGAGTTGAGGAACATGCCGAGCCGGTCGATCGGGTCGTACAGCCGGCGCAGATACAGCACGGCCGCCGCCAGCACACCCAGGGCGAGGGTGCCGCCCGCCACCCGGTAGGCGCCCCACAGCACGATCCCCGCCACGGCCGTGTTGGCGACCAGCCGGGAGCCGATCACATACCGGGCCATCTCCAGCAGGGCGTCGCCGTTGGTGCGCTCGTGCCGGGTGTTGAGGACACGGAAGTCGGCGTCGTTGGCGGCCTCCCGCCGGAAGGCGCGCACCGGGCGGATGCCGTTCATCGTCTCCACGAACTTCACGATCACGGCCGCGATGGCGGTGGACCGCAGGGTGTACACGCGCGCGGCCCGCCGCCGGTAGAGCCGCACGAGGAGGTACAGCGGCACGAAGGAGGCCACCGCCACCGCGCCCAGCCCGAGATCGAGCCAGAGCAGCATCGCCGAGATGTAGACGAAGGACAGGATGACGGTGACGAGCTCCTGGAGGCCCTCGTCGAGCAGCTCGCGCAGGGACTCCACGTCCGTCGTGGAGCGCGAGATCAGCCGGCCCGAGGTGTAGCGCTCGTGGAAGTCGAGGCTGAGGGCCTGGGCATGGCGGAAGATACGGCCGCGCAGGTCGAGCAGCACGTCCTGGTTGACGCGGGCGGAGGCCAGGATGAACGCGTACTGGAGCAGGCCGGAGGCCAGCGCGCACAGCAGATAGCCGGCGCCCACCGCGAGGAGCGGCCCGAGGTCGTCGCGCCGGAACGCCGGTACGGCCGAGTCGATGGCGTACGCCACGAGCAGCGGGCCCGCCTGCACCGCCGCCTGCTGGAGCAGCAGCAGAAGTGTGGTGAGGGCGACGCGGGCCTTCATCGGCGCGAGCAGGGAACGCAGCAGGGCCGCGGTGGCGCCCGGCGGAGTGGGCAGGACATCGCGGTCGAAGGGATCGCCGGGCCGCTGGGGCGGCTCGGCCGGCTGTTCCTTGCCCGGTGCGGTGGCGGTGGTCGCCGTCATCGGTCGGCCTCCTCGGTTCCGGCCATGAGGTGGGCGTACTCGGCGTTCGTGCGCAGCAGTTCGTGATGGGTGCCGACCGCGGTGATACGGCCGTCGGAGAGCAGCGCGACGCGGTCGGCGAGCAGCACGGTGGACGGGCGGTGGGCGACGATCAGGGCCGTGGTCTCCGCGAGCACGTCCCGCAGGGCGGCCTCCACGGCGGCCTCGGTGTGCACGTCGAGCGCGGACAAGGGATCGTCCAGCACGAGGAAACGGGGCCGGCCGACGACGGCCCGCGCGAGCGCGAGGCGCTGGCGCTGCCCGCCGGAGAGGCTCAGCCCCTGCTCGCCGACCTGGGTCCCGGTGCCGTGCGGCAGGGCGTGCGCGAAGTCGGCCTGCGCCACCGCCAGCGCCCGCTCCAGTTCGGGCTCCGCGGCGCCCGGCCCGGCGCCCATGAGGACGTTGTCCGCGACGCTGGCCGAGAAGAGGGTGGGCTCCTCGAAGGCCACGGCGACGAGTTCGCGCAGCTCCTGTCTGGACAGTGCGGTGATGTCCCGGCCGTCGAGGGTGATCCTGCCGGACGTCACCTCGTGCAGACGGGGGACCAGGGCGGTCAGCGTCGTCTTGCCGCTGCCCGTCGCGCCGACGAGGGCCATGGACTCGCCGGGCCGGATGTGCAGGTCGATGCGGTCCAGGACGGGCGCGGCGTCCTCGGGGGCGTCGGGATAGCGGAACCGCACGCCGTGGAACCGCAGTCCGAGGTCCCTACGGTCCTCCTCGGCAGCCGAGCGCTCATGGCCCTCCGGCGCCTCGTCCATGACCTCGAAGTACCGCTCCGTGGCGGTGGCCGCCTCCTGGCTCATCGCCAGCAGGAACCCGATGGAGTCCACCGGCCACCGCAGCGCGAGCGCCGTCGACAGGAACGCCACCAGCGTGCCCGCCGACAGCTCGCCGTCGGCCACCTGCACGGTGCCCAGCACCAGGGCCGCCCCGATGGCCAGCTCCGGCAGCGTCACGATGACGCCCCAGATCGTCGCGAGCAGCCGCGCCTTGTGCAGTTCGGTGCCGCGCAGCGTCCGCGACAGCTCACGGAACGCCCGGGCCTGACTGCGGTGCCGCCCGAACCCCTTGATGATCCGGATGCCGAGCACGCTCTCCTCGACGACCGTCGTCAGATCGCCCACCTGGTCCTGGGCGCGGCGGGCCACGGAGGCGTACCGCTTCTCGAAGATCACGCAGGTGACCATCACGGGCACGGCCGGGATCAGGATGACCAGTCCCAGCGTCCAGTCCTGGACCAGCATGATGATCACGCCGACGAGGATCGTCACGCTGTTGACGAGCAGGAACGTCAGCGGAAAGGCGAGGAACATCCGCAGCAGCATCAGATCGGTGGTGCCCCGCGACAGCAACTGCCCCGACGCCCACCGGTCGTGGAAGGCCACCGGCAGCCGCTGAAGATGCCGGTACAGATCCGCCCGCATCGATGCCTCGACCCCGGCCAGCGGCCGGGCCACCAGCCACCGCCGCAGCCCGAACAGCAGCGCCTCGGCGAACCCGAGCAGCAGCAGACACAGCGCGCCCAGCCAGACCCCGGCCGGGTCCCGGCCGGCCACGGGCCCGTCCACCATCCACTTCAGGACGAACGGGATGACCAGCGACAGACAGGAGGCCAGGACCGCCACGAACGCCGCGGTGAACAGCCGCGTCCGCACGGGCCGCACATACGGCCACAGACGCAGCAGCGTGCGTACGGCGGAACGGCCGGGCCGGCCGGCGTCGGAGCGGTCGGAGGGATCCTTGTCGGTCGCATGTGAGGTCACCATCAGCAGCGAGCCTACGGATCGCCACTGACACTGCCCACCGAGTTTTGGCCGGGCCGCGGTCCGCCGTTGGTCCTACGACCTGCGTGTTCGAGGGGGCCGACCAGGCATGCCCGTCACGTCGTATCCCTCGCCTCCATCGATCGGGTGAAACCGTCGACCCGCAGCAACAGCACGGACCGCGCCGCGACCGTGATCACCTCGCCCGCCCGGTGCTCCACCCCCGGCGCCTCCTGCTGCTCCTCCCGCGAGGTGTCGACGACCACCTCGTAGCGCTCCGCCCATGGCGGCGCCGGCAGGACGAAGCTCACCGGCCGGTCCCCGGCGTGCAGTACGGCCAGGAAGCTGTCGTCGAGTATCGGCGCCCCGCGCTCGTCCCGGCCCGGGATGTCCCGCCCGGACAGATACATGCCCAGCGTGGCGGCGGGCGCGTACCAGTCCCGCTCCGTCATCTCGGTGCCCCGCGCCGTGAACCAGGCCAGGTCGCGCAGCCCGTCCGCCGAGTGCGCCCGCCCGGAGAAGAACGCCCGCCGGCGCAGCACCGGATGCCGGTGGCGCAGCGCGATCAGCCGTGCGGTCAGGTCGAACAGCGCCCTCCACCGCGGGTCCTCCAGCAGCCCCCAGTCCAGCCAGCTGATCTCGTTGTCCTGGCAGTACGCGTTGTTGTTGCCCCGCTGCGTCCGCCCCAGCTCGTCTCCCGCGACCAGCATCGGTACGCCCGTCGACAGCAGCAGGGTCGTCAGCAGGTTCCGCAGCTGCCGTCGCCGCAGCGCCCGTACCCGCTCGTCGTCCGTCTCGCCCTCGGCGCCGCAGTTCCAGGACCGGTTGTCGTCGGATCCGTCCCGGTTGCCCTCCCCGTTCGCCTCGTTGTGCTTGCGCTCGTAGGACACCAGGTCCCGCAGCGTGAAACCGTCGTGCGCCGTCACGAAGTTGACCGAGGCGTACGGCCGCCGCCCGCCCCAGGCGTACAGGTCGCTGGATCCCGACAGGCGGTACCCCAGATCCCGCACATCCGGCAGCGCGCCCCGCCAGAAATCCCGTACGGCGTTGCGGTAGCGGTCGTTCCACTCCGTCCACAGCGGGGGGAAGGCGCCGACCTGGTAGCCGCCCGACCCCACGTCCCACGGCTCGGCGATCAGCTTCACCCGGCGCAGCACCGGGTCCTGTGCGATGACCGCGAGGAACGGCGAGAGCATGTCGACGTCGTGCATGGAGCGGGCCAGCGCCGCGGCCAGGTCGAAACGGAAGCCGTCCACCCCCATCTCCGTCACCCAGTACCGCAGCGAGTCGGTGATCAGCCGCAGGACGTGCGGCTGGACGACGTGCAGGGTGTTCCCGCAGCCCGTGTAGTCGGCGTACCGGCGGGCGTCCGGCTGCAAGCGGTAGTAGCCGCGGTTGTCGATGCCCTTCAGCGACAGCATCGGACCCAGCTCGCCCGCCTCCGCCGTGTGGTTGTAGACGACGTCGAGGACGACCTCGATCCCGGCGGCGTGCAGCGCTCGGACCATCTGCTTGAACTCGCCGACCTGTTGACCGGTCGTCCCGGAGGCGGCGTAGGCGGCATGCGGGGCGAAGTAGCCGATGGAGTTGTAACCCCAGTAGTTGCGCAGACCTTTGCGCAGCAGATGGTCCTCGTGCGCGAACTGGTGCACCGGCAGCAGCTCCACGGCCGTCACCCCCAGCTTCACGAGGTGCTCGATCGCCGCCGGATGCGCGAGCCCCGCGTAGGTGCCCCGCAGCTCCCGCGGGATCCCCGGGTGCAGCTGGGTGAAGCCCCGCACATGCACCTCGTAGATCACCGAGTCGGCCCACGGCGTCTTCGGCCGCCGGTCGTCCATCCACTCGTCGTCGGGGGCGTCGTCATGGACGACCACCCCCTTCGGGACGTACGGCGCCGAGTCCCGTTCGTCGCGCACGGTGTCGGCGACATGCTGCTGCGGCCAGTCCCTCACATGGCCGTACACCTCGGGCGGCAGGCTGCTGTAGTCATTTCCCTCGGCGCCGTCCACCGCGCGCGCGTACGGGTCGAGGAGCAGCTTCGCCGGGTTCCAGCGGGCGCCGGTCCACGGGTCCCAGCGGCCGTGCACCCGATAGCCGTAGCGCTGGCCGGGCATCACGCCGGGCACGAAGCCGTGCCAGATCTCGTGCGTCAGTTCGGTCAGCTTGGCCCGCGTCTCCTTGCCCTGCCCGTCGAACAGGCACAGCTCCACCGCCTCCGCCCCGCCCGCCCACAGCGCGAAGTTGGTGCCCGCCACCCCGTCCGGGCCGACCCGGAAGCGGGCGCCGAGCGGCACCGGCGTGCCCGGCCACACGGGCACCGCGGGGGCCTTGCGCCGCGCCCCGTTCACCACGGCGGCCGGGCGCCCCTCCTCGGCGGCGACCGCCCCGGCCACCGCCTCCTGTTCGGCTGCGCTCGACACCTGACGGCCTCCCACGGCTCAGGGACCACACGAACGGGGAAGGAGAGCCCGCGCAGTCCCGGTCCGCGGCTCCCCATCGCGTCGTCCTCCCCACTGTTCTGCCCACCGGGTGGCTCGCACTCACGTTTCCCCAGGGCCGCCCCGGTCGTTGGGGTCTTCGTGAGGCACGTACAAGGGCGCGCGCGGCGCGCGGGGGCCGTGTTGGCCGCCGTACTGACATGGGCGGGACTGCTGGCCGGCGCGGCCGGCTGCACTTCGGACACCGGCCGGGGCGGCATCGACCAGATGCTCGGCAAACCGCCCGCGCCCGAGGACGTGATCCGGGTGATGCCGGACGACGGCACCAAGGACGTACGCCCCGACGACCGGCTGCTCGTCCGCGTGCTGAGCGGGCGCCTGGAGTCGGTGAAGGTCGTCAAGTCCCAGGATGCTCAGGATTCCGAGGTGCCCGGGCGCATCTCGCAGGACGGCCGGCGCTGGGAGCCAGACGACGCCGGGCTCGCGCTGGCCGCCAGGTACACGATCGACGCGGTGGCCCTGGACGGTCACGGCAGGCGCAGCGCACGCCACACGACCTTCGCCACGCACGTCCCCGACGAGCGGTTCATCGGATACGTCACCCCCGAGAACCGCTCCACCGTCGGCACCGGAATGATCGTCTCCCTGGAGTTCAACCGGGAGATCCGGGACCGGGCCGCCGTCGAACGCGCCGTCCAGGTCACCGCCGAACCGGCCGTGGAGATCCGCCCGCACTGGTTCGGCGGGGCCCGCCTCGACTTCCGCCCCCGGGACTACTGGCGGCCCGGCACCCGGGTCACCGTCGCCCTGCGCCTGCGGGACGTCGAAGGGGCGCCCGGGGTGTACGGGCTCCAGCACAAGACGTTCTCCTTCACCGTCGGCCGCCACCAGGTCTCCGTGGTGGACGCCGCCAGGCACACCATGGAGGTCCGGCGCGACGGCGAACTGCTCACCAGCGTCCCCGTCACCGCCGGCGCCCCGAAGACCACCACCTACAACGGCAAGATGGTGGTCACCGAGATGCTCGAGCTGACCCGCATGAACGGCGCCACGGTCGGCTTCAAGAAGAAGAACGGCAAGGGCGAGTACGACATCCCGGACGTCCCGCACGCCATGCGGCTGACCGACTCCGGCACCTTCCTGCACGGCAACTACTGGGCGGACGCCTCGGTCTTCGGCCGGGACAACGTCAGCCACGGATGCGTGGGGCTCAGGGACGTCAAGGGCGGCGGCTCCGAGACGCCCGCGGGCTGGTTCTTCGACCGCAGCCTCGTCGGGGACGTGGTCGAGGTCGTCCACAGCAACGACAAGAAGGTCGCTCCCGACAACGGCCTCGGAGGATGGAATATGGGCTGGAAGGAGTGGAAGGCCGGGAGTGCGGTGAAGTAACCGGACAGAGGGGTGCGTTGCCGCCAACCGGCCATCGGCCGATGTTGGAACGCAATGGTGACAATCGCGCGATGCCGACGCCCCTGACCTTGTGGTTAATATGCGCCGGTGAGCGCGGCAGACGCGCGGGGGAGCGGGCCTGGCGGGACCAGGCCCGGGGAGGGGAGTACGACTTGAACGTGCGGCCGATATCGGGGGCGTCGGTTGACGCGCGCGTGCGCAGGCGCAAGGGGATGGCGGCACTCGTGGGTGCCCTGCTGTTCACGGTCACCGCGTGCGGTGGGGGCGGCGGATCGAATTCCGGGGCGGGCGACGGCAAGGGCAAGGACGCCGGCGCGGCCGAGGGCAGGAAGTCACAGGCGGTCGTGACGATAGCCCCGAAGGACGGCGCGAAGTCCGTCGAGACCAGCGGCGCGCTGAAGGTCACCGCCGCCAAGGGCAAGCTCACGGACGTCGAGGTGAAGGACGCCAACGGCAACGCGATAGCCGGGAAGATATCCGGCGACGGCGCCACCTGGACGCCGTCGACGCATCTGGCCGCCGACACCGAGTACACGGTGCACGCGGTCGCCAAGGACTCCGAGGGCGCCGAGGCCGCCGAGGAATCCGACTTCACCACACTGACCCCGAAGAACACCTTCGTCGGCCGCTTCACGCCGGAGGACGGTTCCGAGGTCGGCGTGGGAATGCCGTTCTCGATCCGCTTCGACCGGGGCATCACCGAGCCCGAGGACGTCGAGAAGGCCATCACCGTCAAGACCGAACCGGCCGTCGAGGTCGCCGGTCACTGGTTCGGCAACGACCGCCTGGACTTCCGGCCCGAGACGTACTGGAAGGAAGGCACCAAGGTCACCGTCGACCTCAACCTCGACGGCGTCGAGGGCCGCCCCGGTGTCTACGGCGAGCAGGACAAGAAGGTCTCCTTCACCATCGGCCGCAACCAGGTCTCGATCGTGGACGCCAAGGCCAAGAAGATGAAGGTCACGCAGGACGGCAAGGTCGTGAAGACCATCCCCGTCACCACAGGCGCGCCCGGGTACGAGACCTGGAACGGCCAGATGGTCATGACCGAGAAGTTCGTCCAGACCCGGATGAACGGCGACACGGTCGGCTACGAGGGCGAGTACGACATCAAGGACGTGCCGCACGCCATCCGCCTGACCGACTCCGGCACCTTCATCCACGGCAACTACTGGGCCGGTGGCGCCTTCGGCAACACCAACGCCAGCCACGGCTGCGTCGGCCTGCGCGACGTCAAGGGCGCGTGGGACAAGGACACCCCGGCGGCGTGGTTCTACAACCACTCGATCCTCGGTGACGTGGTGGTCGTGAAGAACTCCGCCGACGGGACGGTGGCCCCCGGGAACGGCCTCAACGGCTGGAACATGTCCTGGGAGAAGTGGAAGGCGTAAGCAGCAGAATCCGGACAGGACGGCCCCGGTGCCCGCCTCATTGTGAGGTACGGCACCGGGGCCGCCGCCGTTAATCCCCGTTAACCTGCTCGCATGACCGTGAATCTCGAAGTCGCCGAGGGCGTCGGCACCCTCCGCCTCGACCGCCCGCCCATGAACGCGCTGGACGTCGCCACCCAGGACCGGCTCAAGGAGCTCGCCGAGGAGGCGGGGCGGCGCGACGACGTACGGGCCGTGGTGATCTACGGCGGGGAGAAGGTGTTCGCGGCGGGCGCGGACATCAAGGAGATGCAGGCCATGGACCACACGGCGATGGTCCTGCGCGCACGGGCCCTCCAGGAGTCGTTCACAGCGGTGGCCCGGATCCCCAAGCCGGTCGTGGCGGCCGTGACCGGCTACGCGCTCGGCGGGGGCTGCGAGTTGGCCCTGTGCGCGGACTTCCGGATCGCCGCCGAGAACGCCAAGCTGGGCCAGCCGGAGATCCTGCTCGGCCTGATCCCGGGCGCCGGCGGCACCCAGCGACTGGCCCGCCTCGTCGGACCGTCGAAGGCGAAGGACCTGATCTTCACGGGCCGCATGGTCAAGGCGGACGAGGCGCGGGAACTGGGCCTGGTGGACCGGGTGGTGGCGGCCGACCAGGTCTACGCCGAGGCGCACGCCTGGGCGGCGAAGCTGGCGCAGGGCCCGGCACTCGCGCTGCGCGCCGCCAAGGAGTCCGTCGACGCGGGCCTGGAGACGGACATCGAGACGGGCCTCGCCATCGAACGGAACTGGTTCGCGGGCCTGTTCGCGACGGAGGACCGCGAGCGCGGTATGCGCAGCTTCGTCGAGGAAGGGCCGGGCAAGGCCAAGTTCCTCTGACGCCCCGCGGTGAGCGCTCGGAAAATTCAGGTGTGAAAATGCGCCGTACCACTTGCAGTTGACGGCGTGTCTGATCCGGGTCCCTCGATGGAGCGCTTTATGGCAGCCTTAAGGCAACCTTAAGCGTGTCTTGTCGAGGGAGTCCGTCTCTTGCCGCCGGCGCGCCCTTCGCCGCAGGTCGGACGGGCTGTTGCAGGTCCCGAACTGCCCCCGTCATATGCCGGTGGAGGCTTTCGGAATGCCGGATTCCGGGGGGTGTATTCCACAGGAACGGCCCCGGAGCGCCCCGGCGGCAGCCATGATGGGGTCATGGCGGGGCTGGAGGGTATCGAACAGCCGCGGGGACACAGCCGTGCAGCCGCGGCGCGCTGGTCGCCGGCGGCGGAGGACGAAGCTGCTGCGAAGGCACTCGAGTTGTTCGGCAATCCCACGGAGGCGGAGGTTCCGCTGCCGTCGCGCCCCGAGTCCGCCGCCACGGCACGGCGGCTGGCCCAGGTCGTGGTCCTGTGCCAGTGGGGCCTCGGCCCGAAGATGACCGAGGACGCGGTCCTCCTCGTCTCCGAACTCGTCGGCAACGCCGTCCGCCACACCGGCGCCCGCGTCTTCGGCCTGCGGATGCGCCGCCGCCGCGGCTGGATCCGTGTCGAGGTCCGCGACCCGTCCCGCGGGCTGCCCTGTCTGATGCCGGTACAGGAGATGGACATCAGCGGCCGGGGCCTGTTCCTCGTGGAAAAGCTATCCGACCGCTGGGGCGTGGACCTGCTGCCGCGAGGCAAGACGACATGGTTCGAGATGAGGGTGGCGGACCGCTAGGTCAGGGATCAAGCTACGAGCTCCGACCCGCCTGGGGCCCGCCTATCGGGTGAATCATGCGTTTTTCGGCGCAGTTCTCATTAAATAGTCCGGTGAACCTGACCCACCGCACCCTCCTCGCCGGCGTCGGCCTACTCGCGCTCGCGGCCTGCGGCACCGAGTCCGCCAAGGACAGGGGCCAGGCCGTCGAGTCCCGCGGCACCCGGGCCGCCGTCCCCGCCCCGGCCAAGCAGCCGCCCGTCGACGGACTGCCCGGCATGCCGCCCGTCCTCGACCCGAAGGACGTCTACGCCGCCGACCGCCCCGACAAGCTCTCCCCGGTCGTCAAGGACTTTCCCTCCCGGGTCTACGTCCCCAACACCGAGTCGGACACCGTCTCGGTCATCGACCCGAAGACGTACAAGATCATCGAGACCGTCCGCGTCGGCCGTCAGCCCCAGCATGTCGTGCCGTCCTGGGATCTGAAGACCCTCTGGGTCAACAACAACCGCGGCCACACCCTCACCCCCATCGACCCGAGGACCGGCAAGGCGGGCAAGGAGGTGAAGGTCCACGACCCGTACAACCTCTACTTCACGCCCAACGGCAAGTACGCCGTCGTCATGGCCTCCCTCGACCGCGAACTCGTCTTCCGCGACCCGCACACCATGAAGCGGCTCAAGACCGAGCCGGTCACCTGCTACGGCGTCAACCACGCCGACTTCTCCCTCGACGGCCGGTACTTCATCGTCTCCTGCGAGTTCAGCGGGGAGCTGCTCAAGGTCGACACCGAGAAGATGAAGGTCGTCGCACAGCAGAAGCTCCCCTTCGACGGGGCCATGCCGCAGGACGTCAAGGTCTCGCCGGACGGCAAGCGCTTCTACATCGCCGACATGATGGCCCATGGCATGTGGGTGCTCGACGGCGACAAGTTCGACGAGCCGACGCTGCTGCCCACCGGCAAGGGCTGCCACGGTCTCTACGTGAGCCGCGACTCACGGGAGATGTATGTCTCCAACCGCGGCGAGGGCAGCGTCTCCGTCTTCGACTTCACCAAGAACAAGCTCACCAAGAAGTGGCAACTCCCCGACGGCGGCAGCCCCGACATGGGCGGCGTCTCCGCCGACGGCAAGGTGCTGTGGCTGTCGGGCCGCTACGACGCCGAGGTGTACGCCATCGACACCCGCACCGGGAAGCAGCTCGCCCGCATCCCGGTGGGCAGCGGACCGCACGGCCTCGCCGTCTACCCGCAGCCGGGCCGCTACTCCCTGGGCCACACCGGCGTCTTCCGTTAGCGGCTGACCGGCGGTCAGCGGACACGCCGCCGTACGGGTGAAGATCCATGGCGCTCCGCCGCGGGGGCGGAATCGTGCTCCCCATGATCACAACTCGTCTGCGGCGGCGTGCCGCTGCCGCCGTACTGTCCCTTGCGGCCGTCCTCACCACGACGGCCGCCACGGCTCCCGCGTCCCCGCCCGCGGCTGCCGCGACCGCCGTGAGGGCCGCTGCGCAGGCCGCAGTTCCTGCTGCCGCGCCCGCCCCGGCCGCCTGTCCCGTTCAGTACGACGACCGGATCGAGGCCGCCGCCGACCGCCGCGTCGACGTCGAGCGCATCACCCCCGACCCGGCCTGGCGCACCAGCTGCGGCACGCTCTACCGGGCCGACGGCCGAGGGCCGGACATCGTCTTCGAGGAGGGCTTCAAACCCAAGGACGTCGTGGACGGCCAGTACGACCTGGAGCAGTACGTCCTGGTCAACCAGCCCTCCCCGTACGTCTCCACGACGTACGACCACGACCTGTACAAGAACTGGTGGAAATCGGGCTGGAACTACTACATCGACGCCCCCGGCGGTATCGACGTCAACAAGACCATCGGAGACACCCACAAGTGGGCCGACCAGGTGGAGGTCGCCTTCCCCGGTGGTATCGCGCGCAAGTACATCATCGGCGTCTGCCCGGTGAACAAGACGACCAAGGTCGAGATCATGAGCGGCTGCCAGAGCAACCCGCACTTCGAGGCCTGGCACTGAGCCACTAGGGGGTGTTTCGAAAGTCTCGTGCGGTGCCCGCGGTGTCCGGTGCGTGCCCTCGGCGTGCCGGACGAAGGCCCTCGTACTGGACGTACTTGGGCCTTTGGCCGGTGCGGCGAGGGTGCGTGCCGGGCGCCGTGGGTGCTGTGCGGGACTTTCGAAACACCCCCTAGCCGCCTATCGGGCGCGGAGCAGCAACTCCGCGCCCACCGGCCGGTACCCGGCCGCCTGGAACGCCCGCGCACTACGGGCGTTCCCAGGCGCGACCTGCGCCCACAGCGGCTCCGTGACGAGATGCCGGGCGGCCGTCACCAGCAGCCGCCCCAGCCCCCGGCGCCGTACGCCCTCGTCCACCTCGACCGAGACCTCCAGCCGCCCGGCGACCCCGCGCCCCAGCACGAGCACCCCGCCCTGAGCCGTCCAGGCGCGCACGGCGTCGCGGCGTCCGTGGGCGTAGCCGACCCGGGGATGGCCCGCGTCCTCGACCTCCGCCAGCGCCAGCGGCGGCTCACCGGGCAGTGGGGAGCCGACCAGAACCGCGTCGACGGTCTCGCACGTCCGGCCCGTCCGCTCCATGAGGGCGGCCAGGAAACGCGGGTTCAGGGGCGCGGCCAGCGCGTCGCAGTCCACGCCGCGGAGGGTGTCGTACACCCAGCCGGGGTCCTCGTCGGTGAAGACCACGGTGTGCGCGGTGAGGGCGAGGACGCCCGCGCCCCGGGGGGACGGCTGGGGCACGACCCTCGTACGGCCGTCCTCGGGCGGGAAGACGCCCCGTGCCGCCGAGTCCAGGATGTCCCGCAGGATCGTCGCTGCCACCGCCGCTCCTCGTCCGCGTCGAGTCCGCACCCCGGCCCCGGTGGTCGCCGCCCGGAAGGTACGCAAGGGCAGCTAATCTGACCTGCGGCAGCAAGCCAGCACAACACGACAGACGCGAGTCAACGCGAGTAAAGGGGCGGACCGGTGGCGCACATCGACATCGAGGAAGCACGCAAGCAGTTCGAGCGCATCGATGCGGACGGGGACGGCACCATCACCGCCGCCGAGTTCAAGACGGCCCTCGCCCAGGGCGGCGACTGGAACGTCACGGAGGCGGTCGCCGAGGCGATCATCAAGAGCCGTGACCTGAACGGCGACAAGCTCCTGTCGTTCGACGAGTTCTGGGCCTACCTGAGCAAGTGACACTCGCGGAAGGGGCGCCCGGCCTGCCCACGCGAGCCGGGCGCCCCTTGCCGCGCGGGCAGCGGTTCGACTCTCGTCAGGCGAGCCGACGCCGCGTCACATGACCCCCGGCGGCCCGGCCGTCAGGCGTTCTCGGCCCATTCGCGCAGGGCCGCCTTGCTGGAGAAACGCGCCACGTTCTTGTCCAGCGGGTCGTCGGTGTACTGGTGGAAGCGCCACTTCGCCTGGATGCGGGGCTTGCCCGCGGACACGTAGTCGGCGATCCAGAGTCCGTCGCCGGCGTACGACGTCGTGTCGACGTTCAGCCAGTAGTGGCGGTTGGCGTACAGGATCACCGGGTTGTTGGGCCGCTTCTCCTTCACCTTCCGGATGAAGAGGTCCTTCTCCGCGTTGCTCGCGTGCGTGCCCTCGCTCGTCGTCTCCCAGTCCACCGCGAGGATGTCGCCGGCCCTCTCGGGGGCGTGCCGGACGAAATAGTCCGCCTGGGCCGAGAGATTGCCCGGCCACAGGAAGTGGTAGAAGCCCACCACCAGGCCGGCGTCACGGGCCCGCTCGGTCTGGGCGGCGAGTTTGGGGTTGATGTACGAACGGCCCTCCGTCGCCTTGATGATGACGAAGGAGAGGCCGTCGGTGTCGTAGGACGAGGACTGATACGCACTCACGTCGATGCCGCGCAGCATGGGGGACTCCCTGAAGTGCCGGTGGGGGGCAGGAGTTGGGGTTGGTGTATGCCCACCGTGGCACGCTTGACGCGTCCCTGACGTGGAATCGTCAACATTCGAACCACCGCACTCGTGTGCGGTGGCCGAGGCCCTGACCGCCCGCGCGGAGGGGGCGCCGATCAGCACTCGATGATGTTGACCGCCAGCCCGCCCCGAGCCGTCTCCTTGTACTTCACCGACATGTCGGCGCCCGTGTCCTTCATCGTCTTGATGACCTTGTCCAGGGACACCTTGTGGGAGCCGTCGCCGCGCATCGCCATCCGCGCCGCCGTGACCGCCTTCACCGCGGCCATGCCGTTGCGCTCGATGCACGGGATCTGGACGAGCCCGCCGACCGGGTCGCAGGTCAGGCCCAGGTTGTGCTCCATGCCGATCTCGGCGGCGTTCTCCACCTGCTCCGGGGAGCCGCCGAGCACCTCCGCCAGCGCGCCCGCCGCCATCGAGCAGGCCGAGCCGACCTCGCCCTGGCAGCCGACCTCGGCGCCGGAGATCGAGGCGTTCTCCTTGAAGAGCATGCCGATCGCGCCGGCGGCCAGCAGGAAGCGGACCACGCCCTCCTCGTCGGCGCCGGGGACGAAGTTGATGTAGTAGTGCAGGACGGCCGGGATGATGCCCGCCGCGCCGTTCGTCGGCGCGGTGACGACCCGGCCGCCGGCGGCGTTCTCCTCGTTCACCGCCATCGCGTAGAGCGTGATCCACTCCATCGCCAGGGCCTTCGGGTCGCCCTCCGAGCGCAGCTTGCGCGCGGTGTTCGCGGCCCGGCGGCGCACCTTCAGGCCGCCCGGCAGGATGCCCTCGCGGGACATGCCCCGCGACACGCACTCGCGCATCACCCGCCAGATCTCCAGCAGGCCCTCGCGGATCTCGTCCTCGGTGCGCCAGGCCCGCTCGTTCTCCAGCATCAGGGACGAGATCGACAGGCCCGTCTCCTGTGTGAGCCGCAGCAGCTCGTCGCCCGTGCGGAAGGGGTACTTCAGGACCGTGTCGTCGAGCTTGATCCGGTCCGCGCCCACCGCGTCCTCGTCGACGACGAAGCCGCCGCCCACCGAGTAGTAGGTCTTCGACAGCAGCTCCGCCCCGGAGGCGTCGTACGCCCACAGCGTCATGCCGTTGGCGTGGTAGGGGAGGGTCTTGCGGCGGTGCAGGACCAGGTCGTCGTCGAAGGAGAACGGGATCTCGTGCTCGTCGAGCAGCCGGAGCCGGCCCGTGGCCTTGATGGCCTCGACGCGCTCGTCCGCCGTCTCCACGTCCACCGTCCGCGGGGAGGACCCCTCCAGGCCCAGCAGCACCGCCTTGGGGGTGCCGTGGCCGTGTCCCGTCGCGCCGAGGGAGCCGTAGAGCTCGCAGCGGACGGATGCCACGGAGGGCAGCACCTCCTCGTTGCGCAGGCGGCGCGCGAACATACCGGCCGCGCGCATCGGGCCGACCGTGTGGGAGCTGGACGGGCCGATGCCGATCGAGAACAGGTCGAAGACCGAGATGGCCACGGGGTACTCCTCAATACGGGGTGGTGCAGAAGGGTTTCTGCGGGGCGCCCCGGTCGCTCACGACCAGTGTGCGGGACACCCCACAGAAAGGAACTACCAGGAACTACTTGTTCAGACCGGGGTACAGCGGGTGCTTGTCCGCCAGCGCCTTCACCCGGGCCTTGAGCGACTCGGCGTCGTAGGACGGCTTCAGCGTCTCGGCGATGACGTCCGCGACCTCGGCGAAGTCCTCGGCCGTGAAGCCGCGGGTCGCGAGCGCCGGCGTACCGATGCGCAGCCCCGACGTCACCATCGGCGGGCGCGGGTCGTTCGGGACGGCGTTGCGGTTGACCGTGATGCCGACCTCGTGGAGACGGTCCTCGGCCTGCTGGCCGTCCAGCTCGGACTCGCGCAGGTCCACCAGGATCAGGTGCACGTCCGTGCCGCCGGAGAGCACGTTCACCCCGGCCGCACGGGCGTCGGCCGCCGTCAGGCGCTCGGCGAGGATCCGCGCGCCTTCCACGGTACGACGCTGGCGCTCCTTGAAGTCCTCGCTCGCGGCGACCTTGAAGGAGACCGCCTTGGCCGCGATCACGTGCTCCAGGGGGCCGCCCTGGAAGCCCGGGAAGACGGACGAGTTCAGCTTCTTGGCGAAGTCCTTCTTCGCGAGGATGATGCCGCCGCGCGGGCCGCCCAGCGTCTTGTGGGTGGTGGAGGTGACGACGTCCGCGTGCTCGACCGGGTTCGGGTGCAGCCCCGCCGCGACCAGGCCGGCGAAGTGCGCCATGTCGACCCACAGGTACGCCCCGACCTCGTCGGCGATCCGCCGGAACTCGGCGAAGTCCAGCTGCCGCGGGTACGCCGACCAGCCGGCGATGATCACCTTCGGCCGGTGCTCCTTGGCGAGCCGCTCCAGCTCGGCCATGTCGACCAGGCCGGTCGCGGTGTCCACGTGGTACGCGACCACGTTGAACTGCTTGCCGGAGAAGTTCAGCCGCATGCCGTGGGTGAGGTGGCCGCCGTGCGCCAGGTCCAGACCGAGGATGGTGTCGCCGGGCTGGGCCAGGGCGAACAGGGCGGCCTGGTTGGCGGAGGCGCCGGAGTGGGGCTGGACGTTGGCGTACTCGGCGCCGAACAGCTCCTTGACCCGGTCGATCGCGATCTGCTCGGCGACGTCGACGTGCTCGCAGCCGCCGTAGTAGCGGCGGCCCGGGTAGCCCTCGGCGTACTTGTTGGTGGCGACCGAGCCCTGGGCCTCCATGACCGCGACCGGCGCGAAGTTCTCGGAGGCGATCATCTCCAGGGTGGACTGCTGGCGCTCCAGCTCGGCGTCGAGCGCGGCGGCGATGGCCGGGTCCAGCTCGTGCAGGGACTGGTTCATGAGTGACATGTCAGACATAAGGGATGGAACTCCTCAGCCGGCGGTGTGGGCGACGTACTCGTCCGCGGAGAGCAGGTCGGCCGGCTCCTCCGTGATCCGTACCTTGAACAGCCAGCCGCCCTCGAAGGGGGCGGAGTTCACCAGCGACGGGTCGTTCACCACGTCCTCGTTGATCTCGGTGACCTCGCCGGTGACCGGGGAGTACAGGTCGGAGACCGACTTGGTCGACTCCAGCTCGCCGCAGGTCTCACCCGCGGTCACGGTCGAGCCGACCTCGGGGAGCTGGGCGTAGACGACATCGCCGAGCGCGTTGGCCGCGAACTCGGTGATGCCGACCGTCGAGACGCCGTCCTCGGCGGTCGACAGCCACTCGTGCTCCTTGCTGTAACGCAGCTGCTGGGGGTTGCTCATGGCCTGAATTCTCCTGTACGCGCGGGAGTGGTGATGGGCGGGGGGCTGCAAGAAACGTCTGTGAGCAGCGGGTATGTGCGCAGAGTCACGCGCTCACCGCTGTCAGTCTCTACTTCTGGCGCTACTTCTGCCGCTTGTAGAAGGGCAGGGCCACGACCTCGTACGGCTCATGGCTGCCGCGGATGTCCACGCCGACCCCGGCCGTGCCCGGCGCCGAGTGCGCCGCGTCGACGTACGCCATCGCGATCGGCTTGCCCAGCGTGGGGGAGGGCGCACCGGAGGTGACCTCACCGATGACCTCGCCGCCGGCGACGACCGGGTACCCGGCGCGCGGGACCCGACGCCCCTCGGCGATCAGGCCGACCAGGACGCGGGGCGGGTTCTGCGCGGCACGGTCGGCGGCCTGCTGGAGCGCCTCGCGCCCGACAAAGTCGCCCTCCTTCTCGAACTTCACCACCCGGCCGAGCCCGGCGTCGAAGGGCGTGAGGGAGGTGGTCAGCTCATGGCCGTACAGCGGCATGCCCGCCTCAAGGCGCAGGGTGTCCCGGCAGGACAGCCCACAGGGGATCAGGCCGACGCCCGCGCCGGCCTTGGTCAGGGCCTGCCACAGTTCGACGGCGTGCTCCGGCTTCACGAACAGCTCGAAGCCGTCCTCGCCGGTGTACCCGGTGCGGGCGATGAGCGCGGGGACACCGGCGACGGTGCCGGGCAGACCGGCGTAGTACTTCAGGCCGTCGAGGTCGGCGTCGGTGAGCGACTTCAGGATGCCGGGGGACTCGGGGCCCTGGACGGCGAGCAGCGCGTAGGCGTCCCGGTCGTCACGGACCTCGGCGTCGAAGCCGGTCACCCGCTCGGTGAGCGCGTCCAGCACGACCTGGGCGTTGGAGGCGTTGGCGACGATCATGTACTCGGTGTCGGCGAGCCGGTAGACGATCAGGTCGTCGAGGATGCCGCCGTCGGCCTGGCAGATCATGGTGTAGCGGGCGCGGCCGACACCGACGGAGGCGATGTTGCCGACCAGCGCGTGATTGAGGAAGGCGGCGGCCTGCGCACCGGTGACGGTGATCTCACCCATGTGGGAGAGGTCGAAGAGCCCGGCCTGCGTCCGTACGGCGATGTGCTCGTCGCGCTCGGAGCCGTAGCGCAGGGGCATGTCCCAGCCGGCGAAGTCGGTCATCGTCGCGCCGAGCGAGCGATGCAGGGCATCGAGCGCGGTGTGGCGGAGTGGCGTACTGCTCACAGTCGGTCGTCTCCAAGGGCAATGACGGGCGAGGTCGTTCCTCCCCATCTGTCATCGGAACCTGAGAGGTTCGCCATGACCACGCGGGTCCATGGCTTGCACCTTGGGTGGGGCCACGCCCTCGAGACGAACGAGGGATGCGGCCCGCTTTTCAGATGTGCCTCGCCCGCGCGGTAACGGGGCCTGAGAGATTCAAGGGAGGGACTTGCTCCTTCGGCGCCCGGACCGTCGTACGTGTCGTCGTACGTGTCCAGGACTCTCCCGCGCGGATTCAAGCGGCCGGTATGCAGTTGGCGCGGACATCATTGCACGCATACGGGCGACACGTCAGGGGGAACCTTTCCCGGGGCCCCGCGGTGCCGCGCACGGCGGGTCCCCGGCCGACGCGGCCGACGGCGGCCCCTGTAGCAGGCTTGTTGCGGGAAGCGGACGAAACAGCAGACACCGGGGATTACCTTCTCTTTACACTCGACGGGGATGGGACTCCCGACCCAATCCCATGGGGAGGACGATCACGGTGAACAGGACCACGGCGTACGCGACCACCCCGGGCCTCGCGCTGCCCCCGCAGCCGACGGCCCCGGCCGGGGAGGTCTGCGGCGCGCGCCCGGCACCCGTGGTCCGCGATCTGCGCGAGCGCTCCGGCCGCAGCCCGCACGCCCTGCTCTTCGCCCCCGAGGACCTCGTCGTGATCACCGGCCTGCCCGGCAGCGGCAAGTCCACGCTGATGCGGCGGACTGTGCAGGGCGTTCGCATCGACTCCCAGGACACCCGGGACCGCTGGGCCGCCCGTATGCCCGGCTTCCTCCCCTACGCCGTCTACCGCCCCCTGGTGCGCCTCGCGCACTACGCCGGACTGCGCCGCGCCGTGCGCTCCGGCGAGGGCGTCGTGGTGCACGACTGCGGCACCCAGGCCTGGGTGCGGGGCTGGCTGGCCCGCGAGGCCCGGCGCCGCGGCGGCTCCCTGCACCTGCTGCTGCTCGACGTCACCCCCGGCACGGCCCTGGAGGGCCAGCGCGAGCGCGGCCGGGGCGTCTCCCGCTACGCCTTCCTGCGCCACCGCAGGGCGGCGGCCCGGCTGCTGAGCTCGGTGGAGCGGGGCGAGCTGCCCCAGGGCTGCGGCTCGGCGGTGCTGATCGACCGGGCCGCGGGGGACGTACTGCGCCGGATCGGTTTCACCGGCGGAAAGGCCGCAGCCGTACGCCGGTCGGCCACCGGCTAGCCTTTCGGTCCACAGACGTAGTTCACAGCAGGCGGTCGGACAGATGGACTTCCCAGCGGATCTCCCCGCGGACTTCCCGGCACGGACACACCCCCACCCGCACGGCGGCTGGCCCGGCAACGAGCTGGAGGAGGTGCTCTCGGCCTCCCTCGGCATGCCCTCTGCGGGCGGCCGGATCATCGAGGTGCTCGGCCGCAGCTTCGTCTGGGTGCCCCTGCCCAACGGCGGCGGCCCCCAGAGCGGCCCGCTGGACCTGCCCACGGTGGAGATCGGCGGCCAGGCGTTCGTGCCGGTCTTCAGCTCCGAGGAGCAGTTCCGCCAGGTCGTCGGCTCCCATATGTCGTACACCGTCGCCCCGGCCGTGGAGTTCGCCCGCGGTCTGCCGCCGCAGGTGGGCATCGCCGTCAACCCGGACGGCGTGGTCGGTGTCCCGCTGCCCCCCGCGGCGGTGGCGGAGCTGTGCCGGACGGGCCGCACGCCCCTGGACGGCCTCACCTCCGGCGGGCGCGTCAAGCTCTACGAGCCCGACTGGCAGGACGACCCGATCGACTTCCTCGCGGCAGCCTCGGCCGAGTTCGCCGGCACCGGCGTCGTCACGACGGCCCGCCGCTGCCTCGCGTCGATCGAGACGGCCGCCCCGGTGATGTTCATCGGCGTCGAACTCGCCCACTGGGAAGGCGACTTGCGTGCCGCCCCCATGGACGCCGTCGCCCGCGCCCTGGGCCGCGCCCCCGTCGCATGGCCGGTCAACCTCGTCCTCCTGGACGTGGCCCAGGACCCGGTGATCGACTGGATGCGGGCACAGGTACGGCCCTTCTACACGCGCGAACTCTGAGAACCTGGGGCCGCGGGAGCCGCGCGAGCGATCCCCACGACCCGCGGCCCGCGGAGCACATCAAGTCCCGAGCTCCCGACGGCTCGCCCGGCGGAGCGCCTAAGCTTGGACCGAAAAGCCATGTTTCCCGAAGGGGCGGTTAAAAGGTGAGCGCGAGCGGCACAACCTCGACCGGGCAGGTCGAGCACATGCTGCGCCAGGTGACCCCCGGGCGCTACGACGCCTACGAGGCCCTGCTGCGCGCCCTCGCCACCCCGACCTCCGGCCAGATCTGGATGCTGCTGTGGCACGGCCAGGCCGGCTCCCCGGACGCCCAGTACGGAAACATGGAGGTCGACGGCTACGGCTACGCCCCCTGCGTCACCTCCGCCCAGGAGCTGTCGGCCAGCGGCTGGAACCGCGCGTACGAAGTGGTCGACGGAATCGACGTGGCCCGCACCCTCTACCCGGACCACTACGGCCTCTGGCTCAACCCGCACGCCCCGGGCGGCGGCGTCGGCATCCCCTGGCTCGATCTGCGCCGCATCGCCACCGGCCTGGACCGGCAGCCCGCGGGACCCCTGCGGCTGTCGGAACCCGGCATCGAGATCCCGCAGTTCTACGCCCTGATCGCGCAGAACGCCCACCGCACGCCGGCCGTCCGTGCCCTGCGCCGCGCCTGGGTGCAGCCGGCGCTCGGCGCCCCGTACCTCGCCATCGGCCTCGACGTGTACGACACCAGCCCGCCGGCCGTCGACTCGGTGCGCTCGATGATGTCGCAGTCGATCGGCGCGGTCCCCGACGGGCTGCCCGTCTCGACCGTGGCGATGTCCGACGAGGACGACCCGGTCGCCATGTGGATGCGTGCGAACACCCGTCCCTTCTACGACCGCGAGGCGCACGCCGCCGCACCGGCACAGGCACCGGCGGCCGGCTACGGCTACCCTCCGGCACAGGGTCGTTACTGATCAATTCCGGCTACCCTACTGAGCAGTCAGCAGGCTGACTCTCGTAGGCGCACAGGTCGCCGGACATCGATTTCACAGGCAGATCTCCGCGCGTAGATGCGATCGGAAGGTCCCGGTCCGCCCTCATACGCCCCAACTGGCTCGCGTCCGGCCGTCGTTACCTCCTGTTCGGATAACGGAACTCCTCGAACAGCATCACGGTTGCGCATCCTTTCCTTGCCAACTCTGGCAACAGATCGCCAAAGCGTTGAAGACTCCCGGCAAGACACGGGCCGGTCGGTCCCGTGTACGAGTGAAAGCGACCGCTACAGCGGCAGCCAGGGGGGTCGGCAACCGCCGGCCGAGAGGGGTCAATCGCAAAGTGACGGCACCGATCGAGACCACCGGATCGCAGGCCGAAGCCCAGCCCGAGGCCGTGCTCGCGGGGGTCGAGTCCAAGAAGATCGAGGGTCGCTCTCTCGGACAGATCGCCTGGTCCCGCTTCAAGCGCGACAAAGTGGCGGTCGTGGGCGGCATCGTTGTCGTGCTGCTCATCCTCGTGGCCGCCCTGTCCCGTCCGCTCCAGGCGCTGCTGGGCCTCGACCCGAACGCCTTCCACCAGGACCTGATCGACCCCAACACCACCCTGCCCAAGGGTGACTTCGGCGGCATGAGCTGGGACCACCCGCTCGGTGTGGAGCCGAAGTTCGGGCGGGACATCCTCGCCCGCATCCTGGAGGGGTCCTGGGTCTCCCTCGTCGTCGCCTTCGGCGCGACGCTGCTGTCCGTCGCCATCGGCACCGTGATGGGTCTGGTCGCCGGTTACTACGGCGGCCGGGTCGACGCCATCGTCAGCCGGCTGATGGACACCTTCCTCGCCTTCCCGCTGCTGCTCTTCGCCATCGCCATCTCGGCGACGCTCCAGGGCGGCGCGTTCGGCCTCGAAGGACTCCCGCTGCACATCCTCGTGCTGATCTTCGTGATCGGGTTCTTCAACTGGCCCTACATGGGGCGCATCGTGCGCGGCCAGACACTGGCCCTGCGTGAGCGCGAGTTCGTCGACGCCTCCCGCGGGCTCGGCGCGAAGGGCCCGTACATCCTCTTCAAGGAACTGCTGCCGAACCTCGTCGCGCCGATCATCGTCTACTCGACGCTGCTCATCCCGACGAACATCCTCTTCGAGGCCTCGCTCAGCTTCCTCGGCGTCGGCATCCAGCCGCCGCAGGCATCGTGGGGCGGCATGCTCAACCAGGCCGTCGACTTCTTCGAGGTCGACCCCCAGTACATGATCGTCCCCGGCCTCGCCATCTTCATCACCGTTCTGGCCTTCAACCTCCTCGGTGATGGCCTCCGGGACGCTCTCGACCCCCGCAGCCGCTGATGTCCACGGCGGCGGACCGGGTCCGCGTCCAGCCCAAGAGTTCGACTACGAAGGGGAATCCGACCATCATGCGAAGGTCAGCAACGGCCGTAGTGGCGGCCATGGCCAGCGCCAGCCTGGTACTGGCGGCCTGCAGCAAGGCCGACGAGGACGGCAACGACGGCGGCAGCAAGGCCGCTGCCAACGCCGCTACCAAGGAGGTCGTGAACGCCTCTACCAAGAAGGGCGGCACGGTCACCTACGCGATGTCCGACGTCCCGGACTCGTTCGACCCGGGCAACACGTACTACGCGTACATGTACAACTTCAGCCGTCTCTACGCGCGTCCTCTGCTCACCTTCAAGCCGGCCCCCGGCGAGAAGGGCAACGAGATCGTGCCCGACCTGGCGGAGTCCAAGGGCCAGGCCTCCGACGGCGGCAAGACCTGGACGTACAAGATCCGCCAGGGCGTGAAGTACGACGACGGCACCGAGGTCACCGCGGCCGACGTCAAGTACGCGGTGGAGCGCTCCAACTTCGCCCGTGACGTCCTCTCCCTCGGCCCCAACTACTTCGCGCAGTTCCTCGACGGCGCCGACAAGTACAAGGGCCCGTACAAGGACAAGAGCACCAAGGGCATCGCCTCCATCGAGACGCCGGACAAGTACACGGTCGTCTTCAAGCTGAAGCAGGCGTTCGCCGACTTCGACTACCTGGTCACCGCCCCGCAGACCGCGCCCGTGCCGCGGGCGAAGGACACCGGCGTCGACTACACCAAGAAGATCGTCTCCTCGGGCTCGTACAAGTTCGAGAGCTACGAGGAGGGCAAGTCGGTCACCCTCGTGCGCAACCCCGAGTGGAGCGCCAAGACCGACCCGCTGCGCCAGCAGTACCCGGACAAGATCGTGGTCAACCTGAAGGTCAACCAGGCCACGATCGACAAGGACCTGATGGCCGGCACCACCACCGTCGACCTCGCGGGCCGCGGTGTGGACACCCAGACCCAGGCCCAGCTGCTCAACAAGCCGGACCAGAAGGCCAACACGGACAACACCTACGGTGGCCGTCTCGTCTACGCGGCGCTGAACACCGAGGTAAAGCCGTTCGACAACGTCGAGTGCCGCAAGGCCGTGCAGTACGCCATCAACAAGGTGGCCGTGCAGACCGCGCAGGGCGGCCCGGTCCGTGGTGACATCGCCTCCACGGTGCTGCCGCCGGACGTCATCGGCTACCAGAAGTTCGACTCCTACCCCACCGCGGGCAACAAGGGTGACGTGGCCAAGGCCAAGGAGCACCTGACGGCCTGCAAGCAGGAGAAGGGCTTCAAGACCTACATCTCCGCCCGCAGCGACCGTCAGCAGGAGGTCGACGCGGCCACCGCGATCATCGACTCCCTGAAGAAGGTCGGCATCAACGCCGAGATGAAGCAGTACCCGTCCGGCAAGTACTTCACGGACTACGCCGGTGTCCCGGCGTTCGCCAAGAAGCAGGGCATCGGCATCATGATGATGCAGTGGGGTGCCGACTGGCCGACCGGCTACGGCTACCTGAACCAGATCCTCAACGGCAAGGCGATCAGCGCCTCCGGTAACACCAACCTCTCCTCGTTCGACAACGCCGAGGTCAACAAGCTGCTCGACGAGGCCATCCAGAACACGGACGAGTCGGCGCGCAACGCCGCCTACGCCGAGGTCGACAAGAAGACCATGGACGAGGCCGTGATCGTGCCGCTGACCTACTTCAAGGTCCTGCTGTACCGCTCGCCCAACGCCACCAACGTGGTGTCCACGGCTGCCTTCAGCGGTCAGTACGACGCCCTGAACCTCGGTACGACCAAGAAGTAGCGCGAAGAAGCAGCCCCGGAAGGCAGGTGAAGGCATTGGCGCCCGCGGGTTCCCCGACCCGCGGGCGCCGGCGCCGGTCCCCGTGATCTCGTACATCATCCGCCGGACGCTCGCGGCAGTGATCCTGCTGCTGGTCGTCACAGCGGTCACCTTCGGCATCTTCTTCCTGCTGCCGAGACTGGCCGGGCAGAGCCCCGACCAACTGGCCGCCCAGTACATCGGAAAGAACCCCTCGCCCGAGGACATCCTGGCGGTCAAGCAGAACCTCGGGCTGGACAAGCCCGTATACGAGCAGTACTGGGAGTTCATCAAGGGGATCGTCTCCGGCGCCACGTACAACCTCGGCCCGACGACGGCCACCTGCGAGGTGCCCTGCTTCGGCTATTCCTTCAAGAACCACACCGAGGTCTGGCCGCAGCTCGTCGACCGCCTTCCGGTGACCATCTCCCTGGCCGCGGGCGCCGCCATCCTGTGGCTCGTCTCCGGCGTCCTCGCGGGCGTCGTCTCGGCGCTCAAGCCGGGGTCGTTCTTCGACCGCAGCGCGATGGGCGTGGCCCTCGCCGGTGTGTCGCTGCCCATGTTCTTCACCGGGCAGCTCGCGCTGCTCGTCTTCAGCTACCAGCTGGACATCTTCGGGCGCACCTATGTGCCGTTCACGGAGAACCCCTCGCAGTGGGCCAACACCCTGATCCTGCCGTGGTGTTCACTGGCCCTGCTGTACTCCGCCATCTACGCACGGCTCACCCGGTCCGGCATGCTCGAGACCATGAACGAGGACTTCATCCGCACCGCACGGGCCAAGGGCCTGCGCGAGCGCAAGGTCGTCGTCAAGCACGGTCTGCGGGCGGCACTGACCCCGATCGTCACGGTGTTCGGCATGGACATCGGCCTGCTGCTCGGCGGCGCGGTGATCACCGAGTCGGTGTTCTCGCTGCCCGGCGTCGGCCAGTACGCCGTCCAGGCCATCACCGACAACGACCTGCCGCCGATCCTGGGCGTCACCCTGCTGGCCGCCTTCTTCGTCGTGCTCTGCAACCTGGTGGTGGACGTGCTGTACGCCACCGTCGACCCGCGGGTGAGGCTCTCGTGACCGACCTGACCAAGACCGGGGCCGCCGTGGGCGAGCCCGCACGCGACGGCGAGCCGTCCCGGGCCTTCCTCGAAGTGCGCGACCTCAAGGTGCACTTCCCCACCGACGACGGCCTGGTCAAGTCCGTCGACGGGCTCTCCTTCCAGCTGGAGAAGGGCAGCACCCTCGGCATCGTGGGCGAGTCCGGCTCCGGCAAGTCGGTGACCTCGCTGGCCATCATGGGCCTGCACCGCCTGGGCGCCCGCGGCAAGAACGTGCAGATGTCCGGCGAGATCTGGCTCGGCGGCAAGGAACTCGTCTCGGCGAGCCCCGACGAGGTACGCCGGATGCGCGGCCGTGAGATGGCGATGATCTTCCAGGACCCGCTGTCCGCGATGCACCCGTACTACACGGTCGGCAACCAGATCGTCGAGGCCTACCGGGTCCACAACGACGTCAACAAGAAGACCGCCCGCAGGCGGGCCGTCGAACTGCTCGACCGGGTCGGCATCCCCGAACCGGACAAGCGCGTCGACAGCTACCCGCACGAGTTCTCCGGCGGTATGCGCCAGCGGGCCATGATCGCCATGGCCCTGGTGAACAACCCCGAACTGCTGATCGCGGACGAGCCGACGACCGCCCTGGACGTCACGGTCCAGGCCCAGATCCTGGACCTGGTCCGGGACCTGCAGAAGGAGTTCGGCTCCGCGGTCGTCATCATCACGCACGACCTCGGCGTGGTCGCCGAGATCGCCGACGACATCCTTGTGATGTACGGCGGGCGCTGCGTGGAGCGCGGACCGGTCGACCAGATCTTCTACGAGCCGCAGCACCCCTACACCTGGGGCCTGCTCGGCTCGATGCCGAGGATCGACCGCGCGCAGACCGACCGGCTGATCCCGGTCAAGGGGCAGCCGCCCAGCCTCATCAATGTCCCCTCGGGCTGCGCCTTCAACCCGCGCTGCCCGTACGCGGACGTCCCCAAGGGCGGGGTCACCCGCACCGAGCGCCCCGAACTGCGCGAGGTCGGCAGCAGGCACTTCACCGCGTGCCACATGTCGCAGGAGGACCGTACGCGGATCTGGAACGAAGAGATTGCGCCGAAGCTGTGAGCGAGACTGAGACGGGAACCGTGACAGCGGCCGGCAAAGCAGGGCCGGCCGCCGAGGACGCGCCGCTGCTCAAGGTCGAGGGCCTGGTCAAGCACTTCCCCATCAAGAAGGGCCTGCTCCAGCGGCAGGTCGGCGCGGTCAAGGCCGTGGACGGCATCGACTTCGAGGTGCGCCGCGGCGAGACCCTCGGAGTGGTGGGCGAGTCCGGCTGCGGCAAGTCGACCATGGGCCGGCTCATCACCCGGCTGCTGGAGCCCACCGGCGGGAAGATCGAGTTCGACGGCACGGACATCACGCACCTGGGCGTGGGCGGCATGCGCCCGCTGCGCCGCGACGTCCAGATGATCTTCCAGGACCCGTACGGCTCCCTGAACCCCCGGCACACCATCGGCAGCATCGTCTCGGCGCCGTTCCGGCTCCAGAGCGTGGAGCCCGAGGGCGGGGTGAAGAAGGAGGTCCAGCGCCTCCTGGAGCTGGTGGGCCTGAGCCCCGAGCACTACAACCGCTACCCGCACGAGTTCTCCGGCGGTCAGCGCCAGCGCATCGGCATCGCCCGCGCGCTGGCCCTCAAGCCCCGGATGGTCGTGGCCGACGAGCCGGTCTCCGCGCTCGACGTGTCCATCCAGGCGCAGGTCGTGAACCTGATGGCCGACCTCCAGGACGAGCTCGGCCTGACGTACGTGATCATCGCGCACGACCTGTCCGTCGTACGGCATGTCTCGGACCGTATCGCGGTGATGTACCTCGGCAAGATCGTCGA
Organism: Streptomyces sp. M41; assembly: GCF_043673425.1. NCBI lineage: Bacteria > Bacillati > Actinomycetota > Actinomycetes > Kitasatosporales > Streptomycetaceae > Streptomyces > Streptomyces sp. M41. The sequence goes on along the minus strand of NZ_JBIMKE010000044.1, from coordinate 6,350 downwards.
GCTCGCCGACCGGGACGCGCTGTACAGCTCGCCGATGCACCCGTACACCAAGGCCCTGCTGTCGGCGGTGCCGATCCCGGACCCGAAGCGGCGGACGCAGAAGAGCGAGCGCATCCTGCTGCGCGGCGACGTGCCCTCGCCGATCGCCCCGCCGAGCGGCTGCCGCTTCCACACGCGGTGCTGGAAGGCGACGGAGATCTGCCGCACGGCGGAGCCGCCGCTGGTGGAGCTGCGGCCCGGCCAGCGGGTGGCCTGTCACCACCCGGAGGACTTCGAGGACCAGCAGCCGCAGGACACGGTGCTGCTGTCGGTGGCCAAGGAGGCCGCGGAGCTGGTTGCCGACGAGGTGCTCGCGGAGTCGGCGCAGACCTCGGCGGCGGTGGCGGCGGAGACCTCGGCGGCGGTGGCGGCGGAGACCTCCGTACAGACCTCCGAGCCGACCTCCGTGAAGACCTCCGTGGAGAAGGAGGCGTCCGTGACGAAGACGGACGCGGCCTCAAGGGAGCCCGAGGCGTCGGCCGATGCGCCCTCCGAGGGGTCCGGCTCCTCCGACGAGCCCGGCGGCAAGTAACCCGGCCCGGCCCCCGCCTTCCTTTGCAAGGCGGGGGCTCAGCGCTGGGTGAGAATATCCGGGTGCTCCAACCCTTGTTCAGCCCTTCCGTCCAGCACACGCTCGACTTGATCGGCATTTTCGTCTTCGCCATCTCCGGCGCCCTGCTGGCCGTCCGCAAGAACTTCGACGTCTTCGGCATCGCCGTCCTCGCCGAGGTCACCGCCCTGGGCGGCGGGCTGTTCCGGGACGTGGTCATCGGCGCCGTGCCGCCGGCCGCGTTCACGGATCTGGGGTACTTCCTCACCCCGCTGCTCGCCGCGGCCCTGGTCTTCTTCCTCCACCCGCACGTGGAGCGCATCCAGACCGGCGTGAACGTCTTCGACGCAGCGGGCCTCGGGCTGTTCTGCGTCGCCGGGACGACGAAGGCGTACGACTACGGCCTCAACCTCACCGCCTCCGCCACCCTGGGCCTCGCGACCGCCGTCGGCGGCGGTGTGCTGCGGGACGTCCTCGCCAACGAGGTGCCGTCACTGCTGCGCTGGGACCGCGACCTCTACGCGGTCCCGGCGATCGTCGGCGCCACGATGACGGTGCTGTGCATCCATTACGCCGCGCTGACCCCGCTGACCAGCGCCCTCGCGGCCGTCACGGCCTTCGTGCTGCGGCTGCTGGCGATGCGCTTCCACTGGCGGGCTCCACGTGCCTGGAACCGGCGGTCGACGGTGCGAGAGGAGTAGAGCCGGGCGCCGTACGAGCTTCGTGCTCCACCCCCATCACCTCGGTCAGCCAGCGGAACGCCGGGACCACCTGCGGCTTCCACAGCGCCATGGTGTGGCCGCCCGCGCTGCTCGGGATGGGCACGACCTCCACGGTCGTGGGTGCCTCGGCGGCCCGCTGGAGGGCCTGAGCGGCCTCGTACCCGTCGTTCGGCTGCCCGGACAGATAGAGCGCGACGCGCGGCGGGACCTGCGCCCGGCCGAGCAGCACGAGCGGATTGTTCGCGTCCCGCAGGGCCGGGGTCTTTCCGGCCAGCGAGTTCGGTACGGCGACGGGGTCGTTGTAGCCGGACAGGCTGACCGCGGCCCGGTACCGGTCGGGGTGGGCGACGGCCAGCTTCGCCGCGCAGTGCGCGCCCGCCGAGTAACCGGCGACCGCCCAGCCCTGCGGTGCGGACCGGGCCCGGAAGTTGTCCATGACCATCTTCGGCACGTCGACGCTGAGCCAGCTGTCGGCGTTCACCTTGCCCGGGATGTTCGCGCAGCCCGTGTCCACGCCGGGCAGCAGCGTGGTGCGCGGCGAGACGATGATGAACGGCTCGATCTGCCCGCTGCGCATCAGCGGCGCCAGCTGCTCGGGCGCGTCCATGGTCCCGAACCAGGCCTTCGACGATCCCGGGTAGCCGGGCAGCACCTGGACGACAGGGAACGTGCGATCGCGGTAGGCGGGCTCGTGGTACTGCGGCGGCAGCCAGACGTTGACCTCGGCATGCACGCCGGAGACCCGGCCCTTGAGATGGGTGACCAGCACCCCGCCCTCGGTGCGCATCCCCGGCCCCTTGCCCTGCTTGAAGACCTGCCGGACCTTGGGCAGCTTCTCCAGCGCGATTCCTCCGGTGCCGCTCGCTCCGAGGTCGGCCGCCTTGTGCACATGGTTGCTGGTGCCGAGCAGGTCGCCCCAGTTGTCGTACAGCTGGTTGGAGTTGTTGACCATCGTGAAGACCAGGGCGACCGCGGTGCCCTGGGCGAACAGCACCATCAGCAGCCGGACGGCGGCCCGGACGATCCTCGGCCCGCGCACCCGCGACCAGAGAGCCAACGGCAGCACGACGGCGGCGACGCACAGCGCGATCAGCGTGTAGAGGAACGGGGCCCCGGTGAGACTCATGTCCTCATAGAGGGGGAGAGCGGGCCGCAGGTTTCGGGCGAGCGGGACACTTGCCGAAAAGTTGCGCACGTCATAGCGGGGCGTCGACGTGGGCGTCGACGCTGGGGACGGGGCGCTTCCGGCAACTGACGCCGGAGAAAAGCTACCGCTTAGTAGTTAGCTGTTGTACCGTTCATCCATGCCAGAAGCAGCCTCCGCCCCGACGGCCACGCGAGCCACCATCGGCGACAGCGAGTTCGACCGCGACACCGCACTCACCCTGCGCGAGCCCGGCGTCTACGACGTCGACCTCTCGGCCGGCTGGACCATCATCAGCGCCGTCAACGGCGGCTATCTGCTGGCGGTCCTCGGCCGCGCCCTCGCGGACGCCCTGCCGCACAGCGACCCGTTCACGATCTCCGCGCACTATCTGACGGCGTCCCAGCCGGGCCCGGCCGTCGTCCGCACGGACATCGTCCGCACCGGCCGCACCCTGTCGACCGGCCAGGCCTCGCTCCTCCAGTACGACGACGAGGGCCGCGAAGTCGAACGCATCCGCGTCCTCGCCTCCTACGGCGACCTGGACGCCCTCCCCGACGACGTCCGTACGACGGCCCGGCCGCCCGCGATCACGCCGATGGAGCACTGCTTCGGCCCGGAGGACGGCCCGGCCCCCGTCGACGGCAGCTCGGCCATCGCCGACCGGCTGATGCTCAAGCTCGACCCGTCGACCCTGGGATGGGCCCTCGGGCAGCCCTCCGGCAAGGGTGAGATGCGGGCCTGGTTCGGCCTCGCGGACGGCCGCGACCCTGACCCCCTGTCCCTGCTCCTCGCGGTGGACGCCCTGCCTCCCACCGCCTTCGAGATCGGCATCTCCGGCTGGGTCCCGACGGTGGAGCTGACGGTCCACGTCCGCTGCCGCCCGGCCCCCGGCCCGCTGCGGGTGTCCATCACCACCCGCAATCTGGCCGGCGGCTTCCTGGAGGAGGACGCGGAGGTCTGGGACAGCGCGGACAGGCTGGTGGCCCAGTCGAGGCAGCTGGCGCGGGCGCGGCTCGGCTGACGCGCGACGGACTACGACTGACGCACGACGGCGTACACAGGGCGGTACCTCCGAGAAGGGGGTGCCGCCCTTTTTCGTCGCGGATACTCCGGTTCGTGACGGGTACTCAGTCCAGCCAGTGCTGCCTGCCGATGCTGATCAGCCGCATCCGGCGGGTCGCGACCTGTGCGACGCGCCGCCGCTGCTCCTCCGGTTCGTCCAGGACGTCCAGGAAGAGGGAGGCCGTCATCAGCATCTGGTCGACGTAGAGGTTGGCGAGCATGAGGAGGTCGTCGTCGTTCCAGCCTTCGGAAACCGGGTCCTTGGTGAGTGCGACCTTCACCTCGTCGGCGAACCGGGCCAGTTGGTCCTGGATCGCCTCCCGTACCGACTGCACCCCGCCGTGCCGTTCGCGGGCGATGAAGCGGACGTGCGCCGGGTGTGTCGCGACGTGCTGGGCGATCAACCCGACGGCGCGCTCTATGCGTTGGTCGCTGTCGCCGGAGGACGTCACGATCGTGCGGATCATCGGGTGGAGGCTGCCCAGCGCCTCCTCGACGAGGGCGACGCCGAGGTCCGCGGTGGAGCGGAAGTGCCGGTAGAAGGCCGTCGGGGCGACGCCGACCGCGCGGGTGACCTCGCGCAGGCCCAGGCTGCTCAGGCTCTGCTCCTCCAGCAACCCCAACGCCGCGTCCAGGAGGGACTGCCGGGTCTTCTGCTTCTGGGCCTGCCGAATGCCGAGGGTGTGACTCATGCCATGCAGTTAACAACTGTTCTCCGGAATTGAAAAGCCGTGGAGCGCGCTAGACTTGGAGTCAGTGAACAACTGTTACTACAACTGTTCACCGAAATGTAACGAGAGAGATCGCCAGAGCCCCAACAGGGCTCGACAGAGTTCGACAGAGCGACAGGGCTCGACAGAGTCGACGCAAGAGATCTCGGAGGGGGATCCATTCCATGCTGTTTCTCGTCGCAGCGCTCCTGCTGCTGGGTGTGCTGCTGGGCGCCGTCGCCCACGCGCCGCTCGGCTTCACCGTCGTCGCCGCCGCCGTGATCGCCGTGTGGCTGGGCATCTTCGCCGCCCGCGAGCGTCACGCCCGCCGCAACTGATTCGCGCACCGCATCGGACCGACACTTCCCAGGAGCTGATACTCATGCATCTCACCGCACCGGCCACCGCCCGCACAGGCGCCCGCGATGCCGACGGCATGGCCGTCGCGTCCTTCATCCTCGGCCTCATCGGCCTCCTCGTCTTCAACGTCTTCCTCGGCCCGGTCGCCATCGCCCTCGCGGCGGCGGCTCTCTGGCGGGGCACCGACCGCAAGGGCCGCGCCTACCTGGGCATGGGCCTCGGCGTCGCGGACCTGCTGGTCCTGCTGGCCTTCATGCAGGCGGACAACACGCTGTCGTGGAGCTTCTAGACGGGCCAGGGGGGTTCAGGGGGTCACAGGGCCAGTCGGTGGTGGTGCTCCCGGCGGTGCTGCGGAGGTCCTCGGGCCCACAGGGGCTTCAGGGACCAGAGGGGGCTTCAGGGCCCATAGGAGTCCTCGCGTCCTGAGCGGCGGCCGACCGCCCGGCCGGGGCCGTAATCGGGGCCGACCTTGACACAAGGCCCTCTACAGGCGCCCCTTAGAATCGTGGCCACCATGGCTTACCTCGACCACGCCGCGACGACCCCCATGCTCCCGGAGGCGGCAGAGGCGCTGACCGCCCAGCTGAGCGTCACCGGCAACGCGTCCTCCCTGCACGCATCCGGCCGCCGCGCGAGGCGCACCGTCGAGGAGGCCCGCGAGACCCTCGCGGAAGCGCTCGGCGCCCGCCCCAGCGAGGTCGTCCTCACCTCCGGCGGCACCGAGGCCGACAACCTCGCGGTCAAGGGCCTGTACTGGGCCCGCCGCGACGCCGACCCGGCGAGGCCGCGCACCCGCGTCCTGGCCAGCCCCGTCGAACACCATGCGGTTCTCGACGCCGTCCACTGGCTCGGCGACCACGAGGGCGCCACGATCGAGTACCTCCCGGTCGACTCGCACGGCCGCGTCCACCCGGACGCCCTGCGCGAGGCCATCGCCCGCAACCCCCAGGACGTCGCCCTGGCCACCGTGATGTGGGCCAACAACGAGATCGGCACCGTCATGCCGATCAGTGAACTGGCCGACGTGGCAGCCGAGTTCGACGTCCCGCTGCATGCCGACGCGGTCCAGGCCTTCGGTCAGGTCCCCGTCGACTTCGCCGCCTCCGGACTCGCCGCGATGACCGTCTCCGGCCACAAGATCGGCGGCCCCTACGGCATCGGCGCCCTGATCCTCGGCCGCGACCAGACCCCGGTCCCCGTCCTGCACGGCGGCGGCCAGGAGCGCCATGTCCGCTCCGGCACCCTCGACGTCCCCGCGATCGCCTCCTTCGCGGTCGCCGGCCGGCTCGCCGCCGAGCAGCGCGAGTGGTTCGCCACCGAGATCGGCGCCCTGCGCGACGCCCTGGTCGACGCCGTCCGTACGGCCGTCCCGGACGCGATCCTCGGCGGCGACCCGGCACCCGGCGGGCGCCTCCCGGCCAACGCCCACTTCACCTTCCCGGGCTGCGAGGGCGACTCCCTGCTCCTGCTCCTGGACGCCCAGGGCATCGAGTGCTCCACCGGCTCCGCCTGCACCGCGGGCGTCGCCCAGCCCAGCCACGTCCTCCTGGCCACCGGCACCGACCCGGACCTGGCCCGTGGCACCCTGCGCTTCTCCCTCGGCCACACCTCGACCGAGGCCGACGTCGAAGCGGTCGCCAAGGCGATCGGCCCGGCGGTGGAACGGGCCCGGGCGGCGGGACTCACCTAGTGACCTGAGTCGAAGATTCGTCGTTGGTTCGGTATGAGTCGTCCGGGTCCGAAGATTCCGCCGTTGTCGG
>NZ_JBIMKE010000043.1:0-53944 GCF_043673425.1 Streptomyces sp. M41 | reverse complement strand
CCATCGCTGCCACACCGCACTCGGCGGCCAGCCACCGATCAGCCGTGTGAACAACCCTGCGGGTCAATACACCTAGGGCCTGTCGTTGGATCATGCCGACCTGATCCAACGAGAGACCCTGGCTCGCCGCCCGGCCCGCGCGGGGATTCCCCGGAGCATTCGGGAATACCCCCAGGGGGTATATGGTTCGACTCGATGCAGGCACCGCGAACCGGCATTGGGGGCACCCATGGAGCACCAAGCGCACCAGGCACCCGCTCAGCACCACCCGGTGGCCGTCGCCGGCACCTGGGCGATGGCCGTCCGGGCCACCCTGCACTGCCTCACCGGCTGCGCCATCGGCGAGGTGCTGGGCATGGTGATCGGCACCGCGCTCGGCTGGGGTGACGTGCCGACGCTGATCCTGGCGATCACCCTCGCCTTCGCCTTCGGCTATGCGCTCACCCTGTGGGGCGTGATGAAGGCGGGCGTCGGCCTGCGGGCCGCGCTCAAGGTGGCACTGGCCGCGGACACGCTGTCGATCGCGGTGATGGAGCTGGTGGACAACGGTGTGATCGTGCTGTGGCCGGGTGCCATGGACGCCGGACTCGCCGACCCGCTGTTCTGGTGGGTGCTGGCGATCGCGCTGGCCGTCGCCTTCGTACTGACCATGCCGGTGAACAGGTGGATGATCGGCCGGGGCAAGGGTCACGCGGTGGTGCACCGGTACCACCACTGACGGGCGGCGACGGGGCCGGGGATCAGAGCTCGGGGCCGTCCCCGGGCTCCTCCTGGTACGAGTAGCGCTGCTCTTTCCAGGGATCGCCGATGTTGTGGTAGCCGCGCTCCTCCCAGAAGCCGCGGCGGTCGGCGGTCATGTACTCCACGCCCCGGACCCACTTGGGCCCCTTCCAGGCGTACAGATGGGGGACGACCAGACGGAGGGGGAAGCCGTGCTCGGCGGTGAGCAGCTCGCCGTCCTTGTGGGTGGCGAAGATCGCGCCCGCGGCGGCGAAGTCGGCCAGACGGAGGTTGGAGCTGAAGCCGTACTCCGCCCACACCATCACATGAGTGACCGACGAGGCGGGCGGGGCGATCTCCAGGATCGTGCGGGCCGGGATGCCGCCCCACTCCGCGCCGAGCATGCTGAATTTTGTGACGCAGTGCAGATCGGCGACGACGGTGGTGTACGGCAGGGCCGTGAACTCCTCATGGGTCCAGCAGTGCTTCTCGCCGTCGGCGGTGGCCCCGAAGACCCGGAACTCCCAGCGCTCGGGACGGAACTTGGGGACCGGGCCGTAGTGCGTGACCGGCCAGCCGCGCTGCACTCGCTGTCCCGGCGGAAGTTCGGAGTGTGCTGCTGCTCCAGATTCGCGCTCCACCGGCTGACCCATGACTCCATCCTGACAGACCTCGGGCGGTGTACCGGACCACCCTCCCCTCAAACCACATCAAACCGGACTAAGCATGCCCTTACTTACTAAGTGAAGACTTACTGGACGATCTTCGCCGCCAGTGCAATCATGCGGCGCAACCTGCCAGTTCCCCCCGCTTGGAAGGAGCCGCTGCGATGCAGGGCGACCCCGAGGTTCTCGAATTCCTGAACGAGCAGCTGACCGGCGAGCTGACGGCGATCAACCAGTACTGGCTGCATTACCGGATCCAGGACAACAAGGGCTGGACCAAGCTCGCCAAGTACACGCGTGAAGAATCCATCGACGAGATGAAGCACGCGGACAAGATCACCGAGCGCATTCTGATGCTGGACGGCCTGCCCAACTACCAGCGGCTGTTCCATGTCCGGGTGGGCCAGACGGTCACCGAGATGTTCCAGGCCGACCGACAGGTCGAGGTCGAGGCCATCGACCGCCTCAAGCGCGGCATCGAGGTGATGAGGACCAAGGGCGACATCACGTCCGCGAACCTCTTCGAGTCGATCCTCGCGGACGAGGAGCACCACATCGACTACCTGGACACGCAGCTGGAGCTCATCGACAAGCTCGGTGAGGCGCTGTACATCGCCCAGCAGATCGAGCAGCCCAGCTAGGCCGCAGCCTCGCGGCCGGACCAGGCCGCGTCCTCCAGCTCGGAAAGCACCGGCCTGCCCTGGTCGGCCAGCTCACGGCGCGGGCACGCGCCCCTGCCCAGGATCGCCTGGATGCGTCGTACGCACGAGCCGCAGTCGGTGCCCGCCTTGCAGGCCGACGCGATCTGGCGGGGCGTGCAGGCGCCGCTCTCCGCGTGCTGCTGGACCTGCTGCTCGGTGACGCCGAAGCAACTGCACACGTACACGCGGTTCACCTCCCGCCGGGGTTCGATAAGTCGTGCCGTACCGATTTACCGAGTGACCCTCTTGATCGGTGAGGCTAACCTAACCTTACCCGGCGGACAGGAGCCGCAAAAGTGGGGTGGGGCGCGGATCGTATGTGATCCGCGCCCCAATCCATGCTCGGGTGGCAACCCGCCAGGTCACTGGTCCCGGTACATCTCCGCGACAAGGAAGGCCAGGTCGAGCGACTGGCTGCGGTTCAGCCGCGGGTCGCAAGCCGTCTCGTAGCGCTGGTGCAGATCGTCGACGAAGATCTCGTCGCCGCCGCCCACGCACTCGGTGACATCGTCGCCGGTGAGCTCCACGTGGATGCCGCCCGGGTGGGTGCCGAGGGACTTGTGGACCTCGAAGAAGCCCTTGACCTCGTCCAGCACGTCGTCGAAGCGGCGGGTCTTGTGCCCGGAGGCCGCCTCGAAGGTGTTGCCGTGCATCGGGTCGGTCACCCAGGCCACGGTGGCGCCCGAGGCGGTGACCTTCTCGACCAGCTCGGGAAGGCGGTCGCGGATCTTGTCGGCGCCCATCCGGACGATGAAGGTCAGCCGGCCCGGCTCGCGCTCGGGGTCGAGGCGGTCGATGTACTGCAGCGCCTCCTCGGCCGTCGTGGTCGGGCCGAGCTTGATGCCGATCGGGTTGCGGATCTTCGAGGCGAACTCGATGTGCGCGCCGTCCAGCTGCCGGGTGCGCTCACCGATCCACACCATGTGCCCGGAGACGTCGTACAGCTGCCCGGTCCGCGAGTCGACCCTGGTCAGGGCGGACTCGTAGTCGAGCAGCAGCGCCTCGTGCGAGGCGTAGAACTCGACCGTCTTGAACTCCTCCGGGTCGGCCCCGCAGGCGTGCATGAAGTTCAGCGCCTGGTCGATCTCGCGCGCGAGCTGCTCGTAGCGCTGGCCGGACGGGGACGACTTCACGAAGTCCTGGTTCCAGGCATGCACCTGGCGCAGGTCGGCGTAGCCGCCGGTGGTGAAGGCACGCACCAGGTTGAGCGTGGAGGCGGACGCGTTGTACATCCGCTTCAGGCGCTCGGGGTCGGGGACGCGGGCGGCCTCGTTGAAGTCGAAGCCGTTGACCGAGTCGCCGCGGTACGTCGGCAGGGTCACGCCGTCGCGGGTCTCGGTGCCCTTGGAGCGCGGCTTGGAGTACTGGCCGGCGATACGGCCGACCTTCACCACGGGGACGGACGCGGCGTACGTCAGCACTGCGCCCATCTGGAGCAGGGTCTTGAGCTTGTTGCGGATGTGGTCGGCGGACACCGCGTCGAACGCCTCGGCGCAGTCGCCGCCCTGGAGGAGGAACGCCTCTCCCTTGGCGACGGCCGCCATCCGGGCGCGCAGCTGATCGCACTCGCCCGCGAAGACGAGCGGCGGATACGACTCGAGGTCCGCAACGACTGCGCGCAGAGCCTCAAGGTCGGGGTACTCGGGCTGCTGCGCCGCGGGCAGATCTCGCCAGGTGTTGCCAGCGCTTGCGCTGGTCTTAGCGTTCACGGTCACGACCTCAACACTACGGGGTCGTGTCGGGCGTCCTGCCCCATGCCCAGCAATTGAGACACGAGGTACACGACTCGGACATGCGGTAGGGTGCCTGTCATGTTCGCGCACTCGACCCAGAACTGGTGGTGGACCGCTCATCCGGCGGCCCACTGACTGCGCGTACGACAGACTTCGCGAAGGCCGCCCGAGGGGCGGCCTTCGGTGTTTCCCGGGGTCCGTTCCTCCCAGCGAGAAGGAAAACGGACCCATGCAGCTGCTCGACCTGCTCGACGATCCCCGACCGTTCGCCCTGCTGCGCCGCCGCACCCCGGGCCACGACGAGGACACCGTGGAGGTGCTCCTCGGCCCGGTCGCCGCCTGCGACCGCATCGCCGATCTCCCCGACGAGGGCCTCGCCCTCGTCCCCTTCCGCCAGATCCGCGAGCGCGGCTTCGACGTGACGGACGACGGCACGCCGTTGTCCGTCCTGGTGCCCGAGGAGACGTACGGCATCTCCCTGGCCGACGCGCTGGCGCAGCTGCCCGCACATGACGTCCGGGTCGAGGGCGGCGGCTTCGACGTGGGCGACGAGGAGTACGGCGAGATCGTCGGGCGTGTGCTGCGGGAGGAGATCGGGCGGGGCGAGGGCGCGAACTTCGTGATCCGGCGGACGTACGAGGGCCGGATCCCCGGATTCGGGCGGGCCGACGCGCTGGCGCTGTTCCGGCGGCTGCTGGAGGGCGAGCGAGGCGCGTACTGGACGTTCGTCGTGCACACCGGAAATCAGACAGGGCCCGAAGGGCCTTCGTTGCAAGGGCGGGGGCGGGAGACGGGTGGGCGGACGCTGGTCGGGGCCAGCCCCGAGGTGCATGTGCGGATGTCCGGCGGGACCGTCGTCATGAACCCGATCAGCGGGACGTACCGCTATCCCGCCGAGGGGCCGACGCCCGAGCACCTGCTGGACTTCCTCGCCGACGGCAAGGAGATCGAGGAGCTGTCGATGGTGGTCGACGAGGAGCTCAAGATGATGTGCACCGTCGGTGACATGGGCGGGGTGGTCGTCGGGCCCCGGCTGAAGGAGATGGCGCACCTCGCGCACACCGAGTACGAGCTGCGCGGGAAGTCCTCGCTGGATGTGCGGGAGGTGCTGCGCGAGACCATGTTCGCGGCCACCGTGACCGGCTCACCCGTGCAGAACGCGTGCCGGGTGATCGAGCGGCACGAGGTCGGAGGGCGCGGGTACTACGCGGGGGCGCTGGCGCTGATCGGCCGGGACTCCGGCGGGGCCCAGACCCTCGACTCCCCCATCCTCATCCGCACCGCCGACATCGACGCGGACGGCGGCCTGCGGGTACCGGTCGGTGCCACGCTGGTGCGCGGCTCGGACCCGGCCGGCGAGGTCGCGGAGACCCATGCGAAGGCGGCGGGGGTGCTGACGGCCCTCGGCGTGCGTCCGTCCCGGTCGAGTGCGGAGCACGCGCGCGTGCGCCTCGCCGACGATCCACGCGTGCGTGCCGCGCTCGACGGGCGCCGGGCCTCGCTGGCCCCGTTCTGGTTGCGGATGCAGGAGCCCGCGGCGCGGGAGGCCGGGCTCGGCGGGCACGCGCTGGTCGTGGACGGGGAGGACACCTTCACGGCGATGCTGGCGCACGTCCTGCGGTCGGGCGGCCTGGAGGTCACCGTCCGGCGCTACGACGAGGAAGGGCTGCGGGAGGCGGTGCTCGCGCACGAGGGCCCGCTGGTGCTGGGCCCCGGCCCGGGTGACCCGTCCGACCTCACCGACCCGAAGATGAGCTTCCTGCGCGATCTGGCCTCCGAGGTCATCCGCGGCCATCGCCAGGGTGTGCTCGGCGTCTGCCTCGGGCACGAGCTGATCGCGGCCGAGCTGGGGCTGGAGATCGTACGCAAGGAAGTGCCGTACCAGGGCGCGCAGACCACGATCGACCTGTTCGGACGGCCGGAGACGGTCGGCTTCTACAACTCCTTCGTGGCGCGCTGCGACGACGAGGCCCTGGAGGAGCTCACCGCGCACGGCGTCGAGGTCAGCCGGGCCGGCAACGGTGAGGTGCATGCCCTGCGCGGCCCCGGGTTCGCCGGGGTCCAGTTCCACCCGGAGTCGGTGCTGACGCTGAACGGCGCGGCCGTGGTGCGGGAGCTGGTGGGCCGGCTGCGCGGCACGTTCTCCGAGCAGCCGTCGGCTTCGTAGGGGCGGCTTCGCGGCGGCCGGCGACGAGGGGCGCCGGCCGCCGCGCGTGCGGGTGCGTGTCCGGGATCAGCCGAAGAAGACCCCGACCTCGTCGTAGAGCTTCGGGTCCACCGTCTTCAGCCGGGCCGTGGCGTCGGCGATCGGGACGCGGACGATGTCGGTGCCGCGCAGGGCGACCATCTTGCCGAAGTCGCCGTCGTGGACGGCCTCGACGGCGTGCAGCCCGAAGCGGGTGGCCAGCCAGCGGTCGAAGGCGCTGGGCGTACCGCCGCGCTGGACATGGCCGAGGACGGTCGTGCGGGCCTCCTTCCCGGTCCGCTTCTCGATCTCCTTGGAGAGCCACTCGCCGACGCCGGACAGCCGGACGTGCCCGAAGGAGTCCAGCGACTCGTCCTTGAGGACCATGTCACCGTCCTTGGGCATGGCGCCCTCGGCGACGACCACGATCGGGGCGTAGGACGCCTTGAAGCGCGAGGTCACCCACGCGCACACCTTGTCGACGTCGAAGCGCTGCTCCGGGATGAGGATGGCGTTGGCGCCGCCGGCCAGGCCGGAGTGGATGGCGATCCAGCCCGCGTGACGGCCCATCACCTCGACGACCAGGACACGCATATGGGACTCGGCGGTGGTGTGCAGCCGGTCGATGGCCTCGGTCGCGATGCCGACGGCGGTGTCGAAGCCGAAGGTGTAGTCGGTGGCGGACAGGTCGTTGTCGATGGTCTTCGGCACGCCGACGCAGGGCACGCCGTACTCGTCGGACAGCCGGGTGGCGACGCCGAGGGTGTCCTCGCCGCCGATCGCGATGAGCGCCTCGATCTCCTGTTTGGCGAGGTTCTCCTTGATACGGCGGATGCCGTCCTCCTGCTTGAGGGGGTTGGTGCGCGAGGAGCCGAGGATGGTGCCGCCGCGGGGCAGGATGCCGCGCACGGCGGGGATGTCGAGACGGACGGTGTCGTTCTCGAGCGGACCTCGCCAGCCGTCCCGGAAGCCGACGAAGTCGTAGCCGTACTCCTGCACGCCCTTGCGGACGACGGCCCGGATGACGGCGTTGAGACCGGGGCAGTCGCCGCCTCCGGTCAGTACTCCGACCCGCATGGAAATATCCCTTCGCCGCGGTTGCCTGGTGAGGCCACGCTAATGGTGAGCCAGGTCACAACGGGATGGGTCGGAACGGCAATTCCGGTGAACCGCCGGGTGTTCGGTTTACGCGCCGTCAAACGGACGACCGTTGGATCACTCGTCGTCGAGGCCGCGCTCTATCGCGTACCGCACCAGCTCCACGCGGTTGTGCAACTGGAGTTTGCCGAGGGTGTTCTGGACGTGGTTCTGGACCGTGCGGTGGGAGATGACCAGGCGTTCGGCGATCTGCTTGTAGCTCAGGCCCTTGGCGACGAGGCGCAGCACCTCGGTCTCACGCTCGGTGAGCTGCGGGGCTCCCGGCTGGTCGGCGTCGAGCGCGGCGGGCGCCGGTTCGGAGGCGAGGCGGCGGTACTCCCCGAGGACCAGTCCGGCGAGGCCCGGGGTGAACACGGGGTCGCCGACGGCGGTACGGCGCACCGCGTCCAGCAGCTCCTCGGTGGACGCCGACTTCAGCAGATAGCCGGTGGCGCCGGACTTCACGGCCTCCAGGACGTCGGCGTGCTCTCCGCTCGCGGACAGGACGAGGACGCGCAGGGCGGGGTTGTGGCCGACGAGTTCCTTGCAGACCTGGACGCCGGGCTTGGCCGGCAGGTTCAGGTCGAGAACGAGGACGTCGGGGGCGGCGGCCTTGGCGCGGCGCACCGCCTGGTCGCCGTCGCCCGCGGTGGCGACCACGTCGAAGCCGGACTCGGCGAGGTCGCGGGCGACGGCGTCGCGCCACATGGGGTGGTCGTCGACCACCATGACCCTGATCGTGCCCTGCTGTGCGTCCGGTCCGCTCGCGGTGTCCGTCATCGCTGCCTCGCCTTCCCCCGTGAAGCGCTGCTGTGCTTCGGTACTTTCAGTTCCACTTCGGTGCCCTGCCCCGGTACCGAGATCAGCTCGGCGCTCCCGCCGAGGTCCCGCAGCCGCCCCCGGATCGACAGGGCGACCCCGAGCCGCCCCTCGCCCTCGGCCTGCGCGAGCCGGCCCTCGGGGATGCCGGGGCCGTCGTCGCGCACGGTGACGATCACCTCGTCGGGCTCGTCCTCGACGAGGATCCACGCGCGCGCGTGCTCCCCCGCGTGCCTGCGGACGTTGTCCAGGGCGGCGCCCACGGCGGCGGCCAGCTCACGCGCGGCGGCCGGTGCCAGCGGGACGGGCGCGCCGGGCTCGGCGAGGCTGACCTTCGCGCAGGCGTACGGGGCGAGCAGCGCGCGCAGATCGACCGGTCCCGCGGCGTCGTCCGGTTCGTCCACGGCGTGTACGAGGGCCCCGTCGGCGGCGTCCTCCGAGACCCGTGAGACGGGCACCAGCCCGCCCGAAACCAGCGTGCGCAGCGCGACCTCCTGCTCGCCTGCCATCCGGCCGAGCTCGGCCGCCTCACCGCCGATGACGGCGCCACGCCGCTGCACCATCGCCAGCACCTGGAGCACGCTGTCGTGGATGTCCCGGGCGAGCCGCTCCCGTTCACGGGTGGCCGCCTCGATCTCCAGGGCGCGGGCGAGGGTGCGCTCGGAGGCACGGGCGACCTCGACGACGTAGCCGATCGCGATCGAGGCGATCCACACGAGCAGCACCATGTGGACGGTGTCCCGGGTGGGCACCCCCGAGCGTTCGATCAGGTTGGCGGCGGCGACCAGCGTGGAGGCGAACGCGGCCCAGCGCCAGCCCCCCTTGATGGCGAACGCCAGCACGGCGCCCGCCGTCCATATCGACGGCAGGGTCGGAGCGCCGGCGTCGATCCGCTCGGGCGACTCGGCGAGCCGGGTGAGCAGGATGCCGGTCAGGGCGATGGTGAGGTCCACGGCGAGGAAGCGCCTGGTGCAGCTCGCCGCGCCCGCGACCCTGGGCAGGGTGGCCAGCGTCCAGACGGCCAGGACCGCGTAGTAGGCGATGGCCACCCAGGGCCTGGCGACCTGGTCGTGGGCGCTGATGAACAGCCCGATCGCGTACACCAGGGTCAGCACGCGGTACCCGGTGAGCGCACGCCACAGCGGCTGCTCGACGGACATCCTCATGACCCGCTCGCGCTTCGCCACTGGCCCCCACCCCCCGGCTCGGATGCCGCCGACTCTATTCGGACTGTTCCTTCTTCTTCCGCGCCTGTTCCTTCTCGGCCTTCGCCGCCTCGGCGATCTGGCGCTTGGCGGCCGTCGCGTACATGTCGACGTACTCCTGGCCGGAGAGCTTCATGATCTCGTACATGACCTCGTCGGTCAGCGCGCGCAGCACGAAGCGGTCGTGCTCCATCCCCTGGTACCGGCTGAAGTCCATGGCCTCGCCGATCCGGATGCCCGGGCGCATGAGCTTGGGCATGACCTGGCCCGGCGGCTGGATCTTCTCCGTGTCGATCATGGCGACCGGGATCACCGGCGCGCCGGTGGCGAGCGCCACGCGCGCGAGGCCGCCGGGCTTGCCCCGGTACAGGCGGCCGTCGGGCGAGCGCGTGCCCTCCGGATAGATGCCGAACAGCTCACCGCGCTCGAGCACGTCTATGCCGCTCTTGATCGCCGCCTCACCCGCACCGCGCCCTCCGGAGCGGTCCACGGGCAGCTGGCCGACGCCCTTGAAGAACGCGGCCGTGAGCCGGCCCTTGACGCCCGGCGTCGTGAAGTACTCGGCCTTCGCGATGAAGGTGACCTTGCGGTCGAGGACCGCGGGCAGGAAGAACGAGTCCGAGAAGGACAGGTGGTTGCTCGCCAGGATCGCGGGCCCGTCGGCGGGAATGTGCTCCAGCCCTTCCACCCAGGGCCTGAAAGCGACCTTCAGCGGTCCCCCGATGGCCACCTTCATCGCGCCGTACAACAACCGAGTGCCTCCTGTGTCTGTAGATCAGACCTTAACCCGGAGCACTGTCAAAGACTCCGACGACCCTGGTCGGTGTCAGTGCGGTCGCGTACGGTGAAGCACACCTGGCTGTATCGCCGTGCGGCTCGGCCGCGTGGGTTCGTGCCGCCGCGCTCGTTGTGCCCGTTCCTGCCGTCCTTCTCACGAACAGGAGACCGTCAAGGTGCCGCTCCTTCCCGGAGCCGAGCCGTACCGCCATGAGGGCGGGGAGGTCGGAGTGCTGCTCTGCCACGGCTTCACCGGTTCCCCCCAGTCGCTGCGCCCGTGGGCGGCGTATCTCGCCGAGCGCGGGCACACCGTCTCGCTGCCGCTGCTGCCGGGGCACGGCACCCGCTGGGAGGACATGCAGCTCACCGGCTGGCAGGACTGGTACGCCGAGGTGGACCGCGCCCTGCGCGACCTGCGTGACCGCTGCGAGCGGGTCGTCGTGGCCGGCCTGTCCATGGGCGGCACGCTCGCCCTGCGGCTCGCCGCGAAGCACGGCGAGGACGTCGCCGGTGTCATGGTCGTCAACCCGGCGAACAAGGTGCACGGCGTGTCCGCCTCCGCCCTTCCGGTTCTGCGCCATGTGGTGCGTACGACGCGCGGGATCACCGGGGACATCGCGCAGGGCGGCGTGGAAGTCGGGTACGACCGGGTGCCGCTGCACGCAGCGAACTCGCTGCGCACCTTCTACCGCATGGTCGACGGCGAGTTGCCGCAGGTCACCCAGCCGCTGCTGGTGCTGCGCAGCGCCCACGACCATGTGGTCCCGGCGGCGGACACGGCGCGGATCCTGAGCAGGGTGTCCTCGACGGACGTAACGGAGATCGTGCTGGAACAGAGCTGCCACGTCGCGACGTTGGACCATGACGCGAACCGGATCTTCGAGGAGAGCCTCGGCTTCATGGACCGGCTCGCGACCGGCGCCGGCAGAGAAGGGACGACCGCAGGTGGCTGAGCACGACTCCGACCGCGACAGGCGCGAGGACAGCGACGATCGCGAGCCGGAAGAGCAGCACGTCCCGTTCGAC
Organism: Streptomyces sp. M41; assembly: GCF_043673425.1. Classification (NCBI taxonomy): domain Bacteria; kingdom Bacillati; phylum Actinomycetota; class Actinomycetes; order Kitasatosporales; family Streptomycetaceae; genus Streptomyces; species Streptomyces sp. M41. The sequence goes on along the minus strand of NZ_JBIMKE010000043.1, from coordinate 42,976 downwards.
GAGGACGCCGCCTGGGCCGCGATCGTCGCCGGGTACGGCGACGAGCCGGCGGACCCGCCGGGTACGAAGCCCTTCAAGTCCATCAAGGACCTGGCTCTGCCGGAACCCGACCCGAAGGACGGCACGAACGACGCCGCGGGCGACGGGACGGGCGACCGGCCGAGCGGGAAGTCCAGGTCCGCGACCGGCACGCAGGACGCCGGGGCCGACCAGGATGAGGCGTCCGAGGAGCGCGTGGAGGCCGGGGAGCCGGCGGAAGCAGGTGAATCCGCTGGGGCTGCGGGGGTCGGGGTGGACAAGCCGGTCAAGCCGCTCGGCAGCTCCATCTCCTTCGCGCCCGGTGTCGGACCGCGCGACTACACCGTGCCGGAGCCGTCCGAGGACGACTTCGACGCCGACGACGAGGGTCATTTCGTACCGCCGGAGCCGCCCCCGCTGCCCGTCGCCGACGCGACGGCGAAGTTCGCCTGGCTCGGGGTGCTCGGCGGGCCGGTCCTGCTGCTGCTCGCCGTGGTGTTCGAGTGGGACATGACCTGGTGGCTGGGCACGCTGGGCGTCGGCGGGTTCCTGGGCGGCTTCGCCACGCTGGTGATGCGGATGCGGCCGGACGACGAGGACGACGACGATCCGGGGCGGGGCGCCGTGGTCTGACCCGAGGCGAGGCGCTCCCGCCGCCCGGTGTACCGCGTTCGCCCGGCGTACCTCGTTCCTGAGCCGCCCGGCGTACCTCCTTCGACCTAGTGAACCGCGGGAATTCTGAGGGCGGCCAGCACCGGAAGGTGGTCCGTGGCCGCCCTCAGGTCTGCCTCCGTCACCCCTGGGTGGCCCACGGGGACTCCGCAGCCGAGCACCTCGACGGCCTTGGTGGCGAAGATCGCGTCGATGCGCTGATGCGGGTCGAGGGGGGTCGAGGTGTACTCGCCGCCCCAGGGCGCGGTGGCCCAGCAGTCCTGAAGGCCCTCGGCGATACGGCGGAAGGTGCGGCCGGCGGGGCGTTCATTGAGGTCGCCGCCCGCGACGGCGTGCTCCACGCCCATCGCCGCCAGCCGGTCGAGCAGCATGCCGCCCTGCTCGAGCCGTTCGTCCTTCTGCAAGGAGAGGTGGCAGCTCAGGACGCCGAGGCGGGCGCCGCCGAAGCGGACCACAGCGGTGGCGAAGCCACGCCGGTGCAGTCCCGGGGTGAGGGGCAGCAGGACATCCTCCGTGCGCTCGACGGTGGCCCTCAGGTTGCAGAGGATCGCCGGGCCCGCAGCCGTGGCGCCGCCGGTGAGGATGACGAGGTTCGCCGCGTGGGCCAGGCGGGAGAGCTTCTTTCGCCAGCGGAAGAAACGCGGGGCTTCCTGGACGAGGACCAGATCGGGGTCGCAGGCGTCGATGACGCGGGCGAGGGCGGTGGTGTCGTCGCGCATCGAGCGGATGTTGTAGCTGAGGACGCGGATGAGTGCGGAACCGTCGGGCTCTGTGTGGGAGTTGGGCAGCAGCTCCATGTCGATCAATCTACGCCCAATGACTCGGGGCGCGAGGTCGATGCGCGAGTGCCGGTCGGATGTGGCTCGTCGCGCAGTCCCCGCGCCCCTGAAGACGTGGCAGCCGCCGTCGCGGAAAGGCGGGCCTTACATGATCGGGTCCGGCTCGCGGGCCAGGTCCGCCGCGCCCACCAGCCCGGCCTCGTTGCCCAGCTGGGCGGCGATGACGTCGGCCACCGGGCGCCAGTTGCCGCCGACCAGCCAGCGCTTGTAGGACTTGCGGATGGGGTCGAGGACCAGTTCGCCCTCGTCCGAGAGGCCGCCGCCGACGATGAAGGCGGACGGGTCGAACAGGGAGGCGAGGTCCGCGAGGCCCGCACCGGCCCAGCGGGCGAGCTCGCGGTAGGAGTCGACGGCGACCGCGTCGCCCTGGCGGGCGGCCATGGAGATGTGCTTGCCCTCGATGCCGTCGGGGGTGCCGTCGCCCATGCCGAGGAGTATCTCGGCGTTCTCCGGGGTGGCGTTGGCGCGCTGCTTGGCGTAGCGGACGAGGGCCCGGCCGGAGGCGTACTGCTCCCAGCAGCCCTGGCTGCCGCAGCCGCACAGCAGGCCGTCCGGCACCATGCGGATGTGGCCGAACTCGGCGGCCACGCCGTAGTGCCCGCGGCGCAGCTTGTTGCCGATGATGATGCCGCCGCCGAGGCCGGTGCCCAGCGTGATGCAGATGACGTTGCGGTGACCCTTGCCCGCACCGAACTTGTATTCGCCCCAGGCCGCCGCGTTGGCGTCGTTCTCCACGACGACGGGGAGGCCGACGCGGGCCTCGACCTGCTGCTTCAACGGCTCGTTGCGCCAGTCGATGTTCGGGGCGAAGTACACCTCCGAGCGCTGGCGGTTGACGTATCCGGCCGCACCGATACCCACGCCGACGATCTCGTGCCCGGCGCGCGCGCCCTCCACCGCGGAGGCGATGGCGTCCACGATGCCCTCGGGCGTGCCCGGGGTCGGCACCTTGTGGGTCGAGAGGATGTTGCCTTCCTCATCGACCACGCCGGCCGCGATCTTCGTGCCGCCGATGTCGACGCCGATGGTGAGTCCCATGAATCCCTCAGTTTCGGTCGAGCCCCGCTACGGCCAACCGTACCCGAGGCCCCGCCGTGGGGTTCTCGTCGTCCGCCGGGCGGACAGGCCCATGGCCAGGCGGCGCACGGGCTCCGCCCGGCGGCCGTCCCGGGGGATCAGTCGAGGTCGATGCGCTGGCCGGGCCCGGTGTCGTCGCCCCGGTCGGGGCGCTCCTCGAGGTCGTGGCCGTCGGTGTCGCCGGCCGTCCAGCGGCGTTCTTGCGCCTGGACCGCGGAGCGGTAGGCGGCGAGCAGTTCGCTGCCGGCCGCGGCGAGGTGGTCGAAGACGTCCGGGTTGCGCTCTATGACCGGCTCGACGGCGGCCCTGGCCTGGTCCACGACCTGCTTGACCACCTGCTGAGCTGCGGGTCCGGCCACCGCGCCGAGCAGCGGGGACTGGATGCCCGACAGCTTGTCCGCGACGGCGTCGACGAGCTTGCGCAGCTCCTCGGCGGCCGAACCGGGGGGCGTGCCGCGCTCGGCGCGGCGGCGGGCCTTCTCCGACTCGAGGTCCTCGGCGCACGCCGTGGCCCAGGCGTCGGCGTCGGTCGCCCGCACCTCGTCGATCGCCTCGTGCTCTCCCCCGCTCTCGGGTTCGCTCGACCGGGGGGACCCCCACGCGTCGGACGGGGGGAGCTCTTCGCTCATGACGGACTCCTGACTACGGTTCGTCTCTCCGACGTTACCCGAACGGGCGTACCTGCTTCACCGGGTCCGCGGCCACAGGTCCGGATCCGGCGCGAACCGGATGCGCAGCTCGCCGTCCCGCAGCGCCGCCCCGGCCACCCGGCACCGGCGCAGGGCCGACGGAAGGGGCACGATACGCCGGAACCGGGCGGCGGTGACCACGAGTTCGTCGCCGCGCCGGACGAGGTCGAGTTCGTCGCGTACGGCGCCGGGCAGGGGGATGTGCCAGACGAGGACGCCGTCGTCGGCGAGCCGGTCGGTGACGGGCCACTCGACGGTGGAGGACGTGTCGTTGACGGCGGGCGGCACGGCGAGGGCGTCGAGGTCGTCGGTGCCGCGCGGGTCGTGGCCGAGGTGGGTGACGGTGTGCACGTCGTGCTGCTCCCGCCATTCCTCCAGGACCTTGCGCTGCTGGGTGACGGGGCCGGAGAGCCAGCTGCCGGCCGGCGCCTCCGTCTCCGGCAGCAGCCGGTTGGCGATCAGCAGGTCGGGGCGCAGGCCGCGCAGGGCGAGGGCGAGGGTGGCGTCACGGACGGCGTCGGCGCCGCCCGGGCCGGGTTCGGCGACCAGCCGTACGACGGTGTCGCGGTCGGTGACGACGGCTTGGACGGCGGCGAGTTCGACGTCCCAGCGGGCCGCGGTCTCGTAGAGCCACTCCGCGGGCATCGGGACCCCGGCCAGCCGGCCGAGGACGGGGCGCAGGGCGCGGGCCGCCTGCCGCTCGGAGGGCAGCAGGCGGCGCAGATAGCGGCGCAGTTCCTCGGGGAGTGAGAGGAGGGCGAGGGCGTGCGGGGTGGCGGGGAGGTCGACGACGAGGAGGTCATGGGCCTCGGCGAGGGCGGCGTCGCGCAGGGCACGCAGCAGCGCGAGTTCCTCGGCCCCGGGCAGGGGGGTGACCTCTTCCGGGTCGAGGCGGGAGGCGCCGAGGAGGTCGAGGGCGGTGGTGGCGCGTTCCTGGAAGGCGGCGAGGTCGTCGCGGAAACCGGCGGCGGCGTCGGGGCGCCAGGCGGTGAGGTTCTCGGTGACCTCGGTCGGGGTCACGCCCGTGGTCACGCCGAGGGCGGCACCCAGGGTGTCGGTGCGGTCGGCGCTGAGGACCAGGGTTCTGGTGCCGGTGGCCGCCGCCGTCAGCGCGGTGGCTGCGGCGACGGTGGTACGGCCGCTGCCGCCGGGGCCGGTGATCAGGATGGTGCGCATGGGGGTGAACGGTAACCGAGACGGCCCGGGGGACGCCGGGCCGTGTCCACCGTGCGGCTGCACCGTGTGGGCGCGGGAAAGCCCAGGTCCGCGCCCGGGCAGCCCGTCGGCGCCCCGTCGGCGGGTCCTACTTGCCCGACTCCACGCGCTTCTTCAGGCCCGCCAGCGCCCGGTCGATGATGACCTTCTCGGCCTTGCGCTTGATCATGCCCAGCATCGGGATCTTGACGTCGACCGTCAGCTGGTAGGTGACCTCGGTGGCACCCGCCCCGGCCGGCTTGAGGATGTACGAGCCGTCCAGCGACCGCAGCATCTGGGACTTCACCAGCGTCCAGGACACCTCGTGCTCACCGCCCCAGGTGTACGCCAGCACCTGGTCGTCCTTGATGGCGCCGGCGTCCATGACGAGACGGACCTGCTCGGCGCGGCCCTCGGTGTCGGTCTTGAGGACTTCCGCCTCCTTCACCTCGCCGGTCCAGTCCGGGTAACGGGCGAAGTCGGAGATCACCCCCATGACGTCGGCCGGTGCCGCCTCGATCGTGATGCTCGAGCTGGTGTGTTCCGCCATCGCCGTGGCTCCTCCAGATGCGGGCCGGTATGAAGTCGTGGTGCGCACGCGTGCGCCGCGTGAAGGCTACCGCGCGCCCGACCAGCCGACTTCACCCCCACCTGCGCGGTCGTCGGGAAACCGCCCCCGGGATCACAAAGTGGCCCCGGATCCGCTCACCATTGCAGTGCCCAGGGCTTCCCGGACGCCGCGAAGTGCCCGACGTTCACGCACTCCGTCGCACCGATCCGCATCCGCCGGACCAGCGGCTGATGGACATGGCCGAAAAGGGAGTAGCGGGGGCGGGTGCGGCGAATCGCCTCCAGCAGTGCCCGGCTGCCGCGCTCGAAGCGCCGCGCCACCGTGTCGTAGACCAGCTCCGGCACCTCCGGCGGGATGTGCGTGCACAGCACGTCGACCTCCCCCACGGCCTCGATCTTCGCGGCGTACTCCTCGTCGCTGATCTCGTACGGGGTGCGCATCGCTGTGCGCAGGCCGCCGCCGACGAACCCGAAGGTCCAGCCCCCGATCTCCACCCGCTCCCCGTCCAGCACGGTCGTGCCGGGCCCGGCGTACTCCGGCCACAGGGGCGGCATGTCGACATTGCCGTAGGTGGCGTACGTCGGCGTCGGGAGCACCGCGAACATCTCGGCGTACTGCTTGCGCACCGCCTTCTCGATCACCGCGCGCCGGTCCCCGCCGATCCCTGCCCACAGCCGCGCCCCGAACTCCCGGGCCTCCTCGAAGCGCCGGGCGGTGCGCAGCTCCACGATGCGGTCGGCGTTCGCCACGCCGAACAGGTCGGGGAAGATGCCGCGCGAGTGGTCGGCGTAGTCCAGGAACAGCACCAGGTCGCCCAGGCAGATCAGGGCGTCGGCTCCCTCGCCGGCCCTGGCCAGGTCGCGGGCGTTGCCGTGCACATCGCTGACCACATGCACGCGTGTCGTGCGGTTTCCCGTCGGTGTGGGTGCCATGGCGATCAAGGGTAGGCGTGTGCGGCATACGTGAACAGTGGCGGCCGTACCCCTGGTTACTGGCCAGTCGTCAGACCGCTCGACTACTGTGCGCGCAGAAACACCAATCCGTGTGACGCAGCGAACATCTCGCCGGGAACCCCTGTCGAAGAAGCCATACCGGCGGGTAACGTCCGGTCGGTCCAGTCGTGCTCAGGATTTCAACATGTGAATCCCCGAGCACTTGCCCGAGCCTTGGACCACCCCGTCGCATCACACAACGTCGTGGCGCCGGCGCCCTATGAGGAGCAGCAGTCTTGCGCGAGTTCAGCCTTCCGGCTTTGTACGAGGTCCCTGCGGACGGAAATCTCACCGACATCGTCCGCAGAAACGCCGCGCAGCACCCGGACGTCGCCGTCATCGCCCGCAAGGTGGGCGGTGCCTGGCAGGACGTGACGGCCACCGCGTTCCTGGCCGAGGTGCGCTCGGCCGCGAAGGGGCTCATCGCCGCCGGGGTGCAGCCGGGCGACCGGGTCGGTCTGATGTCCCGTACCCGCTACGAGTGGACCCTGCTCGACTTCGCGATCTGGTCGGCGGGCGCGATCACCGTGCCGGTGTACGAGACCAGCTCCCCGGAGCAGGTCCAGTGGATCCTCGGCGACTCGGGCGCGACCGCCATGATCACGGAGCTGGACGGCCACACGGCCGCCGTCGAGTCGGTGCGCGACCGGCTGCCGTCGCTCAAGCACGTCTGGCAGATCGAGGCCGGCGGCATCGAGGAGCTGGGCCGGCTCGGCCAGGACATCAGCGACGCCACCGTCGAGGAGCGCAGCTCGCTGGCGAAGGCCGACGACCCGGCGACCATCGTGTACACCTCCGGCACCACCGGGCGCCCCAAGGGCTGTGTGCTCACCCACCGCAGCTTCTTCGCCGAGTGCGGGAACATCGTGGAGCGCCTGCGCCCGCTGTTCCGTACCGGCGAGTGCAGCGTGCTGCTCTTTCTGCCGCTCGCGCACGTGTTCGGCCGCATGGTCCAGATCGCACCGCTCGTGGCGCCGATCACGCTGGGCACGGTCCCGGACATCAAGGACCTCACCGACGAGCTGGCTTCGTTCCGCCCGACGCTGATCCTGGGCGTGCCCCGGGTCTTCGAGAAGGTCTACAACTCGGCGCGCGCCAAGGCCCAGGCGGACGGCAAGGGCAAGATCTTCGACAAGGCCGCGGACACCGCGATCGCGTACAGCAAGGCGCTGGACACCCCGTCGGGCCCGGCCTTCGGGCTGAAGGTCAAGCACAAGGTGTTCGACAAGCTCGTCTACAGCAAGCTGCGCGCGGTCCTCGGCGGCCGGGGCGAGTACGCCATCTCCGGCGGTGCCCCGCTGGGCGAGCGGCTCGGGCACTTCTTCCGCGGCATCGGCTTCACGGTGCTGGAGGGCTACGGCCTGACCGAGTCCTGTGCCGCCACCGCCTTCAACCCCTGGGACCGGCAGAAGATCGGCACGGTCGGTCAGCCGCTGCCGGGTTCCGTGGTGCGCATCGCGGACGACGGTGAGGTGCTGCTGCACGGCGAGCACCTGTTCAAGGAGTACTGGAACAACCCGGGCGCGACCGAGGAGGCGCTGGCCGACGGCTGGTTCCACACCGGTGACATCGGCACCCTCGACGAGGACGGCTATCTGAGGATCACCGGCCGCAAGAAGGAGATCATCGTCACCGCGGGCGGCAAGAACGTCGCGCCGGCCGTGATCGAGGACCGCATCCGGGCACATGCCCTGGTCGCGGAGTGCATGGTGGTGGGCGACGGGCGGCCGTTCGTAGGCGCGCTGGTCACCATCGACGAGGAGTTCCTGGGCCGCTGGGCCGCCGAACACGGCAAGCCCGCGGGCTCCACCGCGGCGTCGCTGACCGGGGACGCGGACCTGAACGCCGCGATCCAGGCCGCGATCGACGACGGCAACGCCGCGGTGTCGAAGGCGGAATCGGTGCGGAAGTTCCGCATTCTGCCCTCCCAGTTCACGGAGGATTCGGGCCATCTGACGCCGTCGCTGAAGCTCAAGCGCAACGTCGTGGCGAAGGACTTCGCGGACGAGATCGAGGCGATCTACCGCAAGTAGCAGGCCCTCCCCGAAGCGGTGTCCGGGGCGGCGGTACGACGGCTCATGGCGCGGTGTCCTCCACGAGGACCCGCGCCATCGTCCGTTCGGCGAGCGCGGTGATCGTGACGAACGGGTTCACCCCGATCGACCCGGGCACGAGCGAGCCGTCGGTGACGTACAGCCGTGAATACCCTTTCACCCGGCCGTAGTCGTCGGTCGCCTTCCCCAGCACGCAGCCGCCCAGCGGGTGGTAGGTGAAGTCGTCGGCGAAGACCCTGCTGCCGGAGCCGAACAGGTCGTACCGGTAGATGGTGGCGTTCGCCCTGTTGATCCGGTCGAACAGCTTCTTCGCCATGCCCATCGACACGGCACTCTGCGCCGCGCTCCACCCGAGCCGCACGGCGCCGCTGCCCGAGTCGTACGCGAACGACGCCCGCTGCGGGTTCTTGGTGATCGCCAGATAGAGGCTGACCCAGTGTTCCAGCCCCGTGGGCAGGGGCGCGATCTCGGCGAAGACGGGGTTGGCGGTGTTGGCCCAGTCGTCGATGCCCATGACCGGGATGGTCGACTGGTTCGCCCCGACCGTGTCCCACAGATGGTTGGCCCGCCCCAGCATCACATTGCCGTTGGGCCCCCATCCGGTGCCGACGCTCGGGTCCAGGGCGGGCAGGGTGCCCGACTCGCGGGCGCGGACGAGGAGTTCGGTGGTGCCGATGCTGCCGCCGCCGAGGAAGAGGTACGTACAGCCGTACTCCTTGGTCTCCACGACCGTGCCGGTGTCGTCGATCCGGTCGGCGGTCAGCACATAGGTTCCGTCGGCCGCCCTGCTGACCGTCCGCACCTTCTCCAGGGTGTGGATGGTGACGTTCCCGGTGCCGAGCGCGGCGGCCAGATACGTCTTGTCGAGGGTGCGCTTGCCGTGGTTGTTGCCGTAGATGACCTCGCCGGCGAGCGCGGACCTGGTCGCCGTACCGGCCGCCTCGCGCTGCATGTGGCCGAAGTCGTAGACGTTGGGGACGAAGGTGGTCCGCAGACCGGCCTTGGCGGCGTGCTTGCGGGAGATCCGGGTGAAGCGGTACCACTCCGTGGACTCGAACCACGCCGGATCGACGGTGTTGACGCCGAGCATGGAACGGGCGCGTGGGAAGTACGTGCTGTACATCTCCGCGGTGTCCACGGTCGGGAACTGCTCGGCGAAGTAGGACTGGAGCGGGGTGACGGCCATGCCGCCGTTGACCAGGGAGCCGCCGCCGACGCCTCGGCCGACGTACACGGACATGTGGTCGTAGTGGACGCGGTCGAGGACGCCCGGGTAGGGGCTGATGTCCTTGTTGACGACGTCCAGCCACAGGAAGGTGGCGAGCGGGGCCTCGGTCCGGGTGCGGAACCACATGGAGCGGCGGTCGGGGGTGCGGGTGGAGCAGTACACCTTGCCGTCGGGACCGGGGTCGGTCCAGAGCCGGCCCATCTCCAGGACCAGGGTGCGGATGCCGGCCTGTCCGAGGCGGAGGGCGGCGACCGCGGCGCCGTAGCCGGAGCCGACGACTATGGCGGGGGCGTGCTGGACCGCCTCGGGCTCGGCGGCCTGAGCGGACTGGAGGCCGATGCGGGTGAGGCCGGCCGCGGCGGCTGTCTGGAGGGCGACCATCCCGAGGATGTGACGTCTTGTCAGCTGACGCTGCATCAGGTTTGATGTCATGTGCGCAGCATGGGCGGATTATTGGGTTCCGCCTAGTGGGGTGCGGCTTATTCCTGATGGGCGACTTCGGCGGGCGACGCCGGTGGGCGACACCGGTGAGCGTCTCCTGGTTGGCGACTCCTGGTTGGCGTCTCCTGGTGGGCATCTCCTGGTGGGCGATCGTGCCCCCGGGGCCCTGGGCGTTGCCCTACAACAGCGTCTGCAGGTTCTCCGCCAGCAGGTCCCAGCGCCACTTCTCCTCGACCCACTGCCTGCCCCGCTCCCCCATGCGCCGGCGCAGTTCGGCGTCTTGCAGGAGGGTGACGATGCGGTCGGCGGCCTCCTGAGGGGAACCGCCCCGGACGACCCACCCGGTCTCGCCGTCCAGTACCGCGTCCGGCGCCCCGCCCGAGTCGCCGGCGACGACCGGCAGCCCCGTCGCCGATGCCTCCAGGTAGACGATGCCGAGCCCCTCCACGTCGAGCCCCCGCCGCCTCGTCCGGCACGGCATCGCGAAGACGTCGCCGGCGCCGTAGTGGGCGGGCAGCTCGGACCAGGGGACGGCGCCGGTGAAGCGGACCGAGTCGGCGACACCGGTCTCCCGGGCCATCCGGCGCAGGTCCTGCTCGTACGGCCCGCCTCCCACGATCAGCAGGACCGCCTCCGGCTCGGCCGCCAGGATGCGGGGCATGGCCCGGATCAGGGTGTCCTGGCCCTTGCGGCGGACCAGTCGGGAGACGCAGACCACGACCGGGCGGTCCGTCAGCCCCAGCCGTGCCCGGATCTCCTCGCCGCCGGAGCCCGGGTGGAAGGTCTTCTCGTCGACCCCGGGCGGCAGCTGGGCCATCCGGGAGGCGGCCTCGGGCGTCAGCGCGGTCGCGATCCGTGAGCGCGTGTACTCGCCGAGGTAGGTGATCGTGTCCGTGGACTCCCCGATCCGGCGCAGCAGCTGCCGGGCCGCGGGCAGCTGGGCCCACCCCGCCTCGTGCCCATGGGTCGTGGCGACGAGGCGCTCGGCGCCCGCCTTGCGCAAGGCCGGTGCCATCAGGCCGAGCGGGGCCGCCGCGCCGAACCAGACCGACGTACAGCCGTGCTCGCGCAGCAGGCCGACCGCACGCCGGGTCGCCGCGGGCGTCGGCAGCAGCATCGTCGTACGGTCCCGTACGACCGTGAAGGGCTGCTCGGCGTCGAAGGCGGCGGTGGCCTCGATGCCCTCGCGGGTGCGCTTCCAGGTGGAGGCGTAGACGACCAGCCGCTCGGGGTCGAGCCGCAACGCCATGTTGTGCAGGAACGCCTGGATGCCGCCGGGGCGGGGCGGGAAGTCGTTGGTGACGATCAGGGTCTTGTGCATCGCCGCCGACCTTATCGAAACAGTCGTACACGGCCGGGGCCCGGCCGTGTATGTGGCCCGCTCACAGCCGGACAGGACATCATGTTCTTCTCGGGCGGAATCGAACGGCAGGGGATCCGGTGGAGACGAAGGGCACGCGGCGGTCCCTGGCGCTGCCGTCGGTGGTCTGGGCCCTGACCAGGGTGGCCCTGCTGCTCTGCGTGTTCAAGGTGTACGTGTTCCCGGGGCCGGACGTCACCACCGACGTGTCGGTGATCTACCAGGGCTGGTACGACGTCCTGCGCACCGGAGCGTTCCCGCAGGACGACGTCACCTGGCAGTACCCGCCCGCCGCCGCGCTGCCGGTCCTCTCCCCCGCCCTGGTGTTCTGGCTGGACTACCCGTCGGCGTTCTTCGTCCTCTGCTTCACCGCCGACCTGGCCGTTCTGCTGCTCCTGCTCCACACCGGGCTGCGCCCCGGCCGGACCCTGCGCGGGGCCTGGGTCTGGGTGGCGGGCCTACCGCTGCTCGGACCGACGGTGTACGCCCGCTACGACGTGATGGTCACCGCCGCGGCCGTGGCCGCGCTGCTCGCGGGTGTCCGGCATCCCCGGCTGATGGGGGCGCTGACGGCGTTCGGGGCGATGCTCAAGGTGTGGCCGGTGCTGCTGCTGGTGGCGGCCCGCAGGCGGAGCACCTGGGTCACGGCGGCGCTGACCGCAGGCGCCCTGTCGGCGCTGTTCGCCGTCGCCATGCCCGGCGCCTTCGCCTTCCTGACCTTCCAGCGGGACCGCGGCACCGAGGTGGAGTCGCTGGGCTCCCTGGTCTTCCATGTGGCCCGGCAGTACGGCTGGGACGGCGAGGTGCTGTTGAACTACGGCTCGGTGGAGTTCCTCGGGCCGTACGTCGACGTCGTCAGCCATGCCGCCCTCGCGCTGAGCGCGATCGCCTTCGGCTGGCTGCTGCTGTGGCGGCTGAGGGCACGGCGGTTCGTGTCGCACACGCTCGCCGACGCGGCGTTCGTGGCGGTGCTGATGTTCGTGACGACGAGCCGGGTGATCAGCCCGCAGTACATGGTGTGGCTGGTCGGCGTCGCGGCCGTGTGCCTGTGCTTCCGGGGCAGCCGGATGACGCTGCCCGTCGGACTGGTCCTCGCGGCGTGCTTCGTGACGGTCCTGGAGTTCCCCGTGTATTTCGCGCACGTCGTCGCCTCCGACAGCCTCGGCGTCACCCTGCTCTTCCTGCGCAACGGCCTGCTGGTCCTCGCCACCCTCCTCGCGGCCCGCGCGCTGTGGCGCGACACGGTGACCCGGCCCGCCCCGCTGCCCCTACCGCCTCAGGCCACCCGCGCCAAGGAGACGTCGCTGCCCTCCTGACGCCGGGCCCGGCGGAGCAGCACCAAGGGCGCCGGCCACTGCACGGCCACGGCGACCGCCGGTGCCAGGCACACCCCGGGCAGCCGAGCCCGACAGACCCGTACGCGAGCGACAGCCGGACGACCGTGCCCAGCACGGTCCGGGCGCCGGGCGAGCGACAGCGGGGCGGCCGTGTCCAGCACGGTCGAGGCGACGGCGACGGCGACGGGCCACAGGGGAGGCGGAGCGTGCCTAACACGGTCCGGGCGGCACCCGAGCGACGGCCAGACGGCCACACCCAGCACGTCACGCCGACGGCGACGGGCCGCGGGCGAGGCGGAGCGTGCCTGGCAAGGTCGGGGCGACGCGCGGGGCGACAGCGGGACGGCCCCACCCAGCACGGTCCAGCCGACGGCGACGGGCCGTGGGCCGCGGGCGGCGGGCGACGGCCGCGGGCGAGGCGGAGCGCGCCTGGCACGGTCCGGGCGACGCGCGGGCGACAACCGGACGGCCACACCCAGCACGATCCAGGCGACACCCGAGCGACAACCGGACAGCCGCACCCGGCACCGTCCAGGCCACCGCGACGGGCGACGGGGCAAGGCAGCGCGTGCCTGGTCGGCGGAGGCCGTCGCGCGGCTGGAGCTGCTCGGCTGAGCCGTGCGGCGCCCGCGGGACCGCGCCCCGCACGGCCCGATCAGCCCAGCTGGGCCCGCAGATACTCCCGCCACTCCTGTGTGAAGCGTTCCGTCGAGATGCCCAGCACCTCCCGCAGCGCCCCCTCGACGGCCCCGGCCCGCCGCTCGTGCGCGCCGACGGCCCGGTAGAACTCCAGCAGCCGGACCTCGCCCCAGCGCTCGGCGATCATCCGGCAGGCCGTCCACCCGCTCTCGTACGCCATCGCCAGCTCGCCCGCGGCGCCGCTGAAGCCGAAGTCCGCGTCCGCCGGGAGGGCCTGCGGCATCCGTCCCTCGGACACCGCGCGGGACAGCTCCGGCGCGGCCTGCGACGGGGACCGGCCGCTGCCGAGGTAGCCGACCCAGTCGGCGTAGCCCTCGGACAGCCAGAGCGGGGTCGCGGCGGTGGTGTCGGCCCGCGTGGCGACATGGGTGGCCTCATGGGTCAGGACGACCTGTTTGCCCGCGTCGCCGAGAACGCCGTACGCCTCGGGGTTCACGATGATCCGGTCGGCGGGCGCCCGCTCCCGGGCGCCGGTCTCGCCGGTGGTGACCGCGGCGATCCCGCGATAGGACGAGGCGGGTGAGCCGAGCAGCCCTGCCATCGCCTTCAGGGACCGCGGTACGAGGACGACGACCTGCCCGGCCCAGTCCGCGCCCCACACCCGGGAGACGGCGGGCACCGCGCGGTCCGCCAGCGCCGCGTACGAGCGCAGCGACTCCTCGGAGTGTCCGACGCCCAGGACCATGCTGTGCGCACCGGAGACGACACTCACCTCGCCCTGGTCCCACAGCTGTTCGGCGGAGCCCTTCGCGGGCCGCTCCCGCTCGACGTACCAGTGGCCCTCCGTGTCCCGGCTCAGGTTCAGGACGCGGCCGACGCCGACCGGCGCGCGGTCGTGGCCCCGGACGCGATAGCGCAGTTCGGCCCGGGCGGTCGCGGTGTCTCCGGTGAGCCGCACTTCGGTGAGGTGGTACGACCAGTCGGCGAGGGGCACCGCGCGCAGATTGCCGAACCGGTCCCGGGCGCCGGTGCGCAGATACGCTCTCTCGTCGTGGTCGAGGAGCGCGGCCGAGCGCCGCTCCAGGAGGCGCTGCACCTCGGCCTTCGCGCCGTCGGTGGCGGGCCGCGCGCCGCAGCCCACCAGCGAGACGAGCAGCAGACAGAGCGCGATGACGACCCGCGCTCCCGACACCCGCCCTCGACCAGCCATTTCCCGATCGTACGGCGACGAGGGCGCGGAGGTCAGACCCGTGTGAGCAGTACCTCCGGCGCCGGGGCGTGTCAGACGCGGGTGACCGTCGCCCCCGGCATCATGCCCACCGGGTCGTAGCGCACGGGGGCGCCCGGGTAGGGCGCGTGGATCACCTGGCCGTTGCCCATGTACATCCCGACATGGCTGGCGTCCGAGCGGTAGGTGACGACGTCTCCGGGCTGGGCCTCGGAGAGCGGGACCTGCCGTCCGGCGTACCGCTGCCCCTGAGAGGTGCGCGGCAGGGAGACCCCGGCCTGGGCGTACGACCACTGGATCAGGCCCGAACAGTCGAAGCCGGAGGGCCCGTTGGCGCCCCAGATGTACGGCCTGCCCAGCGCGGACTGGGCGGCGGCGACGGCGGCTGCGGCGCGGCCCGAGGCGGCGACCGCCCCGCCGAAGTCGGGCAGGTCGGCGCGGCCGGAGCGGGAGGCGCGGTCGAAGGCGGCACGGTCGGCCGCCGACAGGGAGTTCAGCAGCCTGCGGGCCTGGGCGAGTTTGCGCTCGACGGTCCGCTTGTGGGTGGCGACGGCCTTGCGGCTGCGCTCCAGCTCGGTGAGCTTCCTGGCCGCCTCGGCGCGCTCCTGGGCGATGACCCGCATGGCCTCCTGGAGGTCCTCCAGCTCACCGGCCTGGTGGGCGCTGAGCCGGGCGATGCGGGCGGCCTTGTCCAGGTAGTCGGCCGGGTCCTCGGAGAGCAGCAGCGCGAGGGAGGGATCGAGGCCGCCGGCGCGGTACTGGGCGCCGGCCAGCGAACCGAGGGCGTCCCGCTTGGAGTTGATGCTCGCCTGCTGGCGGGCGATCCGGTCCTGGGCGTCGTTCACCTGGCCGCGGAGCTTGTCGGCGCGCTCGTCGGCCTTGTTGTAGGCCTCGGTGGCCTGCTCGGCCTCCTCGTAGAGGCGGTCCACCTTGGCCCGGGTGTCGTCGTGCGGCGCGGCAGTGGCCGGTACGACCCCGAGGGCCGTGGCGGCGGCCGACATGACACAGAGCGCTGCACCGGCCCCCCGGTCGAACCCGGACGATGCAAGGCGGCGATGGGACCCCACGGGAAGCCGCTCTCCTTCCGCTGGCGACAAGGACCTTCCCCGGGCGACCGGGGAAACGCGGCAGACAGTAGCTCCGTGCGGGGGCGACGACCAACGACCGCGCCGGGCACGCAACGTGACGCCCCGCCTCTGACGCAGGTCATCGGCGGGGCGCGGGGTCAGCGAGTGTCGTGGTGATTCGCCCGTTCGGGCGGCACGTCGTGTTGATCTTGCGGCCGTGAGGCCGGGATCAGCGCGGGGTCGGACCGGGGTGGGGCCGGGGTGGGGCCGGGATCAGATGCGCACGCCGAACTGGAACGGCATGTTGTTGATCGACTCGTAGCGGACGACCGTGCCGGTGCGCGGGGCGTGCAGGATCTGGCCGTTGCCCGCGTAGAAGCCGACGTGATGCAAGTCGCCGTAGAAGATGACCAGGTCGCCGACCTTGAGCTCGGACTGGCTGTAGATGCGCGTGCCGGCGTTGGCCTGGTCCTGCGAGATGCGCGGGATGGAGACGCCGGCCTGGGCGAAGGCCCAGGAGGTCAGGCCCGAGCAGTCGAAGGAGGACGGGCCGGTGGCGCCGTAGACATAGGGCGAGCCGATCTTGCCCTGGGCGGCCTGGAAGGCGGCCATGGCCCGGCCGGAGGCGGGGCCGGTGTTGCCCAGGTCCACCCGGTCGGCGGCGGAGCGGCTGGCGCGCTGCTCCTCGGCGGCGAGGGCGGCCTTCTCCGCGGCCGAGAGGCTGTTGAGGAGCTTCTGGGCCTCGGCGAGCTTGCCCTGGACTTCCTTCTTCTTCTCGCCCAGCTCGGTGCGGGTGGAGGAGAGGTCCTTGAGCTTGTCGGCGGCCTCGGCGCGCTGCTGCGCGAGCTCGCGCTGCTTCTGCTGGATCTTCTTCAGCGAGTCGACCTGCTGAGCGCTGAGCTGGTCGGCCGTGGACGCCTTGTCCAGGTAGTCGTCCGGGTTCGACGACAGGAAGAGCTGGAGGGAGGAGTCGATGCTGCCGGTGCGGTACTGGGCGGCGGCGGCCAGGCCCATCGCGTCGCGCAGCTCGTTGAGCTCTTCCTGGCCGCGGGCGACGTCGTCCTGGATGGTGGAGATCTCCTTCTGGAGCTTCTCCTGCTTCTCCTTGGCCCCGTTGTACTTCTCGGTGGCCTGCTCGGCCTGCTCGTAGAGCTTGTCGACCTTGGCCTTGACCTCGTCCTTGCTCGGCTTCTCGCTGGGGGCCGCGTTGGCGGCCTGCGAACTGATGGCCACGGCAGCAGCGGCAGCGGTGGTCAGCACGGTCACACGTGCTCGGCTGGGCTGCTTGGGTCGACGGTGGGACGCCACGGAGGTGAAACCCTTCTTGTGAGTGATCACCCGCTCGGAGGTTCGACGCCAGACCCTAGTGACCCGCTTGTGATCAGATCAAATCCTCACACGAAAAATCTCGTCACACACATCATTCTTTACACACAACTCACATGCGGTGACGCGGGCTTGACCCTACGTCGCGTGACAGTCGGGCCAATTCGGGCATTGCGGCCGTACGTTGGCCCATTCAGGACAGTCGCTTGAGAAGTACCGCAGAAGCCACCGGCCGCGCCCCGGCCCGGGCGACGCCGTCGGCCACCTCGCGGTCGGTCGAGGCCACGATGACCGGCCGGCCCGGCGGCTCGGCCCGCACCAGCTGGCGGATCAACTCGTCCGCGGTCACGCCCGGCTTGGAGAACAGCACCCGTACCCCGCGCGGCGGCGCGAGCAGCACCGGCGCGGCCAGTTCGGCGCCGTCGAAGACACAGGTCACCTCGGCACCGGTCTGCGCCGCCAGCTGGGAGAGCTGGCCCAGCAGCCTGAGCCGCTGCTTCTCCAGGGGCATCTGGGGATAGCCGGTCTTGGTGACGTTGTAGCCGTCGACCACGAGATGGGCCTGCGGCAGGGCGAGCAGCTGGTCGAGGATCGCGGGGTCGTTCTCGGACAGCGCCCGCGCGGCGATGTCCTTCGGGGTCATTCGCCCCGGTTCGACCGCGTCCACGGTCTCGGCGGGCCGCACGGACACCGGTGGCAACGCCAGTTCCCGACGCAGCCCTTGGGTGGCGTCGAGCAGGGTGTCCAGCAGCAGCCGTACGCGCATGTCCTCGACGCTGCGTCCCTCGCGGGCCGCTCGGCGGGTGGCCTCCACGGCGGCCTCGGCCTCCCCCAGCCGCGCCTTGAGCCGCCGGGTCTCGCTCTCGGCCGCGGAGACCTGGGCGTGCCCGTCGGCCCGCACTGCCTCGATCTCGCCCTGGGCCTTGCGCAGGGCCGCCTCGCCGCGCTTGACGTCACTGAGGGCGGAGCGCAGCTTGCGGTGCAGCGACTCGGCTTCCTTCTTGGCCGCGTCCAGCTCGGTGCGCAGCCGTTCGGTCTCCTGCCGGGTGTGCTCGCGGGCGTGGGCGAGTTCCTCGCGCAGCCGCTCCAGCTCGGCGCGGCTCTCCTCGTCGGCACGCTCGGCGTCGGCCCGCTGGGCCTCCTCGCCGGCCGCGGCGACCAGCTTGACCCAGCCGGTGGGCCGCAGAACATAGGCCGCGGCCGCCACGTCGAGCGGGTCCGCGGCCGGGGGCGCCGAGCCGGAGTCGAGGGCGCCGGCGAGTTCCGGCTGGGCCTCTCTGAACTTCTCCCCGATGCGCTGGCGGAACAGCGGATCCGTCTCCAGCGCCGCCGCCATGGCGTTGCCGGCGAACTTGGCGCGGCGGTTCGGGGCGAACCGGGCGTACTGCCGCAGCTGCGCGGGCAGTTCACCGACGGTCAGCCCGCCGAACCCGTCGGACACGATCTGCACGACCCTGCGCCGTACCCCGTCGGGCAGCGGACGGTCGAGCACCTCGGCGGCGCCGTCGCCCGGCCCCCCGCCTTGTGTCTCCACCATCCGTCACCCCAATGCCTGTGCGGGCCCGCTCCTCTCAGGAGCCGGCGCCCGGCCTGTCCACGAGTTCCACCTTGTCCACGGCGTTGCACCAGCGGCAGCGCACCGACTCGATCGTCTCACTGAGCACCTCGCGCTCCTCGATCTTGGGCTCACCGGCCAGATCGAGGTGGACGTACTCCACGACCTTGGACGAGCGCGTCACGTCGAAGCGCGTGAGGTTGCCGCAGAGGGTGCAGCGCCAGCGCGTGGTGGCGGTCGGCAAGGGAACCGTCATCGTGACCGTGCTCTTTTCTACTAGGCCTTCTATTGTCCGTGACGCCCCGGAGTCCCCGGTGCGTGTGGCTCGTAACCCTACGGCCTGGCGGGTACCCACCGCCTGTCCGTCTCGGGCGGCGAGGCGGTCTGTGCGCGTGCGTCCCGTTACGTCATGCTCTGTAGCCATGATCGGCAACTGGAGCGTGGCGCATTTCGGTACGCGGTTCGGCAGGGCCGCCCGATGGCTCTCCCGGTCGCCCGCGCCGGTGACGTACGGGCTCATCGCCCTGTGCTGTCTGCTCTTCCTGACCGGCCCCGCGGCTGGGCTCAATCCGGCCTACGGCGCCGGTGACGGCCTGCTCGCCGCACAGCGGGCCTACTTCCACCGGTGGGGCGTGGTGCCCGCGGAGCTCTTCGAGGGTGCGCCCCGGGCCGCCCTCACCCTCGCCACGGCCCTGTTCGTCCACGGCAGCTGGGTGCATCTGCTCGGCAACATACTCTTCCTCTACGTCTTCGGGGTGATGGCGGAGGAACGGATGGGCCGCCTCCAGTTCACGCTCTTCTACCTCGGCTGCGGCTGTCTCGCCCTGCTCGGCTACGCGGCGGCCCACGACGATTCCACCCAGTCCCTGGTCGGCGCGTCCGGGGCGATCTCCGCGGTCCTCGGCGCGTTCCTGTTCCTCTTCCCCGGGGCGCGGGTGACAAGCCTGCTGCCCTTCCTGCTCTTCCTGCCGCTGCGTTTCCCGGCGTGGGTGGTGCTGCCCTTCTGGGCGGCTCTGCAATGGGTGGCGGCGGGGCGGGCGGAACAGGGACCGGGGGTGGCGTATCTGGCGCACCTGGTGGGGTTCGGGGCGGGGTTCGGCTACGCGTGGGCCAGGTTCGGGAAGCGCGGAGGCGGGTAGCGCGGCTCCTCGGGGCGGTGGACGGCGACGGGCGTGCGACCGAAGGGCGATGGGCGTGCGACTAAAGTGAGTGCCGCCCCTGCTCCGGCCCCCGAGGGAGAGAACCAGCCGTGATCACCGCGATCGTCCTCATCAAGACCAGCGTGGACCGGATCCCCGAGATCGCGGAGTCGATCGCCGCGCTGGAGAGCGTCAGCGAGGTCTTCTCGGTCACCGGGACCTACGACCTGATCGCCATGGTGCGGGTCAAGCAGCACGAGGACCTGGCGGAGGTCATCCCGGGCCGGATCAGCAAGATCCCCGGCGTGGAGGCGACGGACACGCACGTGGCGTTCCGGACGTACTCGCAGCACGACCTGGAGGCCGCCTTCGCCATCGGCCTGGACAGCTGAGCCCGGCCGCGTCCCCGCGGGGGAGTTCCCACGGCCGCATCCCCATGGCGCAGGACCGGACGGAGTCCCCGCGGCCGAGCCGAGCCCCATGGCCGACCCTCGTGGCCGAGCCCTCTACCTGAGCGCCACCACCGACGGCACTCCGGCCCGAAGATGAAGAGTTCCTCATCCTGGGCTCATCCATACGGCCGGGTGCCGGGGCAGGCTCGCTCACATGGTCTTCTCGCACCGGATCGCGGCCCTGGCCGCCGTCGTGGCCAGTCCGCTGGGCATCGCCGCGACCAGCTTCGCCCTCACCGACACCCCTCAGCCGCCCAAGGTCCCGGCCGAGGTGGAGCTGCACAGCGGGTCTCCCACTCCGGCGTCCACCCGTGCGGGACGTGGACCACCGGGTGAACGGGCTGCTCGCCCAGGAAGCCGGCGAGTTCGCCAACTTCGAGGAGCGGGGCGTCGATCCCGAGACCGGCCGCCCCTTCACCGTCCGTCCCGGCTGCTGCGCGAGTTCCTGGTACGTCAGTACGCCGACCCGGACGAGGAACTGCTCGGGCTGGTGGGCCGGCCGGGGCGGAACCCGGCGCAGATCATCCAGCCGCGCGACCTCCCCGTCGCCGTTCCCCTGCACGAGGACACCGGTGCCCGCCGCCGGGTCTTCGACTCGCCCGACTCCACCGGCACGGTGCACCGGGCATCCGGCGAGATCCGCTGGGCCAAGGTCACCGTCGCCCGGGCCGGCGGCGAGGCGGAGGCCGCGTTCGTCGTCGCCTTCCACCCGGGCGCGAACAGGCCGCGGTGAACGAGGAGTTCCGTATCCTGCTCGCCATCTCCGGGGTCGCCCTGCTGATGACGACCGGGATCGGCTGGGCGGTGGCCGGACGGATCCTGAAGCCCGTACGGCTGGTGCACACCGCGGCGGCGCACCTCACCGAGCAGGACCTCTCCCCTTCGTATCCCGGTGCTGCTGGTCGCCTGCAACCCGTACAACGTGCTGCGCGGCGAGCGCGGTGTGGCCCGGGTCTTCGGCCCGCAGAAGGGGGCGACGCCCGCACGCTCGGCGAGGGCGCGCAGGACGTTGCGGGGGTGGGGACGCCTGTCACGCGATCGCGCCCGCGCCGATGCCGCCGGCCGAGGCGCTGGACCGGGCGGGCGAACGGCTCACGGACGCCACCGAGCGCGCCCTGCGGATGATCGCGCTCGGCACACGCCTACCGCTGGTGCTGCCGGGCGCCGGGGCGGAGCACCAGGCCCGCGGCGAGGCGTCGCAGCCTGAGGCCCGGGCGTCGCAGCCGCAGGCTCACGCCGTCGTGTCGGGCACGCAACGCCCGTCCTCCGTACGGTAGTTCCACCGCGCTCCGTCGGTGACGAGCTCCTTCACCGCTCGTACGAACCGTTCGACGTGCTCGTCCGGGGTGCCCGCGCCGAAGCTCACGCGGATGGCGTTGAGGGACTTCTCGCCCGGAGCGGCCTCGGGGGCGCCGCACTCGCCCTGCGTCTGCGGGTCGCTGCCCAGCAGGGTGCGGACGAGGGGGTGGGCGCAGAACAGACCGTCCCGTACCCCGATGCCGTACTCGGCGGACAGGGCGGCGGCGAAGTGCGAGCTGTTCCAGCCCGCGACGACGAAGGAGAGCACCCCGACGCGCGGAGCGTCGTCGCCGAAGAGGGACAGAACGCGGACCTCGGGGACCTCGGCGAGGCCCGCGCGGACCTTCTCGATCAGGTACCGCTCGCGGGCGACGAGGTCCTCGAACCCGGCCTCGGTGAGGGCCTTGCAGGCGGAGGCGATGGAGTAGGCGCCGATGACGTTCGGGGAGCCGGCCTCGTGCCGGGCGGCGCTCTCGTGCCACCGCACGTCCACTCCCCCGTCCTCGCGGCGGGTGACGGTTCGGCTGGCGCCGCCGCCCGCGAGGTAGGGCTCCGCCTCGCGCAGCCAGTCGGCGCGGCCGGCGAGGACTCCGGAGCCGAACGGGGCGTACAGCTTGTGGCCGGAGAAGGCGACCCAGTCGACGTCCAGGTCACGGACGCTCACGGGGTGGTGCGGGGCCAGCTGGGCGGCGTCCAGCACGATCCGGGCGCCGTGCGCGTGGGCGGCGGCGGCCAGCTCGCGGACCGGCCACAGCTCACCGGTGACGTTGGAGGCGCCGGTGACGCAGACCAGGGCCGGGCCGTACGGCTCCCGGTCGGCGAGGGCGCGCTCCAGGGTCTCGACGGCCTGGCGGGGGGTGCGGGGGGCGTCGAGGTAGGTGACGCGGGTGTCGCGCCAGGGCAGCAGGGAGGCGTGGTGCTCGGTCTCGAAGACGAAGACCTGGCAGTCGGCCGGGAGGGCGGCGGCGAGGAGGTTGAGCGAGTCGGTGGTGGACCGGGTGAAGACGACCTGGTCGGTCTCCCGGCAGTCGAGGAATTCGGCCACCGTCCGGCGGGCGTTCTCGAACAGGTCGGTGGAGAGCTGCGAGAGGTACCCGGCGCCGCGGTGGACGCTGCCGTAGTACGGGGCGTAGGCCGCCACGTCGTCCCATACGCGCTGGAGCGCGGGGGCGCTGGCGGCGTAGTCGAGCGCGGCGTAGGTGACCTCGCCGCCGGTGACGAGCGGGACGGTCACATCACGGCCCAGAACGGGCAGGGGGGAACAAACGGACTGGTCGAGGGTAGCGGCGGAGACGGACATGGCGGAGCTCCCGTGAGAGGAAGGGGGGAAGTGAAAAAGGGTGTGCGGAGGCGGGGCTCGGCGGCCCTATCGCATTCGCTTGCTCACGAGAGACTCCTCGACGACCAGGACCCCTGGCCTCACGCTTGTGCCAAGCGTTCGAGGGGTCCGCGCTTGCCGTAGACCTCACTGCCTACGGCCTGGTCTTCACCCGGGGCACCCCGCCACGGACGGAGGGTTGCCGGACAGTCGGCCGGGGCCTCATGACTGTCACTCATGACCTGCACAGGAAGGTACGCGGACTGATCGCCGCGCCGCAACTCGCGTCCGCATACCGGGACGTCCCCGCCAACAGGGGGCGCACGCCCGTCGAGTGGACCGAGGATTCATCGGCGCCGGTCGGTGCTTCATCGGCACCCGTCCGGCGGACCGCCGACCTGCCCGGTACCGGCCCGGCTGGGCCCGGCACGCGCGCAGGTCGTGCGGATCGTCCGTCACAGGGCCGGTCGAGGCGTCCGGCCGAATCCGGTCAGCGCGCTTCGGACGCGGCGCCGGTGGGGTAGCGGCCGTAGCGGCGCTCCCGCTGCTGGAGGTCCTTCATCGCGGTGTCGAAGTCGGCCCGGGTGATGTCGGGGAACAGCAGCGGCGAGAAGTACAGCTCGGCGTACGGCGACATCAGGGGGAAGAACGACGACATGCGGACGGCGCCGCCGGTGCGGATGAGGAAGTCGACGTGCTGCGGGACGTACGCGTGGCCGGCGAGGATTTCCTCGGTCATCTCCGGGATCTTGCCGTTGAGCTTGTTGAAGATGCCGATGACCTCACGGGAGAGGGACATCCCCATGATGTAGTGCAGCGTGAACTCCGACTCCTTGTCGGAGGAGTCCCGCAGCTTTTCCAGCGATTCGAGGTACCGGGCGGGCACGAGGTCGAGGGACCCGGAGAAGTCGAAGTTGCAGGTGCCATGGACGCGTTGTGCCAGGTCGTCGAAGGCGTCCAGGAAAGTGGTCACGGCGGACTCGGGGCGCTCGAAGTTCGCGGCGGAGGACGTCGTGATGTAGAGAGTCGTGATGCCTTCCTCTCTGGCCCAGCCTATGAACTCGACGAGCTTGTCCGCCATCGCCTTGTAGCCCTCGTCGAGGGAGACGCCGTTCTCGATGGACCAGCGGCGCATGCCGTCCGGAAGAAGCATCAGATTGGTCACCGTATTCTCCTTTGCTGAATGCGCTGTACGCGAAAGGGCGCGCTTGTGCATCGACATCGTGAGGGAGGAAAAAACCGCAAGGGGATGAGAGGCGGCGGCGTCAGAATCCCGGGCGGTGAACTGCCCGAGTCGCCGAGTTATCGCCGTGTTCTGTTCGCGCCGCGCCCGCCGGCCGGGCCGGATGTCGGACACAGGTCCGCCACAGCCGCCGAGCGCGTGCGTCTGCGCCGCCGAACTTCAGGGCAGCCCGATGAGCGGCCGGAACGCCGAAGGCGAGAGGAGGAGCGGAGCAGCTGCCCGTGGACATGGACATGGACCTGGACATGGACCTGGAGCTGATGCCCGGTGACGAAGGCACACGCATCTCCGGAAAAGGAAGAGCTGCGGTGCGGGGCCAGGGTGCGTTCCGGCCTGACGGAATTCGGACCCGGATGCCCATTACTTACGCACACTTCATGGAACAGGGAGGTACGTGATGCCCTGCTGGTTTCCCTGCTTGATTTCCGCGGCGGCATGGAAGCCGATGGCCGCGCACTCTCGGATAAGCTGACCGACACCAGGGGTTTGACCACCTGTGCAGTCACCCCGGTCACAATCCCGGGCCGCAACGACCGGAGCCCCGGTCCAGGGCTCCTGGCTCATGACTGAGTACCGTCCGCATTAATGACCCCCGTCATCCCTCTGCTGTCCCCGTCCGGACCGGCACTCCAGCCCGAGCAAGAGCACACGAATCCCACGAGGGAATGCACATGACATTAGCATATACATTCCCCCGTCCGTCACGCCAGTATTTTTTGGCGACGGCAGCACCGCCCCGGCATGACCGGGCATACCGGCATACGGGCATGGGAAGTGGCGACACCGGACTTGGGCCTGCATGACCGCTCATGACTTCGCCAATGAATGACCCTGCCGAACGCGTTCCGGCACGAACGCGTTCCAGAAGAACCCGGACCGCGGACCGTGCGGGGCCAGGGTGCAACACGCCTAGGCGTTGGTGACCGCGACCCATCTCTCGAGGACCCGCTGCGCCGCCCCCGAGTCGATCGCTTCGGCCGCGCGCTCCATCCCGTCCCGCAGCTGCTCGGCCAGGGACGCGGACCCCGGTTCCAGGGCCACCAGTGCGGCGGCCGAGTTCAGCAGCACCGCGTTGCGCACGGGACCGGCCTCGCCGGCCAGCAGGCGCCGCGCGACATCCGCGTTGTAGGCCGAGTCGGCTCCCCGCAGCGCCTCGACGGGCACCAGGTCCAGCCCCACGTCCCGCGGGTCGAAGGACTCCTCGGTCACCTTGCCGTCGCGTACGACCCACACACGTGACGTGGCCGTGGTCGTCAGCTCGTCGAGGCCGTCGTCCCCGCGGAACACCAGGGAGGAGTGGCCGCGCTCGGCGAACACGCCGGCCATGATCGGCGCCATCCGGGGGTCGGCGACACCGACCGCCTGGGCCTTGACCTTGGCCGGGTTGGCCAGCGGCCCGAGCGCGTTGAAGACGGTCCGGATTCCCAACTGCCCGCGCGCGGCGGCGACATGACGCAGCGCCGGGTGGAACTTCACCGCGAAGCAGAAGGTGATCCCGACCTCCTCGGCGACCTCGGCAACCCGCTTCGGCGTCAGCTCCAGATTGACCCCGAGCTTCTCCAGCACATCGGACGCGCCCGACGCCGACGACGCGGCCCGGTTGCCGTGCTTGACGACCTTCGCACCGGTGCCGGCGACGACGATCGACGACATCGTGGAGATGTTGACCGTCTTCGCACCGTCCCCGCCCGTGCCCACGATGTCGACGGTCTTCCCGGACACCTCGATGACATTGGCGTGCTCGTACAGCGCGGCCACCAGTCCCGTGATCTCCTCGACCGTCTCGCCCTTGGCCCGCAGGGCCACCACGAACCCGGCGATCTGCGCGTCGGTGGCCTCGCCGCGCATGATCTGGTCCATCGCCCAGAACGTCGCACCGGCGTCCTGATCACGCCCGGACAGCAGGCCGTTCAGCACCTCGGGCCAGGAACGGTCCGCCACGGTCTCGCCTCCGGCGGGGGTCATAGCGCTCATACGGCCGCTCCTGAGTCATCGGTTCCAGCTGCGTCGCCCCTGCGCGAGGAGCCAAGCCCACCCTATCCAGCCATACGCGCACACGGGGATCCACTCTCGGACCCTGGACACATCGCCCTCGGAGTACGCCCGCCACCAGCCACTGGGGGCAGAAGAGGAATCTCTCGTTCAGCCCCGGAAAACCCCGCCCGACGGCTCGGGGGACCCGGTTTCCCGCACATCCGGACAACTTGCGGACAACATCCGGACAACAAGGGAAATCTACAGTGCACGGCGAATGTTACCATCTGGTGATCCAAGCGTGATCTTCTCGTTATTATGATGATCATAGAGTTAACATCGATTTTGCGTCACGTGCGGAGCGTGCTCGGCTTGAATGCCGATCCGGCGTACAACGCCATCCAGGGGTCTACGGGGGATCACGGGGGAATCTTGCAGCACAGTGCTTTCTTTGCCATGCCTCCCAACATCGCCTGATTCATGCACGACCAGCACTAGTATCGCGAAGATTGGGAAGTCTTTTGGTGTCGACTCGTATTGTCGATGTAGTCAATTTCATGCCCGAAAGAGTGGTCCGCAACGATGAATCGGGCGCCGACGGAAGCGACCTGAGCGACCACGCCTTTTTTGCGGGGGTCCGGGAACGGCGTTTTGCGTGGCCTGAATACTCGTCCGCCCGGTTAGGTGCTGCCGCCCTCGGCAAACTGCTCGAGCGCAACGGCGTCGACGCGGCAGCGGTGGATCTCATCATCTGCGCGTCCCAGCTCAACGACGCCTTCTCGCCCGGCGTGGGCGCAGCGATTCAGCACGCGGTCGGCGCGACGTCGGCGGCCGTGCTCCAGGTGGACAACGGCTGTTGCTCCTGGATCTCCTCCATCAACACGGCCAAGGCGTTCATCGACTCCGGCCAGTACCGCACGGTGGCCGTGGTCACCGTCACCAACTTCGTCTCACGGCTCGAAGAGTTCCAGAAGACTCCGGAATCCCGGGTCCTCGGCGACGGAGCCTCCGCGACCCTGCTCACCGCCGGTCCGCAGCCCACCATTCTCTCGGTGCACGAACAGGCCTTCGGTGAGAACTGGGGCGCCCTCAAGGTGGAACCGAATTCCGTCGACGGCATGGAAGTCCCGTACTGGGCCGCCGGTTCCGGCGCATTGACGGTGAAATTCGACCCGAAGATGCTGGCCCGTCTGTGGACCGTCACCATGGAACAGCTGCCGCGCGCCGTCGACATCGCGCTTGAAAAAGCCGGCGTACGGAACGAAGATGTCGCGCGCCTCATCACGCACCAGCCGAACGAGAAGTATGTCGCCGAGTGGCGGAAGCGCTGCGGTTTCGATGATTCACGGGCGCACGACACTCTGAGCACCTATGGAAACATGTTCCAAGGCACGCTTCCCGTGACCTTCGCCGACGCCCTGGAGAAGAACCTCATCTCTCCAGGTGATCTCGTCGCC
This sequence comes from Streptomyces sp. M41, assembly GCF_043673425.1. NCBI lineage: Bacteria > Bacillati > Actinomycetota > Actinomycetes > Kitasatosporales > Streptomycetaceae > Streptomyces > Streptomyces sp. M41. The sequence goes on along the minus strand of NZ_JBIMKE010000043.1, from coordinate 15,807 downwards.
TTCGGCACTTTCTCCCACGGTGGCGAACTCGTCGCCTCCATGGTCTGGCGCTGGAACTGAGCCGTCAGGCACCTGCGCCCTTTCTACCTTTCACCACTACTTCTTCATCAGGAGGAAGCATGGCTACGCGCGTCCCCGACGAGTCGGGTCTGGCCCAGAACTACGTCCTCGACCGGTCCGATCTTCAGGACCTGGGCCTGGTGTGGAACGAGAACACCGGCATGGACGACATGATGAAGCTGATGGAGAGCAAGACCCAGGAGACGTACGACCACTCCGAGGTCTTCGGTCAGTACTGCTCCCTTGCCGAGCACATCAACGTGCCCTACGACATCGTGTTCGAGTACGCGGCCAACGCCCGTTCCCTGGAGGAGTGGACGTACAGCATCCGCAACATGAAGCACCTGGGCGGCGGCCTGTACCGCGCCGACGAGATGATCCAGCCGAACACGGACATCTACATCCGCGCCGACGCGCAGAAGGGCCCCGAGCACGGCCTTGTGATCTACCCGTGCGCCTGGGACCAGGGCCATGAGCTCTGGATGCGCTACTACCTGACGATCATCGACTCGTCGAAGGTCCTCAACAAGCCGGGCACCGTGGTGCTGTGGACCAACTGCAAGCACCCGTACTACGACCGCTCGACGCCGAACGTGCCCGACTACATCGCCGAGGGCCGCAGCCGCACCGACCGCGTCTGGGTCGGTGACATCTGGCCCATGTTCCACGCGGGTCACAGCATCGAGATGGGCAACCTCAAGCGGATCCTCGAGCACCGTTTCGGTGCGACGGAGAGCTGAGGCGGCACAGCACTACGAACGGGGGCACAGGAATGCGGCTGGCTGACGCATTGGTCACGGTTCTGCGTGACCTGAACACCAGGTATGTCTTCGGTGTCAGTGGCGCGAACATCGAGCACGTCCACGACGCCATCGAACGACTCGGGCAAGGGCGCCTCACCTCGGTGCTGGCGAAACGAGAGGACGGGGCGGCCTTCATGGCCGACGCCCGGGCCCGGATCCACCGCACGCTGGGCGTGTGCTGCTCCACGTCGGGCGGCGGAATGATGAACCTGGTGGCCGGTCTGGCCGAGTCCCACGCCGAGTCGGTGCCGGTGCTGGCCCTCGTGGGCCAGCCGCCGGCCGCCCTCGACGGCAAGGGGTCCTTCCAGGATTCCTCCGGTGTGGGCCGGACGGTGGACGCGCTGCCCATGCTGAGCGCCGTCACGAAGAAGACCGTACGGATCACCGATGCCGAGGCGTTCTGGCCCGCCCTGCGGGACGCCATCGGCACGGCGCTCAGCGGCTGCCCGGGCCCGGTGGCCCTCCTCCTGCCCCGGGACAGCTACGAGCTGGAGGTCGGTGAGCAGCCCGCCGACTGGCCGCGCGACCTCGACGCCTTCGTCGATCCGGGGCCGGTCGACGAGACGGCGGTGCGCGCGCTCTTCGAGCGGCTGAGCGAGGCCCGTTCGCCGGTCCTGCTGCTCGGTCATGGGGTCCGCCGGTCGTCCGCACCCGAGGCCGTGCGGTCGTTCGCGGAGCGGACCGGCATCCCCGTCGTGACGACCATGGGCGCCCGAGGCGAGTTCCCGAACGACGATCCCCTGTATCTGGGCGTCGTCGGCGAGGGCGGTCATCCCTCCGCCGCGGCCTACGTGGAGCGGTCGGACCTCGTGGTGCTGGTCGGCACCGGGCTGACCCTGATGACCAGGAAGGCGATACGCGGCTGGGACCCGTCGAAGGCCGCCGCGGTCAACGTCGATGTGGGCCAACTGACGCGTTACTCCGCCGACTTGCTGGTGCGAGGCGACGCCGGCAGGGTCTTCCGGCTGCTGGAACGGCTGCGGGAGGTGAGCCCCTTCACGGCCCCGGCTGTCGAGGGGTACACCATGACCCGCTTCGTTCCCCGGCGGGCGGCTCGGCTCCCCGGCCGAAGCGCTCCGGCCCAGCACGACGTGCTCATGCAGAGCGAGGCCGTCCAACTGATCCAGGAGCACCTGCCGGCCGGCGGGCATCTGCTGTTCGACGCCGGCAACTGCAGTGTCGCCTCCATGCACTACGGCTCCGTACCCCCGGGCTCCACGTCGACGATCGCGCTGGGCATGGGCGGCATGGGGTACAGCATCGCGGGGGCGATAGGCGCCCAGCTCGGGGCGTCCGAGGGCACCCGGACCGTGGTGTTCTGCGGTGACGGCGCCTTCCTGATGAGCGGTCTCGAGATGCACACGGCCGTCGAACTCGGTCTGCCCATCCTGTACATCGTCTTCAACAACGGTATGCACGGGATGTGTGCCACCCGCCAGCAGACCTTCTTCGACTCCCGCATCACGGCGGTGGAATACTCACCGGTCGACGTGAGCACGGTGGCACGGGGGCTCGGCGGTCCCGGCCGGCTGTGGGTGGCCAGTGCGGGAACCCGTGCGGAACTGGCTCGTCACCTGGACGACTACCGGCTCGCCCCGCCCATGCCCGGCGTTCTGGAGCTGCGTCTGCCCGTCGAGGAGATGCCGCCCTTCGCTTCCTTCCTGGCCGCCGACGAACCCACCGTGTCGGTGCCGCGGCAGCGGCAGTCCTCCGTCGCGTACGAGATGAGCGCAAGCACGCGCTAGACGTCGGCCCCGGCACCGCCCACAAGGAAAGACAGTAGACATGACCATCGTTCAAGAACTGGACCAGGCGGGCATCACCGACTCCGGGCTGCGCGCCGACTACATCACGGTGTCCCGGCTGTTCCGTGAGATCGGCCGCGGCCGTTACCTCGGCCGGTTCATGTTCCCCGCGGCCAAGCGACCGTACTTCGACGCCTTCATCACTTTTGTCGCCTACGTCGACAACCTGACCGACGACATCAACCACAGCGTCGAGGTCCGTGCTCGCCGGCTCGACGAGTGGGAGCGCACCTACCTGGCGGTCGCCAAGGGTGACGCGCCGTCCGCGGACCGGCCGCTGTCCCGCTCGGAGCAGACGGATGCCGCCGTCGCCCGGGCCCTCGTCCACACCCTGCGGACCTGGGATCTGCCCTATCTGCGGGTGCCGGAGTTCGTCGACGGGAATCGCAAGGCCCTGACGACCTACGAGTACGCGAACGACGAGGCTCTCGACGAGTTCCTCGAGACGGTGACCCTGCTGCCCGCCGTATGGATCAACCAGATCTTCGAACCGCGCAGCGCCGAGGCCGAGGAGCTGTGCCGGCACACCATCACGGCGTTCCAGCTGCTGGACTTCATCTGGGATCTGCGCGAGGACCTGGATCTCGGGCGCCTCTACCTGCCGATGGAGCATCTCGACCGGTTCGGTGTGACCCGCGCGGACCTGGACCGTCAGATCGGCAGCGGCCATCTGACCGACAACGTACGGGAGTTGCTCCGGTTCGAGATCGGCCGGGCCAAGAAGCACCTGGACGCCGGCCGTGGCTGGCCGCAGTCGTTGCATCCGACGTCCCGGACGTTCATGGAGGCCGACATCCAGCTGCACGACTCGATGTTCCCCCAGCTGACCAAGAACGGATACGCCTTCTTCAAGACTGCGAAGGCGGGGCTGGGGCTGACCTCCGGACTCATGATCGCGCGTACGGCCTCGGCCATCGCCCGTGCCCGGAAGATCAACCAGCAGGCGATACGCGGCGGCTACCGGGTGCGCGCTCCTTTCCAGGACGGCGTCACCGAGTAGCCACCGGCTCACTTCCCTAGGAGCAAGACCATGACACGCAGCGCGGTCCTCAGCGGTCTGGGGACCTGGGTCCCTCCTCAGGTGGTCACGAACGACATGCTCGCGGCCGAACTGGACACGACCGACGAATGGATCAGAACCCGCACCGGCATCACCCGGCGCCATGTGGCGTCCGACGGCATGAGCACCGGGTATCTGGCGACCCAGGCCGCACGCAATGCGCTGAAGTCGGCCGGTGTCGACCGGGTGGACCTGGTGGTGGTGGCCACGAGCACCCCGGACCGCCCCTGCCCCGCGACCGCCCCTGTGGTGGCCGACGCCCTGGGGCTCGGCGGCGCCGGTGCGTTCGACGTGGCCGCGGTGTGCACCGGCTTCGTGTACGGGCTGGCAGCCGCGGCGGGACTGATCGGCACTGGAGTGGTCGACACGGCCCTGGTGATAGGCGCGGACACCTTCTCCACGATCCTCGATCCCGGTGACCGCACCACCCGGGTCATCTTCGGCGACGGCGCCGGTGCCGCGGTGCTGCGGGCCGGCGACCCGGGCGAGGACGGCGCGCTCGCCGGGTTCGACCTCGGCAGCGACGGCCGGGGAGTCGACCTCATCACCGTCCCGGCCGGCGGTTCGCAACAGCGGCTCAGCGAGACGGAACCGGCCCCGACGGACGCGTACTTCCACATGGACGGGCCTCAGGTCTTCGCCCGTGCGGTCCGGCACATGAGCGCTTCGGTACGCGGCGTCCTCGACCGCGCCGCGCTCGCACCGGACCGCCTCGCGCATCTGGTCCCGCACCAGGCCAATGTGCGCATCCTCGACACCTGCGCCAGGGAGTTGGGGCTGCCGCCGGAGCGCGTGGTGAAGAACATCGACCAGGTCGGCAACACGGTGGCCGCGTCCATTCCCCTGGCACTCGCATCGGGCGCGACGGCCGGACGGTTCACGGCCGGTGACTCGGTCGTCCTCACCGGCTTCGGCGGTGGGCTGACCTGGGGATCGGCACTGCTCACCTGGCCCGGACCGCTCGTCGCGGTCACCGAATGACCGTCGTAACCAAGGAATGAGAACCACCATGGGCGCTTTTGACAAGAACTTGAGGTCGCTGCTCGACGAGCGCTTCCCCAAGTCCACCGAATCCCTTTTCGCAGGGGCCACGTTCAAGGAATCGGGCATCGACTCGATGGGTGTCGTCGAATTCATCGTGGAGTTGGAGCGCTGTTTCAAGACCCCGATGCTGAACGGAAACGAGCTGAGCGTCGATTCCACGCTGGACGATGCGCGCGACCTCCTCATATCCGTGGGTGCGAGCTGATGCCCCTGGAACACCTGTTGACGCTCAACGAGAATCCGCTCCCACCGCTCGAACCCGTCGCCGAGGAGATCGCCCGCCACGTCGCAGCGGTCAACAGATACCCGGAGTTCTACCCGGAACGCCTGAAGGGCGTGATCGCCGACTGGCTCGGGGTCCCTCACGAGAGCGTCGTCGTGGGATCCGGCTCCGTGGGGGTCGCACTGCAGGCCCTCCAGGCAACTGTGCGTTCCGGCGGTGGCCTCGCCTACGCGTGGCGGAACTTCGACGCGTACCCGCTGCTCGCCGGGATGACCGGCGCGCGTCCCTTGGAAGTTCGGCTGCTGACGAGCGGGCATCAGGATCTCACCGGCCTGGCGAAGGCGTCACTGGACGCCGACGCGGTGATCGTTTGTAATCCGCACAACCCGACCGGCCGGTTCATCCCGGCGGAGGAACTGAGAGAGTTCCTCGCGCTGGTCCCGGCCGACACACTGGTCGTGCTGGACGAGGCCTACATGGAGTTCGTCGACGCGGGGGAAGCCGCGCAGTCGGTGGACTGGGTGCGGGAGCACCCCAATCTGCTGGTGCTGCGGACGTTCTCCAAGGCCTACGGGCTGGCCGACATGCGGGTCGGCTACGGAGTGACGAGTCCGGAACTGGCGCGGCGGATCAACGCCTTCCAGCTCCCCTTCTCCATGAGTTCCCTGTCCACGGTCGCGGTGGAGGCGTCCCTGCGTGAGCAGCAGGCGCTCAGGGAACGCGTGCGGTCCATCGTGCGGGAACGGAACCGGGTGGCTCAGGAGTTGATCCGGGCCGGTTGGAACGTGTTGCCCAGCCAGACGAACTTCCTGTGGTTCGAGGAACCCGAGCGCGTCCAGGAGATCCGTGCGGCGCTGGAGGAGAACGGCGTCCTGGCCCGCTGCTTCGCGAACGAGGGCGTCCGGCTGACGATCGGCGACACACAGGCCAACGCGGCGGTGCTGCGGGCCTTGGCGTAACCGTCTCCGCAAAGGATCTGCCGTGGGCGCTCAGCGTCCACGGCAGATCCTTTGTGCATCGGCAGGTCTACCAGCCGCCCCCCGGGGCGACGCGGACCATGCCGGGGGTGGCCGCGTTCAGGACCGTCATGAACCAGGCGGAGAACGGCTCCTGCCCGCGAAGGTCGTCGAGTTCCGCACGGTTCACGTAGCGGAAGTCACCGACCTCGGCCGGATCCGGTTCGGGCTTCTCGTCCACCACGCCCACGAACAGGTGGTTGTACTCCTTCTCCACCAGCCCCGATATGTCGTCGGGGTGCTCGTACGTGACCGTGCCGGCCGCCTCCAAGGAGAGGTTCTCCAGACCGAGTTCCTCCCGGACCCGACGGGCGGCGGCGACATGCGGAGGCTCGTCGGGGTAGGGGTGACCGCAGCAGGTGTTGGACCAGACACCGGGCGAGTGGTACTTCGTGTGGGCTCGCTGCTGAAGCAGCATGCGTCCGTCGGAATCGAAGAGGAAGACCGAGAAGGCGCGGTGCAGTCGACCGGGGGCCTGATGCGCCGAGAGCTTCTCGGCGACGCCGATCGTCCGGCCGTCGTCATCCACGAGTTCAAGAAGAATCGGCTCGGTCGTGGTTCCGGTGGCTTGCACAGAGGTCATTACTGAAGTCTCTTTCATCGGAGGCTGTGGCCGACAGGGATTTCGCATTCGCCGGATCCGGCATTCGCCCATCCATCCCCGATACAAGGCCGAGGGAGCACCCATGCGGCGCAATCGCCCCCCGGCTCAAGATCACGACCTTTGGCGATCCTACTATCCGACCCCGTAGCGGGTCTAACAAATCCCCGACGCGCCTTCGGAAGTGATGGACAAGCAGCGGCCCCCGGAACACGACTGTTTATGTTCCGGGGGCCGCAAGTCGTAGTGGTGAACGCGGCGAATCAGTGGCCGTGGCCGCTGGTGATCTCCTTGTACTCCTCGACCGTCGGCTTGGCGATCTGGTTGTCGCGGCCGAAGTACGCCTCGCTGAGCTTTGCGCGCAGCTTCTCGGAGCCCTTCACCTTGCGCTCGACGCCGTTCTCGTCGACCGTCGGACCGATCTCCAGTGGCTTGTACTGCTCGTGCGAGGTGAGGGTGTGCAGCGCGTCCTGGCTGAGCGGCTCGTGCACCTCGATGAACTCACCGTGCGGCAGCCGCTTGATGATGCCCGACTCCCGCCCGTGCAGCACCTTGTCCTTGTCCCGGCGCTGAAGCCCCATGCAGATCCGCTTGGTGACGATGAAGGCGATGACCGGACCCGCGAAGAAGCTGATGCGCACGAACCACGTCACCGCGTTGATCGACAGATTGAAGTGGGTGGCGACGATGTCGTTGCCGCCACCGATCAGCATGATCATGTAAGCGGTGATCCAGGCGACGCCGAAGCCGGTACGGGTCGGGGCGTTGCGCGGCCGGTCCAGGAGATGGTGCTCGCGCTTGTCCCCCGTGATCCATGCCTCGATGTACGGGTAGAGGGCGATGGCGCCCAGGAAGAAGCCGAAGATCACCAGCGGGACGAGGACGCCCAGGACGAGGGTGTGGCCCCAGAAGTTGATCTCCCAGCCGGGCATGGCGCGGACCAGCCCTTCGGCGAAGCCCATGTACCAGTCCGGCTGGGCGCCGGTCGACACCATGTCAGGGCGGTAGGGGCCGAGCGCCCAGATGGGGTTGACGGACGCGACGCCGGCGAGCACCGCCGTGACCCCGAAGACCAGGAAGAAGAAGCCTCCCGCCTTGGCCATGTAGACCGGCAGCAACGGCATGCCGACGACGTTCTTGTTCGCCCTGCCGGGACCCCCGTACTGGGTGTGCTTGTGGTAGAAGACCAGGATCAGGTGGGCGACCACCAGGCCGAGCATGATGCCCGGCAGCAGCAGGATGTGGATCGAGTAGAACCGCGGGACGAAGTCCGTGCCGGGGAACTCTCCGCCGAACAGGAAGAACGAGATGTACGTGCCGACGATCGGCACGGACAGGATCGCACCCTGGGTGAAACGAACCCCCGTGCCGGAGAGCAGGTCGTCGGGGAGCGAGTAGCCGGTGAAGCCGGTGAACATGCCCAGCACGAACAGCAGGAAGCCGAACAGCCAGTTGACCTCGCGCGGCTTTCGGAACGCACCCGTGAGGAACACGCGCATCATGTGCACGAACATCCCGGCGAGGAAGATGATCGCCGCCCAGTGGTGGATCTGACGGATCAGCAGGCCCCCGCGTACGTCGAAGCTGATGTCCAGCGTCGAGCTGAAGGCCTCGCTCATCAGCTGCCCCTGGAGCGGGACGTAGCTGCCGTGGTACTCCACCTCGGTCATGGACGGGTGGAAGAAGAACGTCAGATACACGCCCGTGAGGATGATGACGAGGAAGGTGTAGAGGCAGACCTCGCCCAACATGAACGACCAGTGGTCGGGGAAGATCTTGCGCATGTTGGCCTTGGCCAGGGAGTAGATCCCCAGCCGGCCGTCGGCCCAGTCGGCGAGGCGCTCGCCGCCCGGTGCCTTCCCGCGAGATCGGGACCCGGTCGTCTTCGCAGTGCTCATCCGCGCTCCCAGATCGCAGGACCGACGGACACATGGGACGCGCCGGGCCGTCGGGCCTTTCGTCCTGGTTACGGTACTACGCGACTTCTATGCCTATATCGCAGCATTGGGCCAGTTGGGGGCACATTTCATAAGGTCGGCGCAGTGGCCCCGCCCAAGGCTGCTCAGCTGCGGACAAAAAAGAGGTGACCCCACGGACGACAGTCCGTGGGGTCACCCCTGCGACGTTACAACGACAGTGGATCAGTGACGGCCGTGGCCGCTCGGGATCTCGTTGTGCTCCTCGTCCCGCGGCTTCGGGACGTGGTGGCCGTGGCCATGGTCATGGCTCTCGGCGATCTGCTTGTACTCCTCGACGGTCGGCTTGGCGATCTGGTTGTCCTCGCCGAAGTACGCCTCGCTGAGCTTGGCGCGCAGCTTCTCGGAGCCCTTCACCTTGCGCTCGACGCCGTTCTCATCGACCGTCGGGCCGATCTCGAGCGGCTTGTACTGCTCGTGCGCGGTGAGGGTGTGCAGCGCGTCCTGGCTGAGCGGCTCGTGCACCTCGATGAACTCACCGTGCGGCAGGCGCTTGATGATGCCCGACTCGCGGCCGTGCAGCACCTTGTCCTTGTCCCGGCGCTGAAGACCGAGGCAGATCCGCTTGGTGACGATGAAGGCGATGACCGGACCCGCGAAGATGGCGATCCGGACGAACCAGGTCACCGCGTTGATCGACAGGTGGAAGTAGGTCGCCCACAGGTCGTTGGCACCACCCACCATGGCCACGGCGAACAGCGTGAGCCAGGCGACGCCCAGGCCGGTACGGGTCGGGGTGTTGCGCGGCCGGTCCAGGATGTGGTGTTCGCGCTTGTCCCCGGTGATCCAGGACTCGATGAACGGGTACACCGCGATCGACACCAGCATCAGACCGAACACGATGAGCGGGATGAACACACCCAGGACCAGTGTGTGGCCCCAGAGGGTGATCTCCCAGCCCGGCATGACACGCACGAAGCCTTCGGAGAAGCCCATGTACCAGTCGGGCTGGGCACCCGTGGACACCTGGTCCGCGCGGTAGGGGCCGAGCGCCCAGATCGGGTTGATCTGCGCGACCGCCGCGATGACCGCGATGACACCGAAGACCAGGAAGAAGAAGCCTCCGGCCTTGGCCATGTAGACCGGCAGCAGCGGCATGCCGACGACGTTCTTGTTGTTCTTCCCGGGACCCGCGTACTGCGTGTGCTTGTGGTAGAAGACCAGGATCAGGTGGCCGACCACCAGGCCGAGCATGATGCCCGGCAGCAGCAGGATGTGGATCGAGTAGAACCGGGCGACGAAGTCGGTGCCGGGGAACTCTCCGCCGAACAGGAAGAACGAGATGTACGTGCCGACGATCGGCACGGACAGGACAAGTCCCTCACCGATCCGGACGCCCGTGCCGGAGAGCAGGTCGTCGGGGAGCGAGTAGCCGGTGAAGCCGGTGAACATGCCCAGCACGAACAGCAGGAAGCCGAACAGCCAGTTGACCTCACGCGGCTTGCGGAACGCACCCGTGAAGAAGACGCGCATCATGTGCACGAACATGCCGGCGAGGAAGACCAGCGCCGCCCAGTGGTGGATCTGCCGGATGAGCAGACCGCCACGCACGTCGAAGCTGATGTCCAGCGTCGACTTGAACGCCTCGCTCATCAGCTGCCCCTGCATCGGGACGTAGCTGCCGTGGTACTCCACCTCGTTCATCGACGGGTGGAAGAACAGCGTCAGATACACACCCGTGAGGATGATGATGATGAAGCTGTAGAGGCAGACCTCACCCAACATGAACGACCAGTGGTCGGGGAAGATCTTGCGCATGTTGGCCTTGGCCAGGGAGTAGATCCCCAGCCGGCCGTCGGCCCAGTCGGCGACGCGCTCGCCGGCCGGTGCCTTCCCGCGAGAGCGGGACTCGGTCTTCTCTGTAGTGCTCATCCGCGCTCCCAGAATGCAGGACCGACGGGCTCTTCGAAGTCGCCGAGCGCCTCGAGGTAGCCCTCGTCGTTCACGCCGATGCGCAGCTGCGGCAGGGCGTGACCGGCCGGGCCGAAGATCACTCGGGCACCGTCGGAGAGGTCGAAGGTGGACTGGTGGCAGGGGCAGAGCACATGGTGCGTCTGCTGCTCGTACAGGGAGATCGGGCAACCGACGTGGGTGCAGATCTTCGAGTACGCGACGATGCCCTCGTGCGACCACTCGAGCTCGCGCTTGTCCTTGATGTCGGCGGGCTGGAGCCGGACGATCATCAGGGCGGCCTTGGCGATCTCGTTCTGGAAGTCGTGGTCGTGCTCCTCGAGGCCCTCCGGCTTGGCGAAGGTGAGGGAGCCGACCGCGACGTCCGAGGGACGCAGCGGCTCGTTGGTGTTCATGTTGACGAGCAGCTTGCCCTTGGACCACAGGGTGTGGCGCAGCTTGGTGCCGGGCAGCGGACCGAGGTCGCGCAGCAGGACGACACCGGAGAGCGGGAACAGGGCCAGCGCGCCGAACATGGTGTTGCGGATCAGCTTGCGGCGACCCAGCGCGGACTCCTTGGCGCCCTGCTTGAAGTCGGCCATGACCTTGGCCTTGACCTCGGGCGACGCCGCGATCGGGTGCCGCTCGTCCGCGACCTCCACATCGGACATCAGGGTGCGGGCCCAGTGGACCGCGCCCGCGCCGATGCAGAACAGCGCCGCACCGAGGGTCAGGCCCAGCGCGAAGTTCAGCGCGTTGAGGTGACCGATCGGGAAGACGAAGATCGACTTGTCGTGCGGGATCGCGACGAACGAGGCGATGAAGCCGACGGTGGCCAGCATGGACACCGTGAACAGCAGGGCGACCGTGCGCTCGGACCGCTTGGCGGCCCGCTCGTCGATGTCCTGGATCCGGTGCTCGTGGGGCGGCAGGCCGGGGTCGGCGAAGGGGTTCTTCTCGTCCGCTACCGCGACGTGGGTGTCCTGCTCAGCGGGCAGGTTCTCTTCTGGAATGTCTTGGCTACTCATGACTTCTTGGCCTTTGCGGTCCGAGCGGCGACCCAGACGGCGACCGCGATCAGTGCCCCGAGACCGAAGATCCAGCCGAACAGGCCCTCACTGACCGGGCCGAGGCCGCCCAGTTCCAGACCGCCCGGGTTGACCGTCTCGTCGCTGTTGACCGCGTGCAGGTACGCGATGATGTCCTTCTTGTTCTGCTCCGACAGTGTGGTGTCGGGGAACGACGGCATGTTCTGCGGGCCCGTCTGCATGGCCTCGTAGACGTGCTTCGGGTCGACGTCCTCGAGCGAAGGCGCGTACTTGCCGTGCGTCAGCGCGCCACCCTTGCCGGTGAAGTTGTGGCACTGGGCGCAGTTGTTGCGGAAGAGCTCGCCGCCCTTGGCGATGTCCGCTCCCTCGGGGCCGTACTGCTCCTCGGTCGGGATGGACGGGCCGGCGCCCAGCGAGGCGACGAACGCCGCGAGCTGGTCGATCTCGGCCTGCGAGTAGATGTTCTTCTTCCGCGGGACCTGGGCGCCCTGGGAGGTGGCGGCCGGCATACGGCCCGTGGCCACCTGGAAGTCGACGGCTGCGGCGCCGACGCCCACCAGGCTCGGACCGTCGGAGGTGCCCTGACCATCGGTTCCGTGGCAGCTGGCGCAGCCGACGGTGTAGAGCTTCTTGCCCTCCTCGATGGTGAGGGACTGGGCGGTTTCCTCGGCCTGCGCCTTGTCCGCGGGCGCGAACACGGCGTACAGCCCCCCCGTGCACGCCAGCGCGAGGAGTAGGACGACGATCGCCGCCAGCGGATGGCGTCGTCGTGCGGAGAGCTTTTTCACGGATTACCCCGGTGTCAGGATCTTCTGCGTCGATGCTTCTGGTTGGTGCGTTGTGGAACGCGCGCGGGATCGGGCCCGGCTACTTGATCATGTAGATCGTGGCGAAGAGGCCGATCCAGACGACATCGACGAAGTGCCAGTAGTAGGACACGACGATCGCGGCGGTCGCCTGCTCGTGCGTGAACCTCCGGGCCATGTACGTGCGGCCGAGGACCAGCAGGAAGGCGATGAGACCGCCCGTCACATGCAGGCCGTGGAAGCCGGTGGTCAGGTAGAAGACCGAGCCGTACGGGTCGGACGAGAGCGAGAGGCCCTCGTGCTTGACCAGCTCGGTGTACTCGTACACCTGACCGCCGATGAAGATCGCACCCATGATGAAGGTGACGATGAACCAGCCCCGGAGCTTCTTCACATCACCGCGCTCGGCGGCGAAGACGCCGAGCTGGCAGGTGAGGGAGGAGAGCACCAGGATCGTGGTGTTCGTCGCCGAGAACGGGAAGTTCAGGGCGTCCGCCTTCTCATGCCAGAAGTCCGGACCCGTCACCGATCGCAGGGTGAAGTACATCGCGAAGAGGGCCGCGAAGAACATCAGCTCGGAACTCAACCAGATGATGGTTCCGACGCTGGTGAGGTTCGGTCGATTGACCGACGGGTGCGCGTGACCCTTGTCTACTGTCGTTGCTGTCGCCACGACCGACATTATGTCGGTCGCTTATCCCGCCCTCACTCCGGGGGGTGCCGTTCGGAGTGTCTTCGCCGTTCATACCGGTGTTGACGTGGGGTTCGAGGGAGTAGCATCCGGCCCAACAGGCCTGTCCTTACGACGCTGACGTCACGGAGGAACAATGCAGCCGACCGCCACGGTGCTGGTCTACAGCGACGACTCCAACACCCGCGAACAGGTGAGGCTGGCGACGGGGCGCAGGCCCGCTCCGGACGTCCCTGTCGTGGAGTTCGTGGAGTGCGCGACCCCGGCCGCCGTCAGCAAGGAGCTGGACAAGGGCGGGATCGACGTCTGCGTCCTGGACGGCGAGGCGGTGCCCATGGGGGGCATGGGGGTCTGCCGGCAGATCAAGGACGAGGTGTTCAACTGCCCGCCGGTGCTGCTGCTGATCGGGCGCCCGCAGGATGCGTGGCTGGCCACCTGGAGCCGGGCCGAGGCGGCTGTGACGCTGCCTGTGGAGCCGGTGGAGTTCGCGGGGGCGCTGGCGTCCCTGTTGCGTACGAAGAGGCTCCAGAGCGCCTAGGAGGCCCAGAGAGCCGTCCTGGGGGCGTTCACACGCTCTGCGGTCGCAGTCTCGCGCGTTCCGCGGGGCTCGGGCCGTCCGGTGTGTCGCCCACCAGGGCGCTGCCGACGCGCCACTTCTTCCACGGCAGGTTCCAGTCGCCGAAGCCGTTGCCGAAGGGGGCCATGGTGTCGCCGCCCGAGTTGACGACCTCGACGAGGTCGCCCTCGCTGATGGTGTCGTAGAACCACGCGGCGTTCGCGGTGCTCATGCCCGTGCAGCCGTGGCTGACGTTGGCGTATCCCTGGGAGCCGGTCGACCAGGGGGCGGCGTGGACGTACTCGCCGCTGTTGGTGACTCTGACGGAGTGGTGGACGGTCAGGTCGTAGAAGTCCGAGGCACCTATGCTCGCGCTGGTCATGCGAACGGTACCTTCCTTGGCCAGTACGACCTTGACGCCGTTGCGGGTGTCGTAGCCGGGCTTGCCGGTGGTGACCGGTATCTCCCGGATGACCTCGCCGTTCTTGTAGACGGTCATCTGGTGCGTCGCGGCGTCCGTGACGGCGATGACCCGGTCGCCCGTGGTGATGGTCAGGGGCTTGGCCTTGCCGCCCCGCAGCCGGTCGCCGATCTTGATGCCCTCCAGGTTGCTGTGGGCGTGCACGGTGGCCTGCGTGGGCCAGTACTCCGCGGGGCGGTAGTGCAGCTTCTTGTCGTCCACCCAGTGCCAGGCGCCCTTGACCGCGGGTATGGAGTCGACCTTGAGGGCACTCTCGACCGTCGCCCGCTGCTTCTTGTCCTTGACGGGCCGGTTCAGTTCGGCCGTGATGGGCTGTCCCACGCCGTACTTGCCGGCCTTGGGGCCGAACGTGACCGTCAGCCGTTTCGTGGTCGGCCTGCTGGTGTCGAAGGTGAGGACCTTGCGGCCGGGGGCGCCGTCCTCGTCCTCGGTGCTCACACGCACCGTGTAGCGGGCGTTGGCGGCGAGCGGGGAGGTGCTGTGCCAGCGGGTGCCGTCGGCGGAGAGTTCGCCCGCGACATAGCGTCCTGCGGCGTCCCTGGCGGTGACGTCCGTGATGCGGCCGTCGGAGTCCTCCGTGGTGACCTCCAGGGGCTTGTCGGGGTCGGCCTTGCGGCCGTCGCCCGAGGGCCCGTTGAAGGCGATCTGGTCCGCCGCGTCGTACGGGGCGGCGGACAGCGGGTTTCCGTCGCTGCCGCAGCTGGTGACACCCACCCCGAGGGCTATGACCAGCAGCGTGCAGCCTATGGCGGTGCTCGTGCGCGATGGCATGTGGCTCATGGCTTCACGCTAGGAAGCCGCGTCAAGCATGGCGCGCGGAGTAAGGCGTACGAGTGATCCCGGTTGCTGCAAAAGCAGGAGCCCGGACCCCTCCTCGCGGAGGGTCCGGGCTCCTGAAGAGCTCAGCTGCTACTGGGTGCGGTTCTCACCGCGGTAGTACTCGAACACCCAGCCCCACAGACCGACCAGGATCAGCGGCGCCGAGAAGTACAGCAGCCACCAGCCGACGGCGATCGCCAGGAAGGCGAGGGCGCCGCCGATCGCGAGGGAGAGCGGCTGCCAGCTGTGCGGGCTGAAGAACCCGACCTCGCCGGCGTCGTCGGCGACGTCCGCCTCCTTGTTGTCCTGCGCACCCGTGTCGACCCGCTTGGCCGTGAAGCCGAGGTAGAAGCCGATCATGATGGCCAGCCCGAAGGCCAGGAAGAGGGCCGTGGTACCGGCCGGCTCCTTCGACCACACGCCATAGACGATCGCCATGGCGAGGATGAAGACGCTCAGCCAGATGAACATCCTGCCTTGGACCTTCACTTGCCGGCCTCCTTGCCACCAGCCAGAGCCTTGTCACCGTGAGGCGCGTTCTCGAGCTGGTCGAGAGCGGCGATCTCAGGGTGATGCAGGTCGAACGCCGGGGATTCGGAACGGATCCGCGGCAGAGTGAGGAAGTTGTGCCGCGGCGGCGGGCAGGACGTCGCCCACTCCAGCGAGCGGCCGTAGCCCCACGGGTCGTCGACGCCGACCGGCTTGCCGTACTTCGCCGTCTTCCAGATGTTGTAGAAGAACGGCAGCAGCGACGCGCCGAGGACGAACGAGCTGATCGTCGAGATCGTGTTCAGGGCGGTGAAGCCGTCGGCCGCCAGGTAGTCGGCGTAACGACGCGGCATGCCCTCGGCGCCCAGCCAGTGCTGGACGAGGAAGGTGCCGTGGAAGCCGATGAACAGCGTCCAGAAGGTCATCTTGCCCAGGCGT
>NZ_JBIMKE010000042.1:0-60239 GCF_043673425.1 Streptomyces sp. M41 | reverse complement strand
CGACGACTCCGCACCCACACCCGCCCCACGCAACGCATGCGCCAAACGATTCGCCCGCACATCCAACTCCGCGAACGACAACGCCGCACCACCCGACTCCACCGCCACCGCACCCGGCCGCAGCGCCACCTGCTCGGCGATCAACCCCGGCACCGAAACCTCACGCACCGACACCCCGGAGTCGTTCCACAGGCGCAGGAGCCGGTGTTCGTGGACGGTGGTGAGGTCGATCGCGGAGAGCGGGGTGCCGGGGGCGTCGACGACGGCCTGGACCAGGCGGACGAAGTGGTCGGCCATGCGCTCCACGGTGGTGTGCTCGAAGAGCGCGGTCGCATACTCGAAGGCACCGGTGAGGGAGCCGTCGGCGTGCCGCCAGACGAACAGCGTCAGGTCGGTCTTGGCCACCTGCCAGGCTCCCTGGAAGGCGTCCATGAGGACACCGTCGGTGGCCACCGAGGTCGCGCCCTCGTCCTGGAGGTCGAAAGCCACCTGGTAGAGGGGGGTGCGGGACAGGTCGCGGACCGGCTGGAGTTCGTCCACCAGCCGTTCGAAGGGCAGTTCCTGGTGGGCGAAGCCGGAGAGCACGGTGTCCTTGGTGCGCTCGAGGAGCTCGGCGAAGGTGGGGTCGCCGGCCAGGTCGCAGCGCAGGACGAGGGAGTTGAGGAAGAAGCCGACGGTGTCCTGGGTCTCCGGGCGCAGTCGGCCGGTCACCGGGCTGCCGACGCCGAAGTCGTCCTGACCGCTGTAGCGGGCCAGCAGCGCGGCGAAGGCGGCGAGCAGGGCGGCGTACGGAGTGGCACCGTGCTGCCGGCCGATGCCGCTGAGGGCGTCCGCGAGACCGGCCGGGACGGAGAACCGGACGCCCTGGCCGTGTCCGTCGCGGTGGGGCGGGCGGGGTCGGTCCGTGTGCAGCTGGAGTTCGGGCATGCCGCGCAGGGCGGACTTCCAGTAGTCGAGTTCGCGGTCCAGGACGGCGTCGTCGGAGCGGGCCGCCTGCCAGGCGGCGTAGTCGGCGTACTGCACGGCGGGGGCGGGCAGTTCGGGGGTACGGCCTTCGCCGGCCGCCGCGCACAGTTCGCGGATCTCCCGCTCCATGACGACCGTGGACCAGCCGTCACTGGCGATGTGGTGGACGGTGACCAGCAGGACGGGGCCGCCGAGCGGGACCCGGACCAGCAGGGCACGCCACAGGGGGCCGTCGGTCAGGTCGAAGCCGCGGCGGAACTGCTCACCGAAGAGCCGCTCCAGGTCGGCCTCGCCGGCGTCCTCCACGCGGAGCTCGACGGGCTGGGCACCGACGACGACCTGGCGGGGTTCCTCGCCCCGGAGGACATAGCGGGTGCGCAGGGCCTCATGGCGCTGCTCCAGGGTGTCGAGGGCGCTGCGGACGGCGGCCTCGGTGGTGCCGGCGGGCAGCCGCAGGAAGAGCGGGGCGACCCATTCGGGGCTGCCGGGGTGCATGCGGTCCAGGAACCACAGGCGGTGCTGGCCGAAGGAGAGGGGCAGCGGTGCGCCGCGGTCCACCGGGACCACCTCGGGCACGGAGGGCCGGGACTCCTCGATGAGGCGGGCCTGCGCCTCGACGGTGGACGCGCCGAACAGGCCGCGCAGCTGGACGTCGTCGCCGGACGCCTTGGTGAGGGCGACGGCGAGGCGGGTCAGGACGAGGGAGGAACCGCCGAGGGCGAAGAAGTCGTCGTGGACGCCGACGTTCTCCACCTGGAGGAGCTGTTCCCACACGTCGGCGACGAGCCGTTCCGCGGGCGTGCGGGGCGCCACAGACGCGGGTGTGTCGCCGGGCGTGGCGGCCTCCGCCGCCGTCGGGTCCGGCAGGGCCAACCGGTCGACCTTGCCGTTGGCGGTCAGCGGGAAGGCGTCCATGGGCACGAACTGGGCGGGGATCATCGGCTCGGGCAGCCGGCGCCGCAGGAAGCTGCGCAGCTCGTCGCGGGGGATGCGGCGGCCGGCGACCAGGTGGGCCACGAGGCGGGTGCCCGTGGCGGTGACGTACGCCCCGACGGTGGCTCCCCGCACCTCGGGGTGGGCGTGCAGGGCGGCCTCCACCTCGGCCGGTTCGATGCGGACGCCGTTGACCTTGACCTGGTGGTCGACGCGGCCCAGGTAGGCGAGGCTGCCGTCGGAACGCCAGCGGGCCAGGTCGCCGGTGCGGTACATGCGGCTGCCGTCGCCGCCGTGCGGGTCGGGCAGGAAGCGTTCGGCGGTCTGCGCCGGGCGGCCGGCGTAGCCGCGGGCGAGGCCGGTGCCCGCGGCGTACACCTCGCCGACGACGCCGATGGGCACGGGGTCGAACTCCTCGTCCAGCACGTAGA
Organism: Streptomyces sp. M41; assembly: GCF_043673425.1. NCBI lineage: Bacteria > Bacillati > Actinomycetota > Actinomycetes > Kitasatosporales > Streptomycetaceae > Streptomyces > Streptomyces sp. M41. Next base: position 57,909 of record NZ_JBIMKE010000042.1, on the reverse strand, counting down.
CGCGCAGTCCGTCGAGGGGACGGCCGATGGGCACGGCCTCCGTGTGGAGCTCCGGGTCGAACTCCTGGGCGGTGACGTCGATGGAGCATTCGGTGGGCCCGTACGTGTTCCACACCGTGGCGCCGGTCGGCTCGCTCAGCCGGCGGCACAGTTCGGCGTCGAGGGCCTCGCCCGCGGAGAACACCATCCGCAGCCCGGTGCACTGGGCCCAGCCGGGTTCCTCGGTGAGCAGCCGCAGCACCGACGGGACGCCCTGGAGGACGGTGACGCGCTGCTCGTCGAGGGTGCGGACCAACAGGGCCGGGTCGGACTCGGCGCCCGGCGGTGCCATCACCACGGTGCCGCCGGCGACGAGCGGCGCGAACAGCTCCAGAGCGGCGGCGTCGAAGGTGAGGACCGTCTTCTGCACCATCCGGTCGTCCGCGCCGAGGCCCTGCCGCGTCACCGTCCAGGACACCCGGTTGGCGATGCCGGCGTGCTCCACCAGCACCCCCTTGGGCAGGCCGGTGGAGCCGGAGGTGTAGGTCAGGTAAGCGGCGCTCGCGGGGTCGGCGGCGGGCGGCTCGGGTGCGGAGTCCTGCTGGGCGTCTAGGGGGTGTTGTGGAAGTCCTGTGCGGTGCCCGCGGTGTTCGGTGCGTGCCCTCGGCGTGCCGGACGGAGGCCCTTGTAGCGGAGCTACTTGGGTCTTTGGCCGGTGCGGCGAGGGTGCGTGCCGGGCGCCGTGGGTGCTGTGCGGGGCTTCCACAACACCCCCTAGGCCGGTCTCCGGGGCGTCCAGAAGCAGTACGGCGGTCTCGTCCAGCCCCTCGGGTGCCGTGCCGCGCGCCGCCAGGACCAGCCGGGCGCCGCTGTCCTTCACCATCCAGGCGGTGCGCTCCGCGGGGTGGGCGGCGTCCAGCGGCACGTAGGCGGCGCCCGCCTTCCATACGCCGAGGAGGACGGCGGGCAGGTCGAGCCGGCGGGGCAGGCCGACCGCCACCCGGTCCTCCGGGGCGACGCCCCGCTCGCGGAGCAGCCGCGCGACGCGGTTCGCGTGCCGGTCCAGCTGCTCGTACGTCATCGTCCCCTGTGCGTCGTCGACCGCGATGGCGTGGGGGGTACGGACGGCTTGACGGGCGATCAGTTCGTGCAGCGGGACAGACATCTCTTCTCCAGAGGTGTTGATCAGGTGCGGGACTGCGGTGCGGGGGGCCCTCGGGCAGGACCGGCCTCAGGGCCAGCGGCCGGGCAGGAAGCCTTCGACGGAGGTGCCGATGCCTCGGGCGCGGGCCTCGTCACGGACGAACCGGGCCAGGGCCAGGTCCAGTACGCCGAGACCGAACGGGGAGAACACCACCGGCCTGCCGTCCTGGGGCAGGGGTGCGGCGGTGCCCCTCAGCAGCGCGCCGATGGAGGCGTGGATGAAGTCCCGGCAGCCGGTGTGCTCCTGCGCGAGGTGCGGTGAGGTCTTCTCGCGGCACACATGGTCCGGATCGTCGACGACGTTGTGGGCGCCGAGGATCGCGGGCACGGTCAGGTCCCGCAGTGATACGTGCAGCACGACGGTGCCGGGCGGGCAGGCGTCGAGGCCGGTGTGCGGGGTGGCGGCGGTGGTCGCGAAGGACACCAGGTCGTGGGCGGCGAGGGCCTCGTCGAGGCTGCCGCAGTGCCGTACCCGGGCGCCGGGCAGCAGCCGGGCGTGGTCGGCGGTGAAGCGGGCGGCGCGCTCGGGGTCCGTGTCGTACACGGCGAGCGAGTCGAGGTGGGGGTGGACGACGGCGAGGAAGCGGAGCACCTCGCGGTTGATGACGCCGGTGCCGACGAGGGTGACGCCGGTGGGCCGGCGCCCGTCGAGCAGGAGCCGGGAGGCGAGCGCGGCGGAGGCGGCGGTGCGCCGGGCGGAGATGAGGGAGCCCTCGATCAGGGCCTCGGGGTGCCCGGTCTCCAGGGAGTTCAGCAGGATCGCGGCGCTGGCGCGCTCGTGTCCGGTCGCGATGTTGCCCGGGAAGGACGAGATCCATTTCATGCCGGCGACCTCACCGCCCGCCGACTCGTCGCCGGCCGCCGCGCCGAGGTAGCCGGGGAGGCCGATGATCCGGTCGCGGGGGCGGTCGGGAAAGCGCAGGAAGACGGAGTGCGGCAGTACGGTGCGCCCCTCGTCGTGGCGTTCGTAGGCCTCGGCGACGAGGTCCACGACCTCCTTCTCATGGCCGGTCAGAAGCCCGGCCACCTGCCCGTGTTCGATGATCAGCATGCGCTCACCGCCATGAAGAGATCGGGTTCCTGCCACAGATGGGAGACCTCTCCGAAGTGGGCGCGCACCCAGTCGTCGGAGTAGATCGAGTCGAGGTACCGGTCGCCCCGGTCGGGGAAGATCAGCACGACGTTGCGGCCGGCCGGGATGCGGGCCGCGAACTTGCCGAGCGCGGCGGTGACCGCGCCGGAGGAGCCGCCGGCGAGGATGGCCTCGCGGTCGGTGAGGGTGCGGCAGCCGATCACGCACTCCAGGTCGGAGACGTGCACCACCTCGTCGGCCAGCGCCGGGTCGAAGAGGGCGGGCCGCACCGCCGCGCCGTGTCCGGGCAGCAGCCGCGGTCCGGACACCCCGCCGAACAGCACGCTGCCCAGCGCGTCCACGCCCACCAGGGTGGTGGGCAGCCGGTGTTCGCGGATGTAGCGGGCGCAGCCGGTGAGGGTGCCGCCGGTTCCGGTGGAGCAGAACAGGTAGTCGACGCGGCCGTCGAGGGCCTCGGCGATCTCCCGCATGGTCCGCTCGTGCGCCAGCGGGTTGCGCGGGTTGGCGTACTGGTTGGGCCAGTAGGCGCCGGGGATGGTCGCGACGAGTTCCCGTACCCGCTTCAGGCGCGTCGGCAGATAGGCCCGCGTCTCGGGGTCGACCTCGGTGACCATGTCGACGGTGACGCGGTAGGCCCGCAGGATGGCCAGGTTCTGCTCGGTGGTCTTCGGGTCGACGACGCAGATGAAGTCGATGCCGAAGTACCGGCAGATCTGCGCCATGCCGATGGCGAGGTTGCCGGAGCTGGACTCCACCACCGTGGACCGGCCCGGCACCAGGTCGCCGCTGCGGATGCGGCCCAGCAGCATGGAGAGCGCGGAGCGGTCCTTGACACTGCCGCCCGGGTTGAACGCCTCCAGCTTGGCGAAGACCCGGGAGCCGAACCGGGGCAGCAGCCCGGTGAGTTCCACCAGGGGCGTGTCGCCGACGCCGTCGAGGATGCCGTGGAGGACGGGAGCGCTCATGAGACGGCGCCGGGGTGGCCGCCGAGGGCGAGCAGGGCCCGCTTGTCGTCGCCGTCGGTGAGCGGGATACGGCCGACGGGACGGTCCGCGTCGTCGACCACGGCGGCGAGGAAGCGTACGTACTGGTCGAACAGCCGCTCCATGGTGGACCGTTCGAACAGCGCCGTGTCATAGCGCAGGGCGATGGTCAGGCCGCAGGCGTCCCGGGTGACCTCAAGCGACACGTCGCACTGGCCCTCCAGGTGCGGGATCTCCAGATAGGTGACGGTGAGACCGCCCACCCGCATCGGCACCCCGGCGGCGGCGACCCCCATGCCGCCGTCGAAGCGTTCGGTGGCGACCATCGTCATGGAGATCCGGTACAGCGGCCCGCCGTCCCCGGCGTCCTGGGCGACCAGCGGGAACGGATAGGTGGCGCGTGCGGTGGCCTGCCTCACCCGGTCCGCGGCGCGCTCGACGACCTCGCCCAGGGTGGCGTTCCTGGTGATCTCGGCGCGTACCAGCACCGGGTTGACGTAGTAGCCGACGACCTCGCGGGCCGCGGAGCGGCGCACGGAAGCCGGGCAGGCGATGAGGAAGTCCCGCATGCCGGTCCAGCGGTTGACCAGCGCCTGGAGCGCGCCGAGCGCCACCGCGAACTGGGAGACCTCGCGGTCGGCCGCGGCGCGCCGGATGCCCTCCGAGAGCGCGTCGGGCAGCCTGCGCACCAGACTCGTGCCCTTGCTCGCCGGTACGGCCGGACGCGGCCGGTCGGTGGGGAGTTCGGCGGCCTGCGAGCCGGCGCACTGCTCCCGCCAGAAGTCGGCCTGGCGGGCGCCGCGCGACGAGTCCAGCAGGGTGCGCTCGGCCGCCACGAAGTGGTCGAAGTCGGTGGCCGGCGGCTCCAGACCGGGGTCCTTGCCCTCGGCGAGGGCCGCGTAGGCGGCGAGCAGGTCGCGCCAGAGCAGCCACTGGGACAGGGCGTCGGTGGCGATGTGGTGGGTGACGACCAGCGCCACGGCGTCCGTCTCGCGCCGCAGCAGCACGGCACGGAAGGGGCCCTCCTCGGTCAGGCGGAACGGCGCGGCGACCTCCGCGTCGACCATCCGGCGCAGTTCCTCGTCCCCGGCGCCGGGCACCTCACGGACCGTCAGGCGCCCGGTGGCGCCGGGCGGCAGGACGCGGCGCCGCGGGCCGTCCTCGGTGTCCGCGTACACCGAGCGGAGCATGGGATGCCGCTCGGTGACCGCGTCGACGGCCCGCCCCAGGATCTCGGGGTCGGGCGCCGGCTCCATGCGGACACCCCCGGCGAGGTGGTAGGTGGAGCTGTCGGGAGCCAGGCTGTGCAGGAGCCACAGTCCTTCCTGGCCCACCGACAGGGGCAGCGCCCCGTTCCCGGGATCCATGTGGGTCATGGCTCAGACTCCCGCCTTGTACGCCATGAGGAAGTCCGCGACGTCACTGACCCTCAGCAGGTCGGCGACCTTGTCGTCGGGCACCGACAGACCGAAGTTTTTTTCCACCGCCGCCAGCAGATCGATACGGGTCAGGGAATCCATGCCGAGGTTCTCGAAGCTGGAGTCGGCGGTGACTTCGCCCTCCAGGTCCGGGGCGGTGCGCAGGGTGAGGTTGATGATCTCGACGATCATTTCGTCTCTGGTCATGGTGGTTCCGTCTCTGTGAGGAGGTGAGGAGGTGAGGAGGTGAGGAGTGAAGGTCGGTGGAAGAGGGTCGAGTGGACGGCGGTGCCGTCAGGGCATGTCGACGACCTGGCCGGCGTATGTCAGACCGGCGCCGAAGCCAAGCAGCAGGACCTTCTCGCCCGGGGTGGCACGACCGCTCTCCTTGAGGCGGTTGAGCGCCAGCGGCACCGACGCCGCCGAGGTGTTGCCGGTGTCCACGACGTCGTTGACGACGCGGTCCTGCGGCAGGCCCAGGTTGTCCGTCAGGGTGCGGATGATCCGGTTGTTGGCCTGGTGCGGGACGAACCAGGCGATGTCCTCCAGGGAGACACCGGCGGCGGCGCACGCCCGGTGGGCCACGTCCGGCATGGTGGCCGTCGACCACTTGTAGACGAGCGGGCCGTTCATCGTGACGTACTCGCGCCCGTCGGCCTTCTCCGTGATGCCGAGGACCTCGTGCCGCGCGCCGTCGCTGCCCCACACCGCCGGGCCGATGCCGGCCGTCTCGGAGCGCGAGACCACGGCGGCGCCGGCGCCGTCGCCGAAGATGACGAAGGTGTCCGGGTCGTTGGGGTCGATCCACTCGCTGGTCCGCTCGGCGCCGATGACCAGCGCGTGCCGGGCCTCGCCGAGCCGTACCGCGTTGGAGGCCATGGCCAGGGAGTAGGTGAAGCCGGCGCAGACCGCGTTCAGGTCATAGGCACCGGAGTTCGGCAGGCCGATCCGGCTGGCGACCTCGGGCGCCACCCCGGGCATGCGGACGCGGCGGGTGGCGCTGGCCACGATGGTGAGGTCCACCTCGGCGGGGTCGATGTCGGCCTCGACGACCGCCTTCTCCCCGGCCGCCGCCGCCATCGCGGCGATGGTCTCCTGCTCGTCCGCGTGGTGGCGGGTCTTGATGCCGGTGCGGCTCTCGATCCACTCCGGGGAGACCGTGGTCCGCTGCGACAGCTCCTCGTTGGCCACGAGGCGGGCGGGCCGGTAGACCGCGAGAGCGGCTATGCGTGATCCGTGTGTGGTGAGCATCTCTCTTCCCAACTGCGGGTCGGCTGGACGTACTTGTGCGGTCGGACCGCGGTGCTGTGGCACATGGCCGCTCAGGCCGCGGACGGCTCCGCCATGGCCACGGCGATCCGCCGGGGCCCGGTGAACGGCTCGCGGGCGTGCGCGGCGAGCATGTTGTCGACGATCAGGACGTCGTCGCGCTGCCAGTCGAAGCGGACGGACGCCCCGCGGTAGCAGCCGCGCAGATGGTCCAGCACGTCGTCGGGGATGGCGCCGCCGTCGCCGTAGAACGTGTGCGTGGGCAGGTCCTCGTCGTCGAAGATCGCGCGCAGTCCCGCGCCGACCTCCTCGGGCAGCGTGCTGGTGTGGAAGAACGTGGCGTGGTTGAACCACACCTCCTCGCCGCTGACCGGATGCCGGTGCACCGCGCGGCGGACCGCGGTGGTGCGCAGCCCTCCGTCGGGCCGCCACTCGGCCTCGATGCGCCGCTCCGCGCAGTACGCGACGACGGCGTCCCGGTCGGAGGTGTTGAACGCCTCCTGCCAGGGCACGCCGAACCCGGTGTGGAAGTTGCGCACCACCTGCCAGCCGCGTGCCTCGAACTCGGCCCGCACGTCGGGGTCGACGGCGGCCAGGACCTGCCGGATGTCGGCGAGCGGGGTCGCTCCCTGGGTGGTGGGCGGCTCGACGCAGTAGAAGTACAGCGTGCGGGGCCAGACGGCCTGGTAGGAGTTCTCGTTGTGCAGGAAGATCTCCTCGGCCGGCGGGTAGTCCGTCGACGTGTAGACCTGGCCCTTGATGGTGGAGCGGGGTGAGGAGCGTTCGGCGTAGGCCAGCGGGGGCGTGCCGGAGAAGGCGCGCACGGTCTGGTCGAAGCCGTCGACGCCGCCCACGTCGAAGCCGCGCAGCAGCAGCGCACCGCGCCGGCCGAGCAGTGCGCGCAGTTCGGCGCGGTGCTCGGTGAGGTAGGCGTGGATGCCGGTGCCGGGGGCGTCCGGCCGGCACAAGCCGGGCACGGTTCCGCTGCCCTGCCAGCCGGCGGGGATCTCTTCCGAGGTGATGGTCATGGTCAACTCGCTTGGTCGTCGCGGCGTCCGGGACCGATGAGGGCCGGTACGGGGACCACGGACGGTCAGTCGGACATCGCCACCAGCACCCGCCGGTCGCCCGTGTAGGGGCGTCGGCCGTGTGCCAGCAGCAGGTTGTCGATGAGCAGCAGGTCGCCGGCGTGCCAGTCGACGTCGACCGCGTTGTCCAGGCCCCGGTCACGGATCTGCAGCACGTACTCGGCGGGGATGGGGCTGCCGTCGGCGAAGGTCACCGACTGGGGCAGCTCGTCCTCGGAGAGGATCTGGGCGAGTTCCTTCGCGGTCTCGTCGCCGAGGCCGGCCGGGTGCCACTGGTCGGCCTGGTTGAACCAGACCTCGGCGCCGGTCACCGGGTGGACGGTGGTGGAGGGGCGCAGCGACTCGACGCGCAGGCTGCCGTCGCGCCGCCAGGTCCACTCGGCGCCGGCGCCCTTCAGGAACGCCTCCACCTCGGCCCGGTCGGACGTCTCGAAGGTGTCCTGCCAGCTCTTTCCGAGTCCGTAACCGTCGTGCAGGTTCTGGACGTAGCGCACTCCGCCCGCGAAGGCGTCCCGTACCTCCGGGTCCAGCGACCGGAGCCACAGCGCCGCATCGAGCACCGGGGTGGCGCCGCCTCCACCGGGCGTGATCTGGCAGAAGAACGCCAGCCGGGCCGGCCAGGCGTGGGCGTAACTCATCTCGTTGTGCATCGAGATGGTGAACTCCTGCGGATACTCCGTCGAGGTGTAGACGTTGCCCCCGACCTTGGTGCGCGGCGAGTTGCCGTGCACGTAGGCCAGTCGGTTCGGCAGCAGCCTGGCCAGCACCGGGTCCAGGGTGTCCGGCGTGATGCCGAAACCGCGGAACACCAGCGCCTTCTCCCGTGTCAGCGCGCCGGTCAGCCCTCCTTCCAGGGCGTCCACGCGCCGCAGCAGTTCCTCGGGGCCGCCGCCCTCGGCCGCCTTGATCTCCGTCGGTGCCCAGGCCGCGGTACTCGCCATGTCACCTCTCCTTTCGCTGTCGTCTCGGTGCGGTGTGTACGGGGCGCCGGCCAGGGGGTGTGGTGAGAGTCCTGTGCGGTGCCCGCGGTGTCCGTCGCGTGCCCTCGGCGCGTGCCGGGCGCGCGGGTGCTGTGCGGGACCTTCACAACACCCTCTGGGCGTGCCCGGCCACCGGCAGGCGGGCCAGCCGCTGCGCGATGTCCGCGGTCAGCTCCGCCTCCCGGGGCGCGAGGTAGAAGTGGTCGCCCGGAAAGGAGCGCACCATGAACTCGCCCTCGGTCAGCTCCGACCAGGCCTCGATGCCCGGCCGGGTGACTCCCGGGTCGCGATCGCCGAGGTACGCCACCACCGGGGCCCGCAGCACGGGCGGAGTCTGCCTGTCGTACGTCTCGATGAGCCGGTAGTCGGCCCGCAGCACCGGCAGCAGCAGCTCCCGCAACTCCGGTACGGCGTAGGCGTCGCCACCGAGGGTGCCCAGCCGGGTCACGCCCGCCACCAGCACGTCGTCCGCCGCCCGGTGCAGCGCGGTGGACCTGCCGCGGTGCGGCGCGCTACGGCCGGAGAGCAGCAGCAGAGCCGGTCCGGGCCCCTCGGCCGCCGGGCCCTCCAGGCGTACGGCGACCTCGTAGGCCACCGCCGCGCCCATGCTGTGGCCGAACAGGACCAGCGGCAGGTCGCGTTCGGGGTCGAGCGCCTCGGAGACCCGGCCGGCCATCTCGTCCATCGTCTCGACGCACGGCTCGTCCATGCGCTCCTGGCGGCCCGGGTAACGCACCGCGAGGAGTTCGACATCGGCGGGCAGCCGGGGCGCCCAGCCGTGGAAGAGGCGGGCGTTGCCGCCGGCGTGCGGGAAGCACACCAGGCGCACGCGCGGCGCCACCGCGCCCCGATAGCGCCGGAACCAGATCCCCGGCCCGGTCACAGCGCCATGCCGCCGTCGATCCGCACCACCTGGCCGGTGATGTACGCGGCCTGCGGCGAGACCAGATAGGAGACGAGGGAGGCGACCTCGTCGGGGGTGCCGAAACGCGCGAGCGGGATGCGGCCCATGGCGTCCTTGGCGACCGACTCGGGGACTCCGGCGACCATCTCGGTGTCGATGAACCCGGGGGCGACCGCATTGGCCCGCACGCCGTACCGGCCGAACTCCTTGGCCAGCGCCTGGGTGAGGCCGATGATGCCCGCCTTCGACGCCGAATAGTTGGTCTGCCCGGCGTTGCCGACCACGCCGGCCACCGAGGACAGCGTCACCACGGTGCCCTCGCGGCGGCGGATCATCGACCTGACCACGGAGCGCAGCAGGTTGTAGGTCCCGTCGAGGTTGGTGCGCAGCACGGAGTCCCACTCGTCGTCCTGCATCAGCGCCAGCGGCCGGTCGCGGGTGATACCGGCGGACGTCACGACCGCCGTCACCGGGCCGAGGCCCGACTCGACATCGGCGACGAAGGCCCGCACCCCGACGCGGTCGGCGACGTCCACGCGCCGGGTCAGCACCCGGCGGCCCGCCGCCTGGATCTCCTTGGCGACCTGCTCGGCCGCGCTCTCGTCGGACCGATAGCAGATCGCGACGTCGAAACCGTCGTTCGCGAGCCGGGTGGCAACCGCCCGCCCGATCCCCCGCGACCCCCCGGTCACCAGCGCCACCTGCCTGGACTGCTCCGGCATCTCTTCCCCACGCTCCGGCATCTCTCCCCCATCCGTTCGGATGAGTCGAGCGTGTGTTCGCGGGCTATATCTGGCCTATACGGCACCCTGCATCCGGGCCCCGACCACGCCCCGCGTACGCCGCCCCCGCCCCGCCGCTCCCATGCGCCCTCCTCCCCCGGCACCCCGTGCGCGCACGCCGCCCCGCTGGTCGCCACGGCGATGCCCCGCGTCGGCGCCCCGCACCAGACCACCCGGCGATCGCCCACACCCGGCCCGCAAGGCCCGCCCCCAACCGCCTCTCACCCCCACACCCCATGGCTGAATCCGGTGTTCCGCCCCAACACCCCACAGCACGAGCCGCCCGAGGGCGATCTGCTACCGCGGGGGGTGGGGTGGGGTACGGCAGGTCCAGCGGAGGCGCGGGGGCCCGCGTGGCTGCTGCACCGGACCGGCGAGGGGATTCGGTCGCTCGGGCGGAAGCGGAGGCCCCCAGGGGGAAGGGGCCCGCGTGGCTGCTGCACCGGACCGGCGAGGGGATTCAGTCGCTCGGGCGGAAGCGGATGCACCGGGCGGAGGGGGCCCGAGTGGCCGCTGCGCCGCGTCCAGGAGGGCTGCGGCAGTTCGGCGGAGGCGCGAAGGGGGCGGAGGTGCCCGAGTGGCAGCTACGCCGGGGCGGCGAGGGGGATGGGGCCGGGGACGGGGTACGGCCGCCTCCGGCGGAGACACGGAGCAAGAGGACCGAGTGGCAGCTCCGCCCGGCTGGACGCGATGGTGGCGGGCACGGAAAGGTGCGCGCCTGGCTCCCGGTGCGCGGCCGGTCCCGGTGCAGGCCAGGGCCCGATGCGCGGCCGGGGTCCGGTGCACGGCCAAGGTTCGGTTGCTCGTGACGCCCTGGAACGCCGGGAGCACCGGCAACCGTCGAGGAGTCGAAGGCTCGAACCCGCACCTTCGAAGAGGGAGCGGTCAGCTCGTCGTCCCACCTACCTGCGCCCCACCACCACGCCGAGGACCGTCGGCCGCCCCCGACGGAGGCAGACCCGGACAGCTGCGGCTTCAGCGGCTGATGACGCAGGCGGGCCGCGTTTCCAGCGGGCACGCGTCACGCATGGCGAGGCGAGAGGGGGCCCGGAGCCGGCGGTCGCGGGCAGACGCCGGGAACGTGCGGACGCAGCAGGCCACCGCGCTGCGAGCCGGCCCAGCTGTCCCGCACCGTAGCCGGAGGCCGGAGGCCCGGTGATCGGCATAGCGGCTCAGCGCGGCGCCGAATCGCCATGCGAGGGAGGTCATGACTGTGGCATCGGCGACCCGGCACTGCCCCGGCGACCCGCCTCGCCCGCCTCCGCCCCTAGGCCACCTGAGCCCACCTACTGCGACTTGCCCGGCGTCGTCCCGGTCGCCGCGGAGCCCTGGGACTCCTGGGAGCCCAGGGAGTCCTGCGGACCCGCGGAGCCCCCGGCGTCCGTCTGCGGCTCCGCGGGCTCCTTGAAGTCGACCCTGCTCATGTGGCGGTTCATGGACTTCATCAGGCCCCACACCGCCAGGGCCATCACCGCGAAGACGATGAAGCCGAGGACGCCGGGGGTGACCTTGTCCTCGTCCACCTCCTTGGCGAGGGTGGCGAGCTGTGTCATTGCCAGGCTTGCGCTTGCGCTCATGTCAGGCATTGTCGCGGATGCCCGCAAAGAGGTCGTCCTCGGGGAGGGACGTATCGACGAGGGCCTTCGCCAGCTCGTACTCCTCGGTCGGCCAGACCTCCTTCTGGACCTCCAACGGGACCCGGAACCAGCCGCCGTCGGGGTCGATCTGGGTGGCGTGCGCGATCAGGGCCTTGTCGCGGATCTCGAAGAAGTCGCCGCACGGCACATGCGTGGTGAGGGTGCGCTGCTTCATCCCGAACTCGTCCCAGCGCTTGAGCCAGTCCCCGTACGGCGACTCCAGGCCGCGATCCAGCATCGCCTGGTGCAGGGCCTCGGTGCGGGGACGGTTGAAGCCCTGGTTGTAGTAGAGCTTCAGCGGCCGGTACGCGGGCCCGTACTCCGCCTCCGGATACTTCTCGGTGTCCGCCGCCCCCTCGAAGGCCACCATCGAGATCTTGTGGGTCATGATGTGGTCGGGGTGCGGGTAGCCGCCGTTCTCGTCGTAGGTGGTGATCACCTGCGGACGGAAGCGACGGATCTGCTTCACCAGCTCACCGGCCGCCTTGTCGACGTCCTCCAGGGCGAAGCAGCCCCCCGGCAGCGGCGGCAGCGGGTCACCCTCGGGCAGCCCGGAGTCGACGAAGCCGAGCCACTCCTGCTTGACGCCGAGGATCTCGCGAGCCTCGTCCATCTCCTTCTTGCGTACCTCGTGGATGTGCTCCTCGATGTACTTGTCGCCCTGGAGCTTCGGATTGAGGATGGAGCCGCGCTCCCCGCCCGTGCAGGTCACGACCAGCACGTCCACCCCCTCGGACACGTACTTCGCCATGGTCGCCGCGCCCTTGCTCGACTCGTCGTCGGGGTGGGCGTGGACGGCCATCAGTCGCAGCTGGTCAGTCAAGACTCAATCCTCGTAAGTCGGCGCCCGGTGTGCACCGGCGCGATCGGCGGCTTCTATAGTGACCGAATCGGGGGGCGGATAATTCCGGGGTACGGCCCGGAGACCTTCTTTTGGGACATCCGTCCCGCTCCGGCCAGGAGGACGATCATGAGTACGGCGAGCACGCGGCTGCCCGAGGGCCGCTACGGCCGTTCCTCGGACGCGCGCGCGGACCGCAAGCTCAAGGTCGTCGGCGCGGTGCTCGGTGCGGCGCTGCTGGCACTGGTCGGGTACTTCGGCTACCACTACGTCGGCCAGAACAAGATCAGCGCCGAGGTGATCGGCTTCAAGGCGGCCGAGGACTCGGTGAAGGTCCACCTCGAGGTCCGCAAGGACGCCGGCGCCTCGGGCTACTGCACACTGCGCTCCCAGGCCGAGAACGGCGCCGAGGTCGGCCGCGCCGACTTCCGCTTCGACGGCGACGCGACCCGCCTCGACAAGGTCGTCAGCCTGCGGACGACGTCCCAGGGGACGACCGCCGAACTGCTCGGCTGCCACGCCGACTGACCCGGTCGACCGGAAGCGATCGAGACTGGTCGACACCGACCACCTTCGCTCAGAATGCATAGGCGCTGACCTGCATTGATGCAATCTTGGTGGCTTATGTCCTCCCCCTTCGGCCATTGAATTGTTAGGCTCGTGGTTTCGCCCTTCCGTGAGGGAACATCCTTCTGGGTAGGGCGATGCTTTGTATTCCCAGTACCTACGAGGAGCACCTGTGACCCAGACCAGCGAGAACGTCACCTGGCTGACCCAGGAGGCGTACAACCAGCTCAGGGCCGAGCTGGAGTACCTGTCTGGTCCTGCGCGCACGGAGATCGCCGCCAAGATCGCGGCCGCGCGCGAGGAGGGCGACCTGCGCGAGAACGGCGGGTACCACGCGGCCAAGGAGGAGCAGGGCAAGCAGGAGCTCCGAGTACGCCAGCTGACCCAGCTCCTGGAGAACGCCCAGGTCGGCGAGGCGCCGGCGTCGGCGGACGGTGCTGTGGCGCCCGGCATGGTCGTGACGATCGCCTTCGACGGTGACGAGGACGACACCCTGACCTTCCTGCTCGCCTCGCGCGAGTACGCCAGCTCCGACATCGAGACCTACTCGCCGCAGTCCCCGCTGGGCTCCGGCGTGATCGGCCACAAGGTCGGCGAGGACGCGGAGTACGAGCTGCCGAACGGCAAGACGGCCTCGGTGAAGATCCTCAAGGCCGAGCCCTACAGCGGCTGACCCACCTCGCACGGCGGCCCCGCCCGACAGACCTCGACAAGCCCCCGGCGCCCACCCGGCACCGGGGGCTCTGTCATGCCGTGGCCGAGCGGTACTTCCGTACCGCCAGGGTGCGGAAGACCACGATGATCAGGACCGAGTAGATCAGCGAGGCCCACACCGGGTGCTGCATGGGCCAGGCGTCCGACGCCGACTGACCGGGGTTGGCGAACAGCACTCTGCATGCCTGCACGGTCGCGCTGAAGGGATTCCATTCGGCGATGTGCCGTAGCCATGGGGTCATATGGCTGGTGTCCACGAACGCGTTCGAGATGAAGGTGACCGGGAAGAGCCAGATCAGCCCGCTGGACGTAGCGGCCTCGGGGGTCCGCACGGACATGCCGATCAGTGCGCCGATCCAGGTGAACGCGTACCCGAGCAGGAGCAGCAGTCCGAAGGCCCCCAGCACCCTGCCCGCGTTGGTGCTGCCGTCCGATCCGACGCGCCAGCCGACCAGCAGGGCGACCACGGCCAGGACGACCAGGGTCAGGGCGGTCTGGACGAGGTCGGCGAAGGTACGCCCGGTGAGCACCGCGCCTCTGGCCATCGGCAGGGAGCGGAACCGGTCGATGAGCCCCTTGTGCATGTCGTCGGCGATGCCCGCACCGGAGCTCGCGGTGGCGAAGGTGACGGTCTGCGCGAAGATGCCCGCCATCAGGAAGTTCTTGTAGTCGACGGCGCTGGTGCTGCTGCCGATCTGCATGGATCCGCCGAAGACATAGGTGAACAGCACTACGAACATGATCGGCTGGATCAGGCCATAGATGATCATCTCGGGAATCCGGGACATGCGGATCAGATTCCTCTTGGCGACCACCATCGAGTCCCGGACGGACTGGCTGACCGGGTTCGAGGCCGGCGCGACGCGCACGGCGTCGGTGAGAGCGCTCATTTCTTGACGGCCTCCTTGCCGTTCCCCTTGCCGTTCTCCTCGCCCTTGACCTCGGCCACGTGTCCCGTCAGGGACAGGAACACGTCGTCGAGGGTCGGGCGGCGCAGGCCGATGTCGTCGATCTCGATGCCGCGGGTGTCGAGCTCACGGATGACCTCGGCGAGCAGCTTGGCGCCGCCGGTCACCGGCACGGTGAGCTTGCGCATGTGCTCCTCGACGGTGGTGTCGCCCTTGCCGAAGCCGCGCAGCACTTCCGAGGCGGCCTGGATCTCGTCGCGCTCGTGGACGACGACCTCGACGCGCTCTCCGCCGGTGCGGGCCTTGAGCTGGTCGGAGGTGCCCTTGGCGATGACTCTGCCGTGATCGACGACCGCGATCTCGTGCGCGAGGTGATCGGCTTCTTCGAGGTACTGGGTGGTGAGCAGCAGTGTCGTGCCGCTGGAGACGAGGCGCTTGATGACCTCCCACAGCAGCTGGCGGTTGCGTGGGTCGAGGCCGGTCGTCGGCTCGTCCATGAACATCACGGGCGGGGAGACCACCAGGGCCGCCGCGAGGTCGAGGCGGCGGCGCATGCCTCCGGAGTAGGTCTTGGTGGGGCGGTCGGCGGCGTCGGCGAGGTCGAACTGCTCCAGCAGCTCGCCCGCGCGCGACTTCGCCGTCCTGGCCTTCATCTGGTAGAGCTGGCCGACCATTTGAAGGTTCTCGCGGCCGGTGAGGTACTCGTCGACCGCCGCGAACTGGCCGGACAGGCCGATGGAGCGGCGTACCGCGTCGGGATGCTTGAGGACGTCGACGCCCGCGACGACCGCCGAGCCGCTGTCGGGGCGCAGCAGGGTCGTCAGACAGCGGACGGCCGTCGTCTTGCCCGCGCCGTTCGGCCCGAGCAGGCCGAGGACCGTGCCCTCGGGGACATCGAGGTCGACGCCGTCCAGTGCCCTTACGTCACCGAAGGTCTTCACCAGGCCTTCGGCATAGATGGCGCCTGGCATATGAATCTCCACGTCGTCGGGGAAACTTCGGGAAGCCTAGGTTTGCACTTTTCATTCCACTCATGGCGGAATTTACGAACACACCATAACGCGATGTATCGCGTCCCTCAATGGATTTGCCCGAACGAGTGACAAGGGGCCTCCGAGCTGAGCTTCCACCCGCCTCACGACTCAGTCGATGACGGTGTAACCCGCCTCGCGGAGGGCATGGCCGACCTCGACGCAGTGCGCCGGCCCCTTCGTCTCCAGGTGCAGCTCGACCTCCGCCTCCGCGAGCCCGAGCCGTGGGTCGGTCCGGACATGGCTGACGTCGAGGACGTTGGCGTCCACCGCCGACAACACCCCGAGAAGCGTGGCGAGCGCACCGGGCCGGTCCGTCAGCCGCAGCCGGACGGCCAGGTAGCGGCCCTGCGCGGCCATGCCGTGCCGCAGGACACGCTGGAGCAGCACAGGATCGACGTTGCCGCCGGACAGCACCGCGACGACCGGTCCCTCGAAAGCGCCGGGGTCGCTCAACAGGGCGGCCACCGGGCTCGCGCCGGCGGGCTCGACGACCAGCTTGGCCCGCTCCAGGCACAGCAGCAGGGCGGTGGCCAGCTCGTCCTCGGAGACCGTGCGGACCTCGTCCACCAAGTCGCCGATGATCCGGAACGGCACGTCACCGGGCCGGCCGACCTTGATGCCGTCGGCCATCGTCGCCGGGTTGTCGACGGCGACCGGGTGCCCGGCCGCGAGCGAGGGCGGGTAGGCCGCGGCGCCCGCCGCCTGCACGCCCACGATGCGCACGTCGGGCCGCAGCGACTTCACCGCCATCGCGATACCCGCCGCGAGCCCTCCCCCACCGATGCCGACGACGATCGTCCGCACCTCCGGGCACTGCTCCAGGAGCTCCAGGCCCACGGTGCCCTGGCCCGCGATGATGTCGGGATGATCGAAGGGGTGGATGAACACCGCGCCCGTCTCGGCCGCGTACTCCTGCGCCGCGGCGAGCGTCTCGTCGACCACCTGGCCGTGCAGGCGCACCTGAGCGCCGTAGTCCTTGGTGGCGCTGATCTTCGGCAGCGGGGCGCCCTTCGGCATGAACACCGTCGACCGCACGCCGAGCAGCGACGACGCGAGGGCGACGCCCTGCGCGTGGTTGCCGGCGCTGGCGGCCACGACGCCCGCGGCCCGCTCCTCCGGGAGCAGTCCGGCGATCCGTACGTAGGCGCCGCGCAGCTTGAACGATCCCGTGCGCTGGAGGTTCTCGCACTTGAGGTGCACGGGCGCGCCCACCAACTGGGTGAGGTGCCTGCTGCCCTCCATCGCCGTCACCCGTGCCACGCCAGAGAGCATCTTCTGGGCGCCGCGCACGTCGTCGAGCGTGACGGGAGGCAAGGAGTCAGCCGTGCTGTAGCTCATGACTCAAGTCTCGCAGTTCACAGGCGCGAGGCCCTGGTGTGACCAAGCACCGAGATGGGTTTGCGCAGCGCCGGTACACCCCGCGGCCCGGCCGCGTACCCTGTCCCCCAACCCAGCACCCCCTTCATGAAGTGAGCCCCCGGCCATGCCCACAACACCTGAAATGTCGATGGACATGACGACCGTCGCTGACAGCGGTCTCCTCGACACGCTTCAGCACGAGGTGGCGGTGTTCGCCCGTCGTGCCGAACAGACCCGGCTCGGCGGCGTCGGGCAGGTGCGCAACTCCATGGACCGCGCCGCATACCTGCTGCTCAATCGCCTCGACAAGGAAGGCCCTATGGGCGTCAAGGCGCTCGCCGCGAGCATGGGGATCGACTCGTCGACGGTCACCCGGCAGGTCGCGCCGCTCGTCGACACGGGGCTCGTGAAGCGGACCTCGCACCCGGAGGACGGGCGGGCGGTGGTGCTCCAGCTCTCCCCGCGCGGGCAGTCGCGACTGGAGGAAGTGCGCTCGTCGCGGCGTCAGTTGATGGCCGAGCTGACCGAGGACTGGGCCCCGGAGGAGCGCGAGGCGTTCTGCACGCTCCTCACCCGCTTCAATGTCGCGCTCTCCTCGCGCATGGCGGCCCAGGGGATCTCGGGCGCGGAGTCGCCGGCCTCCTGACGCCGCGCCGCCGCCCCTGTCCCGGGGCCGCCGATCGGGTCGCAAGTCTTGACCTTGGGCCGTCGCTGTCCTCATATGAAACCGGGCCCTCCTCATCTGCGCGAGTGACGCGTCACGCGGGTGGCCGGGCCGGTTCCGCAAGACGTGTGCAGGCGTGTTCAGGCGGGAGGGGCGGTGGGACGACGGCGTGCGGCCGAGGACGCCCGCCGAGCCCGGGAATTCGAGGCGTTCGTCGCGGGCGCGGCAGGGCGGCTGCTGCATGCCGCCACGCTGCTCACCGCGGAGCCCCCGGACGTCAACCCGCGCGCGCGGCGCCTGCTGACGCTGTCCCTCGCGCACACGTACGCGTCCTGGCACCGGCTGCGCGGCGAGGACCCCTACGATCGCGCCCGCCAGCACCTGGCCACCCGCTTCGCCAGGACCGCCTGGCATCAGTACGGCGGCCTGGGCACCCTCGGCCGGTCCCGCCCGCACCCCGACAGCCCGCTCGCCGGTCTCTCCCCGCAGGAACGCCTGATCCTCGTCCTGAGGCTGTACGAGGGCGTCGCCGAGGAACAGGTCGCGGCGCTGCTCGGCCTGCCCAGGGAGCGCGTCCACGCGATCTGCGACCGGGCGACGGCGACCCTGCTGCATCCGCCGCGAGGGCCCGCACGGCCCGTGCTGGGAGCGAAGGCGGTGGCGCCGTGAATCGCAGCGAACGGGAAGCCGCCGCGCGGCGGATCATGGATCGCACACCGCCGTCCGTGCCGCCGGAGCTGTTCGGGGAGGCCGTGCGGCGCGGCGGGCGCATGCTGCGCCGCAGGACCGCCGCCGTACGGCTGATGTGGCTGCTGCTGTTCGCCGCGTCCGTGGCGTTCGTGGTGTGGGCCGTGCTGGCCCGCCCTTGGGTGGAGCCGCCGTCGGAGACGACTCCACCGCTGACCGGCTGGTGAGCCCCGTCCGAAGGGCCTGAGCCGTGTCCTAGCCGAGGGCCTGCTGGAGGTCCTCCAGGAGGTCGTCGACGTTCTCGATGCCCACGGAGAGCCGGACGAGGTCGGCGGGCACCTCCAGGGCGGAGCCGGCCGTCGACGCGTGCGTCATGCGACCCGGGTGCTCGATGAGGGACTCGACGCCCCCCAGGGACTCGCCGAGCGTGAACACCTTGGCCCGGTTGCAGACCTCGACGGCCGCCTCCTCGCCGCCGGTGACCTGGAAAGACACCATGCCGCCGAACGTCCTCATCTGCTTGGCGGCGACCTCGTGCCCGGGGTGCTCGGGCAGGCCCGGGTAGAGAACGCTGGTCACGCGCGCGTGCCGGGTGAGCATGTCGGCGATCTTGGTGGCGTTCTCGCTGTGCCGGTCCATGCGCACCGACAGCGTCTTGGTGCCGCGCAGCACCAGCCAGGAGTCGAAGGGCCCGGCGACCGCGCCCATCGCGTTCTGGTGGAAGGCCAGTTCCTCACCGAGATCGGGGTCGCTGACGATCAGTGCGCCGCCGACGACGTCCGAGTGGCCGCCCATGTACTTGGTCAGGGAGTGCACCACGACGTCCGCGCCGAGGGACAGCGGCTGCTGGAGGTAGGGCGTGGCGAAGGTGTTGTCGACGACGAGCTTCGCGCCCGCGTCCCGGGCGATCTGGGCCACGGCCGCGATGTCGGTGATGCCGAGCAGCGGGTTGGAGGGGGTCTCCACCCAGACCGCCTTGGTCTTCGGTGTGACGGCGGCCCGTACCGCGGCGGGGTCGCTGGTGTCGGCCACCGACCATTCCACGCCCCAGCGGGAGACGACCTTGGCGAAGAGACGGAACGTGCCGCCGTAGGCGTCGTTGGGGATGACCACGTGGTCGCCGGGGCTGAGCAGCGTACGCAACAGGCAGTCCTCGGCCGCCAGTCCGGACGCGAACGCGAGGCCGCGACGACCGCCCTCCAGGGCGGCGAGGTTCTCCTCCAGGGCGGTCCTGGTCGGGTTGGCGCTACGGCTGTACTCGTAGCCGCCGCGCAGCCCGCCGACGCCGTCCTGCTTGTAGGTCGAGACCTGGTAGATCGGCGGGACGACCGCGCCGGTCAGGGGGTCGGCGGTATTGCCCGCGTGGATCGCGAGGGTCTCGAAGTGCTGACTGATATGCCTGTCGCTCATGGGCACCGAGCGTAGTGCGCCGACGAGGCGGATGCCGGGCGACGGAGTTTCCATCCACCGCAAGCACCGGACGTCCGCGACCGGCCTCCGCAGTCGGCCTCCGCTGCCGGCCTCCGCCGCGGATCTGTGCGGGCGGGTTTTCCACAGCCTCGTTTTCCACAGGTCGCGCACCTCGTTGGCCAATTGTCCGGGGCGTCTGGAACGCTGGAGGCATGGAGATTCTCTGGGTCCTGATCGCGCTGCTCATGCTCGGCTTTGTGCTGGTGCCGTTCCTGAGGCGCAGGCGGGGCATGATCGAGCAGGTCCCGGCGGGCCACCCGGACGCCGCGGACCCGGCGAACTACGGCTTCGTACGGCAGGAGGAGCTGGACGTCCGCATGCCCGGCCCCGACCAGGATTTGCTGGACGTGCTCGACCTGGTGCAGCGCACCCAGGACTATCGCGCGGCCTCGCAGCTGCTGGCCGGCACCCAGGCGGAGGGCGAGCTGCGCTGGCAGCGGGTGCAGGCCTTCGCCGGCGCCGCGTCGCTGGAGCTCCAGCAGAAGCCGGGCGGGGTCAGCGAGGCCCCGGGCGGGCAGTGGCTGCGGGTGTGGCGCACCGAGCAGCCCAAGGACGCGGGCGGGGCGGCCGTCCACGCGGAGTTCCTGGTGCAGCAGGCGTGGCGCACGGCGACGCCGGGCACGGACGAGTTCCGGATCATCATGGAGGAGGCGAGATCGGCGTGCGCGGATGCGGCGCTGCTGGCTCCCGGTGACCCGATCCCCTACATCGTCGAGCTGTCGGTAGCCCGTGGACTGGCCTACCCGCGCCCGGAGTTCGAGCAGCTCTGGCTGAAGATCCTGGACCGAGCCCCCGCCCACATGGGCGCGCACCTGGCGGCCCTGCACTACTGGTGCGAGAAGTGGCACGGCTCACGGCAGCTGGCGTACGACTTCGCGGAAGCGGCGGCGGCCCGCGCGCCTCAGGGCTCCCTCCTGTCGGCGATGCCGCTCTTCGCGGTCTTCGAGCACATGCCGGAGGTGAACCTGGTCAGCGGCTTCTACCAGAGCGAGGTCGTGACGAAGGCGATCCACGGCGCGCTGTACGCGGAGCACGCCGCCCGCCCCGACGACCCGATGCTGGCGCACGTACGGCATCTGCTGCTGTTCTTCCTGGTCCGCGGCGAGCGCTGGGCGGAGGCCATGAACCAGCTCATACACGTCGACGGCCATGTCGGCGCCCTGCCCTGGACCCTGTCCGCCGACCCCGCGGCGGAGTTCGCGGTCTATCGCGCGCTGGCGGTGGCGGGCTACGAGGCGAACGGCGGCAGCCCGGCGACACTGCCTCACTGACCCGGCCCGGCCGACCGGCATGCCGACGGCCAGGAGGAATGTGCGAACGCGGCGAGACGTTGAAGGGTCAGCACCGGGCGGAGGTGTCTCCGTCGACGCGAACCGCCCGCCAGCCGTGCCACCCGGTCTGCGAGACCCGCGAGACCCGCGAGGAAGGAACCGTCATGCTCTTCGGCCGTACGCCCGTCCTGCCCACCCCCGAGCAGGCGCTGAAGGGCCGTCCGGAACCGGCCTTCACGGTCCCCGACCGCCACACGGTCCTCGGCAACGCGCTCGTCGGCCCCTACCCCGAGGGCCTGGAGATCGCCGACTTCGGCCTGGGCTGCTTCTGGGGCGCCGAGCGCAAGTTCTGGCAGCTCCCGGCGGGCGTATGGACGACCCTCGTGGGCTACCAGGGCGGCTACACCGAGCACCCCACCTACGAGGAGGTCTGCTCGGGCCTGACCGGCCACACGGAGGCCGTGCGCGTGGTCTACGACCCGAGCGTGATCTCGTACGAAAGCCTGCTGAAGACGTTCTGGGAGTCGCACGACCCGACGCAGGGCTTCCGCCAGGGCAACGACGTGGGCACCCAGTACCGCTCGGCGATCTACACCCACACCCCGGACCAGGCGAAGGCGGCCGAGGCCGCCCGCGAGTCGTACCAGAAGGTCCTGACAGGCTCCGGCTACGGCACGATCACCACGGAGATCCTCCCGGCAGAGGGCCGGCCCTTCTACCCGGCCGAGGGCTATCACCAGCAGTACCTGGACAAGAACCCTGCGGGCTACTGCGGGATCGGCGGGACGGGGGTCAAGCTAAGTACCCCGTTCGAGACGAACTGGGGAGCGTCGTGCCCGACAGGGATCGCGCCCGCGCCGGAGGCGACAGGCCAATAGGTCTGCAGGCTCAAGCTGTCTTAGCGGGCTGTGCTAACGACTGTCAGGCAACACGGCAGCACAGCCGATCCGCGCGTCGATGGGCTGACTCGGTTGCGCGGCTCCAGCCACCCTGGAGTCCACTTTCAGTCATACCGTCCACTTGCCGCATGATTCCTCATGTTCGTAGCCACGATTACGACCATGGCGGCTTCGGGGGCAAAAAGCAGTCGACTCGGCGGCTTAGGACAGTGGTGGGGCATCTTGGCCGGCACCTTACTCATCGCCGCGTGGATCAATGAAGCAGCAGGCCCGGCGGTGATCATCAGCCTGTCCGCATTGGTTCTCCTCTGGTCCTTCTTTCAAGCTCCAGTTGCTTGCGGGGCCCCAGTCAGAGGACGAACCGACGGTTGCCGCAACAACGCCACCGGCATCCTCATGGGCTGCCACATCCATCAACACCGGTGGCAGAAACTGAAGATGCTGATCCTCCGGCGCCGAGTGCGCGAGTTCTGCTCCGGACTGTTCTCAGACGGCAAGGCCACCCTCGTCACACTCGCTGCTGCAGGCAGCTTCCTCTCAGGACTCGTGGCTCTCATACCTGGTGTCGCCGTCTGACCAACGGGTCACATGACAGCACAGGCTCGGCGGGACGGGGGTGTCCTGCCCGATCGGCGTCGCCAAGGCTGACGGGTGACGGCTGGCGTCGCGCCGACGGTGCTGGAAGCGTTGTGGCGGGAACGACGACCGTGGGGCCCGCCCCTCGCCCACACGTTTCGCGGCATGTATGCGGATCGCTGGGTGCGCTTCCACAGCCTTCCCGGCTCCAAGCGCTACCCCGAGTCGGCGGATGAGTACGGAATCGTCCTGGAGCGGTACAACACGGTCCTCGACGAGTTGTTCACGGGCCTGGAAGTGTTCGTCGTGACCATGGACTGGTCGTACACACCGACCGGTCCCGCCGGCCACGGGACACCACGGCAGGAACTCCACCCCGACAGCGTCCTCTGGTGGACCGAATCGAACCAGGACGACACGGACCCGGAGTTCCACACCCACACTCGCCTCTACGCCGATCGGCGCCAGTGGCGACACGGCTGCGTCGACAACCTGCTGCGCGCCGTCGCCGACGAGGCGCTCGTCGAAGTGTTCATCACCGACACGGAACTTCGACGCGTCCACCATCCCTACGACGGCGGCGCGGATGTCATCGCGGCCACCCCCGACGAGCGCGACGCACTCCGTGATCGGCACGCCGCCTGGTTGTCCGGTCACCCTGCCGGTCTCTGACGAGCCGGAACCGCCACGGCTTGATCGAGCAAGAGCCGACATCAGCTGTCCCCTGGGCGCGGAAACGGCCATTCCGCCTGTTCGAGGGTCCCGTGAACCTCCATACTGGTTCAGCTTGTTGGACCTGAGGTGGGGGGCACCTTGCAGTCACGCGTGAGACTGACCATGGTGGGCCTGGCAACCGGTGTGATCGCTCCGATCAGCGTGGAAGCACTGATCGCCTACATCAAAGGTGAAAACTACAGCTTCGCCCGCGCGCTGATCGTGCTCGGCGTCATTTCACTGGCAGCACTGGTGTTGCTGGTGATCCGAAGCAGTTCCAGAAACCTGCGCACCAGCCTGGACGTAAGCCTCTTTCTTGCGGGGCTCGCAACCTTCGGGGTGGGCACTGCGAACGTCGTCGATTCCGCAGGCGACGGAAGCAGCGCTCTGGCAAAGGCGTGGGGAGTCGTCTTCCTCGGAATCCTCGTCCTGACGCTGGCCATCTATTCGCATGTCGTGTCGAGAAACGGATCAGCTCTCCTCCTGGCAACTCGGCAGTCACCTGCCCCGAAGGAGGTCGAGCAGTTCAATGTCGACAGCGTCCTGACCGTTCACAGGTTCGACGATTATCAAGATGCCGACCGAGAGGTGGAGGAATATTGCCGGCAGGCACTCGACCCGCAAGATCTCCAATTCATCGGATACTACGTCGACGGCCGCTGCCGATTTCATGTCGATGCGCTTGAAGCCGCGACATTGAACCCGTACTTCCGCCGCAGCAGCCGTGCTGATCGCCGGCTGGCATACGAGCGGTCCGGACGCCAACTCGACTGGCTGATCGAGAATCTCGACGTCTACATGCAGCACCTGTCGGGAGGGATTCTCATCAGGGTGGTTTTCGATGTCGAGCAAGGCGCCCTCTACTACTGCAACATCGACGAGGGCACCTACATCATGGGCGTCACCATGATCCAGGACGAAGTTCTGGTGGCTGACGAGAAGATCCGCCATCTCGCCAACGAGCTGGGGCATCTACCCCGCGCGGGGGCGCCGCCGTTCGTCCGATTCGCCAAGTAACCGGCGGCCCCGCGGCCTGACACAGGCCTGCTGATCGCTGACCTTCGAACACGAAGGTGACGGTCGCTCTACTCAGGCCAACTGCCGCCTATCCGCATTCCGTTGGATGCCGGGTGCATCGCAGGCTCTTCTCCGCCTCCACCGCGCTGGAGTTGGCATCCCCGACGACCGTCAGCTCCAGGTCGTTCACCTGCTTGGAGTCGATGCCGTCACCTCGTGCGCCGGCCCAGATGCCGACGATTCGGGAGCTGTCGTCCTTGAGGAACCGGGTCCGCTCGGAGTCGACCTGCTCGATGACCGCCTGTTGCCAGCTGCCCGCGATGTGTTGCGCGCGGTTCACCTCGTAGGGCGGGGGGCTGTCGACGGTCGCTTTGAGGCGCTGCAGGACACCAGAGCGCCATGCTGCTGCCTGCGATTCCGGGATGTCATCGCCGATTCCGTCGTAGTGGCCGAGGCCGACGGCGCAGCTGCGGGCAGGCCCGGTGTAGGCAGCGCCCGTGGCCTGGGAGGGAACCGCGGCCAGGTGCGTTGCGCATGTGCGGACATGCGCGGCTCGCACGTCGGCGTACGCGGAGGGATCCTCGGACACCGCGCGTACGACGTTGGTGAAGTCGTCGGGGTGCGCAGACATGCGCACGGTCTCGCCGTCCTGCCATGGGCCGCTGTCCGCTCGGCGCGTGTACTCGCCGTTGACACCGGCGAGTATCTCGTAGGTGTCCTGGGCGTAGTCCACCAGAGCGGCTGCCAGGGGGGCGCGAAGTTCCGGGGGGATGGAGGGCTCTTGGCGTTTTTCGATGTCCTCGTTGACCGCGGCGAGGGTCGCTTGCATGGCGCGGGCTTCGGGGAGCGTGTGGCGTCCGGGAGCCGACCCGGTCGTGGCGTCCTTCATCGCCCGGCCCAGGGCTGCACAGTCCATGTCCTCGCGGTATGCGTCACCGAGGGAGCGTTGAAGGATGGGCGCGGACAGCAGACTTTCACAGTCCGAACTGCCCTCCCCTGCAAGGGGGGTGCAGCCGACCACCCCTCCGCCGGCCAGGACGACAGTGGTCACAGCTACGACGAGAAAGCGTGTGGGGCGGGGGCGTGGCGCCCGGGGCGGAGTGTTGTCGTTCATCGGCCTATCGCGTCGTTGGCCAGCTTCTCGCCGGTGGTGTGGTCGTTGCGCATGTCGAACTGCAGGTCGTTGACGGACGGGTCGTCCATGCCCGGCATGCCGGGCCCATTGGCCCATTCGTCGACGAGGAACTGCATCTCCCGCTGGGACTTGAGGCTTCGGTCGGCGACCTCGGCGGCAGCCGCGTCGTTGTTGTAGCCCTTCTCCTGGTTGGAGATGTCGTAGGTCCAGGCGTCCAGCATGCGCTGCGCGGCGTCGCCGATCCCCGGGACCATGGTCACCGGAGTGCCGCCCACGTGGTAGATGGTCTTGGCCTTCCAGTCCTCCTGGGCGTTGGCGCTGTCCCGCTTGTCGTAGATGACGTCCTCGCGCACGGCGTCGTAGGCGCCGAGAGCGGAGCCGCCCTTGCGGACGGGTTCCCGGACGGAGTCGGCGGTGTTGCCGCCGTTGTCCTCCATCTGCTTGGCGATGTACGCCGTCTCGGCCTTGTGCATCGTGCCGTACGCCTCGGGGTCCTCGGAGATCCCGCGCATCATGCGGATCAGCTTGTCCGAGTTGGGGGCCATGTGGGCGTCGTTGCTGTCGCCGAACAGGCCGTCGCCGCCTCGCCCGTGCTCCTGGGGAGCCTCGTGCGTGTACGAGCCCTGGACTCCCGAGAGGATCTCGTGGGTGTCGTTGGTGTAGTCGGCGAGGCAGTTCGCGAGCGGTTGACGCAGGTTGGGCTTGATCTCCTCGTGGCCCGGCGCGGTGTCCATCAGCTCGACGGTGTCACGCATGATGCGCGCCTGGCCGGCCGTGTGCGGGGGACCCGCTTCCTCGCCGGTTGTCGCGGCTTGTAGAACGCTGCCGAGGCCGACGCGCGTGTTGGAGGCGTCGATGTGGTCGATCTTCCCGGTCGGCTCCTGCCCGCGGTAGACCTCCCGGACCTCCAGGTCGGGCCAGTCACGCTTGTTGAGCAGGTACTCCAGACGCTTGTTGCCTCCGTCGTCACCCGGGTCGAGGTACGCGGTCGCCGTGTCCGGATCACGGCTCATGATGCCGAGCATGTCGTCCACCGGGTCCATGACGGGAACGGCGTCGACGTCGGCTCCGGCATTGGCCTGGTCGTACTCGTTCCACAGGTCCGGGTGCTTCTTCTCGGCCGCGATGATGTCGTCGGTGAGCCCGGTGGTGAGCCGTGGCGGGTAGTCGGCGGTGTCACCGTGCTTGAGCAGGGTGGTCAGGGTCTGGTAGCCGTACGGCTGGGAGCCGTCGTCGCCGGTTCGCTCGACGCCGAGTGCACGCATGTCCTTGCGCCACTCGTCCGAGAACTCCTTGTCCTTGTTCGCGGTGGCGATGTTGTTGGCGAGGGCGTGCTGGATGTTGTTGTACTTGTCCTTGTTCGGGCCGTCGCCGGAGCGTTCGTGCTCCAGGTCCTGTGCCAGACGCAGCGTGCCCTCGGGGCCGAGGTCGTCCAGGACCATCCGGCTGAACTCCGGGTCCTTCTGGTTGTGGCCCATCAGCCGGTCGAGCTCGCCCAGTTCGGCGGGCGAGAGCTTCTCGCCGCTCTCGTACTTCTTCAGGAGCTTCGAGGCCCGCTGTGACTCGTCCTGATCGACGGACTTGACGGTCTTGTCGTTGAAGCCTTCGTCGCCGCCCTTGCCGGTGTTGCGCTTCAGGGCGATGGCGGCCGACTGGTCGGCGTTCGCGGCGGCCGTCAGGATGAGAACGATACGGGCCTGCCATTGCAGGATCCTTTCCTCGTTCTGCGACGGCAGTACTCCTCCGGGACCGCGACGCCGGTCGCCGCCCTCCTCCGGATCGATCAGGCTGACTTCACCCGTGCCACTGATCCGCACTCCGTTGCGCTTTGCGGCGGCGGCCAGCTCGTGCAGGTCCTCCTTGTACTTGCGCAACTCCTCGTAGGCGTCCTCCAGGACGGCGCGGATGCCCTTCGCCTCGATGACCGCGTCCCCGAACTCCTTCTCAGCGGCCGCGACCTGAGCGCGGGCGAACACCGCGGTTCCGTCGATGCTGGTCCAGCCGGCCTGGTCGAAGGGCTTTACGACGCCGTCACCGAACCCTTGGCCCCACTGTTCGTAGCGGCGAATGACATCGCCCCACTGGTCGGCGGCGGCTTTCACCGAGGCGACGTCGAGGTGGTAGAGCTGTTCGTAGGCGATGCTGCTCATGGCAGGTTCCTGTCAGTCGAAGTCGGGCAGCGAGGCGTGGACGGCGTTCATCTCGGACTCGTTCGCCGACTCCGTACGGACGTGGTTGTGCGCGGTCGTGATGCACTTGTCGCCGATGTCGCCGCAGGTGCGGGCCAGACGGCGGGCCTGCTTGTCCCAGCTCTCCAGCGTGCTCATCAGGGTCACGCCGAGATCGCCGCCCCACAGGTCGCCGCTGAGGGACCCCACAGCCGCCATCATCTCGGCGTCCTCGCCGACATCCCCGTTGGAGTGCACCAGGCTGGCCAGCTGGTTGGAGTTCTCACCGGCACGGTTCAGCGCCGCCGGATCGTCGACACCGCTGAAGCCGGCGGTCTGCACACCACCGCTGCCGCCGCTCGACATCGTCTGGATTCCGCCGCTTGCGGGCCCCGCGGAGTGGGTGCCGGGTGCGGGGTCGAGGTCGCGCACGTCCACGGGCTGATCGGGCCCGGCGATGGGCGAGCTCGCAGGGCCTGAGCCCGAGGTTCCGGATGCGGGCGCCGGCATCGTGCGTTTGCCGTCGGCGTAGAGGCCGCCCGGATCAGGGTCGGCGCCGGGAGCTGGGTCCATGTCCCGAACGTCCCTGCCTGTGTCCGGTGCCGGCAGCTGGTACGCGACACGTGGATCCGGGCCCGTGTTCGGTACTGATACAGGGCGTATGTCGCCTGTGTCGGAACTCATCGCTTTCCCCCGTGTAAGTGACGCGCCATCACCTTGGACCGCATGTCAACAAACCATGATCGACTCGTTGCCACCTTAACGAGGTTTGCATACCGGTGGTCAAGGCCATCGGGTGAGCGTCAGCGGGCACCTGGCGTCGCGGATTGCCGCTTCGCTGCTGTGTACCGTCCGACGCCGCCCGCTGAGCATCCGCTGCCCAGGTGAGGAGCTCGGCCAACGGCGGTGCAGTCGGTTCAGCCTTGCGCAGCGGGGCCCGGAGAGTCCTGGGGGTCGGGCCGGATGCGCGAGAGCCGATAGGAGCGCACGACCGCGATCACAGATGCGGTGACCAGGGCGCCGGCCCATCCGGCCAGATCACGCAGTTGCTTCGGCCAGGACCCCCCGTTCTCCACACCTCGCGGAGACACCCGCCCCTTCGGGTCGTACACGACGGCGAGCGCGTCACCGGGGCGCGTCGTGTGACCGCAGCCCCTCCAGATGCGGACCTTGAGCGGTACCCCGTACCGGTCGGTCACCGAGCAGAGGTAGCGGGCACGGCTGCCGCCCGCGGCGTCCTGCACCGAGGTCACCACCACGGACTCGACGCGCCCGCGCTCGGCCAGGACCACACCCGCGGCCGTCTGAGGCGCGTGCAGGGCCAGGCACATGCCGAGCACAGCCACGATGCCGATCAGCGCCCGTCCGGCCCGCATCACACAGAGGTAGAGAGCAAGCGCTGCGGCGCACACCAGGCCGGCCTCACCGTGCGCCAGCCCGGGGATCCCGTACCAGGCGCCCGCCAGCGCACTGCCGACGATGCCGCCCACCGCGAGCACCCCGGCAAGGAGGCCCTCCCCGGTCAGCCACCAAGGCGGCAGGCCGACGAACTCCGCGGGCCCCCACACCACTGCGCGCAGTTGGCTCAGCAGGTGCGGTTCCGCCGCGGGCCGAGGGCGATGCGGTCGGCGCATGTCCGTCTCAACTCCCCGCGATCCTCGTCGCCGCTCCGCGGCCGTCCGCCCTCCCGCGGACCGACCGCGGCCGCCCTCGGCCGGCTCGCTCCGCCCACCGGACCTGCCTTCACGTTTTCCTTGCATTATGCAAAACCTGCGCCGCCGGTAAAAAGGCGCGGTCCGAATGGGAGACTGATCGTTACCTCGACACCGTCAGGCGTCGTGTCCGATCGCAGTGTCGGCCGCCCAGCCCAGCGGGTGCGGTTCCGGATCGTCCGGCGCCGGCGCCAGTGGTTCACCGCCGGCCTCGTTGAAGGCGTTCAGGGCCTCGACGAGCGCCAGCCGCTGGGTGGGGCTGAGTCGCTCGACGATCGCGGTGATCTCGGCGCGGCGCCGGGCGGTGACGTCGTCGACGATGCGCCGCCCCTCCGCGGTGAGCCGCAACATGGTCTCCCGGCGGTTGCCGGGGTTGGTCTGCCTGTCGGCGAGCCCGGCGGCGATCAGCCGGTCCACCATGCGCATCGCCGTCGAGGGAGCGACGTGGAGATGGTCGGCCAGCGCGACCAGCTTCGTGGCGCCCCGCGTGGACAACACGACCAGCATCCGGAACTGCGGCAAGGTCACCCGCTCCTCGACCGCGGCCAGAGAGCGGGCGGAGACCGCCACCAGCAGGCGTGACGCGGTCAGCACCGCGCCCGTGACCGCGTCGACGTCGTCCGTGGTCTCCAGGCGGGTCTCGTGCTCCGGCATACGTCCCTTTCTACCGTGCCGAAACTCCAGCTCGCTCACTGACCCTTGGCGGATACTCCCTACTCATGCTCGTAAGCATGTCCATGACCGTGGTAGCGCAACAGGATCATCGCCGCGTCGTCATGGGCGGGTCCGGCCACGTGCTGCGCCACGTCGTCCCGCAAGGCACGCAGAGCGCGGTGCGCGTCCGGGTCCTTCAGCAGATGCGTGCGGTCGCCGAGGGGGTAGAAGCGGCCGCTGTCATCGCGGGCTTCGGTGACGCCGTCGGTGTACAGCAGCAGTTGCTCGCCGGGCGCGAAGCCCGCGCGGAACGGTTCGGGAGCGTCCGTCCCGTGCGCGCCCAACCCCAACGGGAGTGCGTACGAGGGTGGTTGGGGGAAGTCGGCGGTGCCGTCGCGCCGTACGAGCATCGGGGCCGGATGGCCGTAGTTGAGGAAGACGGCCTCGTGGTCGGTGCCGATCTCGGCGAGGATCGCGGTGACGAACTTCTCCCCCTCCAACTCCCGGGCCACACTGCGTTCCAGACGCGCGCCCAGTCCCGTCAGGTCGGGCTCGTCGTGGGCGGCTTCCCGGAACGCGCCGAGCACCAAGCGGCCGTCTCCACCGCGGCGAGCCCCTTGCCCTGAACATCGCCCACGATCACCCGGATCCCGTGCGGCGAGGCCACCACCTCGTACAGGTCCCCGCCGATCCGCGCCTCCGCCACGGCGGAGGTGTACGACACCGCCGCCTGCAACGGTCCCGCGGTCAGCGGCACCGGACGCAGCAGGACTCGCTGCGCCACCTCCGCGATGCGCTGCACACTCGCCAGCTCCGCCTCCCGGCGCGAGCGCATCACGGCCGCTGCGATCCCGGCACCCGTCACCCCCGCGACAGAGGCCATCGCGGTGTATCCACGCCGCGACTCGAACAGGCCGTCGTACAGCCCGAGCCCGACACACAGCACCAACGCCCCGACGCCGATCAGCGCGGTGCGCCGCCAGCCGCCCACCAGGCCCGCGAACGCCGGCCCCAGCGACACGAGCGGCAGCAACCCGACACTCGGGCCGGCCACGACGTCCACACCCGCCACAGCGGCCATCACCATGATCGGCATCCAGGACAGAGCCGTGCCCCCGGACGGCTGTTCCTTCGCGGTCACGACGTACTCCAGCGGTGTGGCAGCCCTGGAGGGGTCACCCTTCCCGGGTGCCTCCCCCTTCACCTTTAGACTATGCAAAGGTTTGTCGCACGAGGGGATCCCCGCACCAGGCCTTTACCCAATCGAGTCCGAGAGCTGACTCCCCGATCCGCGAGAGGGACACGATGACGCGCAGACACCCGGAGAGGTCCGTACGCCCTCAACTCCCGGCCGGATGGCGGCGCCTGGCCGCGCGGCTGCCGATCCTGCTCTTCCGCGCGGGACTGGGGCCGGTCTTCGGCAAGCGGCTGCTCCTGCTGCATCACACCGGCCGCGTCACCGGGCTGAATCGCCATGTGGTCCTGGAGGTCGTGCGCTACGAACCTTCCGAAGGGAGCTGGACGGTCGCAGCAGGCTTCGGCCCGAAAGCGGACTGGTACCAAAACCTTCGTGCGCAGCCGAAGACAGTCATCCAGTTCGGCAACCGTCACCATGCCGTCACCGCCCGCTTCCTGCCGGCCGAGGAGGGCGGTGAGGAGATGGCCCGCTACGCCCGGAGGCATCCCGCGACAGCTCGCCGCCTGTGCGCATTCATGGGGTTGCCGGTGGACGGTGGCGAAGGGTCCGGTGGCGAAGCGTCCTTCCGGGATGCCGGACGAGCCATCCCCTTCGTTCGCCTCGACGCATTCAGCCGTTCTCACCACTGAGCGAGGCCCGGCAGGGAGCCCAGCGACAAAGGCCCGTGGGCCCTCAGGGCTGGCGTCCAATTTTGCACTGTGCAAGGATCTTGTTCCGGGGGCTGAGCCGGCGGCCCGCTTCCGTTCGGTGCCCAGGAGTGGCAGCGGCATGGCAACCCGGCACAGCGGAAGTCCGGCCGCCGGTGCGCCCCTCACCGCACAGCTCAGGCGGCGCGGGACCATTTGCTCACGACCTTCACGGCAAGCCGCCACGCACGAGGGGACACATGCACGGTGACCACCCGAAAGACGGGTGACGACGGGATGCCCGACGAGCCCGAGGACACGTCGTCCATACCCGACGAGGTCTGGTTGCGGTTCCTCACCGACAGCGAGCGCGACATCCGCACCTCGGCCCCCAGGGAACCCTCCGCTCGGGAACGGGCCACAAGCTCTCGCCCCGGAGCTGGGCCCGCCGAGGCAGGCAGGAGCGTCTCGGACGGGCGAACGCGACGGACGCAGGGGCGAGTGGAGGCGGTGGGCGAGTTGTGGCAACCCGAGGAGAACTCCACCGGCCCGGCCTGGCGGGACATGGACGCCCGCGCCAGGCTGCGACGTGCGGGCCGCGTCGTCGCCACAGCCGCCGCGATCACCCTGGCCCTGGGTGCCTGGTCCTGGCTGTCCACGAACGCGGGCGCACCGGACGCCCCGCTCGACGAGACCGTCCAGCACTCGGAACAAGCCCCTCCCACGGCCTTGCCCCTCACGCCCGAACCCACCTACACCGCTTCCGCTCCGCCCCCTGCCGGCTGAGCGGGCGGCTAGGTCAGAGATGTGTGACGCCCCAGTTCGGCGGTCTCCTGGTCGCCCGAGTCATGGGCCGACGCTCAGAACGCTGACGCCCGCGGGCTGTCCTCGCGTTGCCGGAACCCGGCAAGGATCCCCGCCCCGAAGTGCGCGTCAAGGACCTGTCAGGAACGCGTAAAGCATGCGTAAGATCGCCACTGGTGTGCCGGGAAGTCTGGTCGGCGGTGTGGACAGAAGTCTCTTCGTCGATCGGGGGTCCTGATCATGGTGCTCGTTGTGGTGTTCGGTGCGGCGCTGCTCATCGCGGTGCTGCTGTCAGGGCTCGCGGCCCGGACCGTGCTCTCGACGTCCTTCCTCTTCCTCGTCGGCGGCGCGCTGGTCAGCGACGGCTTTCTGGGTCTGATCCACATCACCCCGGACAGTGAGATCGTGTCCGTGACGGCGGATCTGGCGCTGTTCGCGGTGCTGTTCACCGACGGCATGCACGTCTCCTTCCCCAAGCTGCGGGAGAACTGGCGCAACCCGGCGCGTGCCCTCGGGCTCGGCATGCCGCTCGCCTTCGTCGGCATGGCTCTGCTCACGCACTTCGCGGTCGGGCTGGACTGGACGACGTCCTTCCTCGTCGGCGCCGTACTGGCACCCACCGACCCCGTGTTCGCCTCCGCGATCGTGGGGCGCAAGGAAGTCCCGTCGAAGCTGAGGCAGTTGCTCAACGTGGAGAGCGGTATCAACGACGGGCTTGCCCTGCCGGTCGTCCTCATCCTGATCGCGGCGGCCGGGCCGACGGCCGGCGATGCCGATGCCTCGCTCGGAGTGATCGCCCTGGAACTCGTCCTCGGGCTGGTCTTCGGTGTCGTCCTGCCGTTCGTCGTGAACGAGCTCGTACGCTTCCGGCTGCTGGGCGCCGAGCCCAAGCTGCAGCCGCTGCTGCCGCTCGCGATCGGTGTGATCCTGTACGCCCTGTGCCACCTCACGCACGCCAACCCCTACCTCGCCGCGTTCTCCGCCGGCGCCGTGCTCACCGCACGGGCGCCGGAGGCGAAGGAGGCGTTCGAACCACTGGGGGAGGCGCTGGCGGAGCTGGCCAAGTTCGCGGCCCTGCTGGTGTTCGGCGCGCTGCTGACGCCGCAGCTGTTCGGCGACCTGTCCATCGGCGGCTACGTCGCGGTGGTCCTCGCCATCGTGCTGATCCGCCCGGCCTCGCTGCTGCTGTCGCTGCTCGGCACGCGGTTCACCCGCCGGGAGAAGCTGGTGGCGGCCTGGTTCGGACCGAAGGGCTTCGCCTCGGTGGTGTACGGGCTGCTGGTGCTCCAGGCGGGCATCCCGCAGGGTGAGGAGGCGTTCACGCTCATCGCCGTGTGCATCGCCTTCTCGATCGTCGCGCACAGCTCGACCGACGTACCGATCGCCCGGCTCTTCCACGTCGAGGACATCGCCGGGGTGCCTGACGGTGACGCGGCACCGGTGACGTGTGCGGCCGGACGGTCGCAGGAGGTGGGTGCCTGACCTGGTCCCGGACCGGCAACCCTGCTCCCGCGCTTCCGCTGCGCGTCCGTTCGACCGGAGGTCTGCGACGACATGACCTTGTTCCCCCAGCCCACGCCCGGTGCTCCGCGGCCGGGTCACATGATCGTGTGTGGTGACGACGCACTGGCCGAACGGCTGGCGGCCGAACTCACGACGGTGTACCGGGAGCGGGTCACGCTGATCGTCCCGGGCTCGACCGGCACCGGTGTCACCAACCCGACACGTGCCTTCGCTCTGCTCGGCCGGATGCAGGCCGCCATGAACCGTACGACCGACGCTCCCGGCGGGGGCGGGGCCGCTCCGCGGATACTGGAGGCGCCCGTGCTCACGGAGGCGGTACTGGTCGAAGCGGGTGTGCGGGAGGCCGCCGCACTGGCGCTGGTCCACGACGACGCGACCAACATCCACGCGGCCCTGGCCGCCCGGCGGCTCAACCCCCGACTGCGCCTGGTGATCAGGCTCTACAACCGCAAGCTCGGCCAGCACCTGGAAGAAGTCCTCGACCAGGCCGCCGCCCTCGCCGCACCCGGCCTGGACCCCGACGCCCTGGACACCTCCACCACGGTCCTGTCGGACGCGGACACGGTCGCGCCTGCCCTGGCGGCCACCGCGGTCGCCGGCACCAGCAAAGTGGTCCAGGCCGACGGCCTGCTGTTACGGGCGGTGGAGCGTACCCCGCCCGGTCGCGGGGAGGTGCCCGACTCCGGCCTTTGCACGCTCGCCCTGCTGTCGTCGACCACCAACGATCCCGCGGGAGCGGAGGGTTCGGACGCGAGCGGGCAGGACGGGCCGGCGCTGCTGCCCGACATGAACGCGGTCGCCGCCGCGACGGGTCGCGGCACGGTGGTCCTCGAAACGGTCGCCCACACCGGCTCCCCATCCGCCCCCGGCCGCCTGGCAGGGCGGGCACTTCCGCTCGCTTCCCTGTTCTCGCGTCGGCTGCGCTGGTCGCTGGCCGGGCTCGTCGCCAGTGTCCTGGGGCTTGCCGTGGCCGGCTGGCTGACCACCGACGACCACCCGCTGCATGCCGCGTACCTCACCTTGCTGGACCTGTTCGCGATCGGGGACCCGGCGATCGGCGCACCCACCGCCCGTCAGGTCCTGCAACTCCTGTCCGGCCTGGCCGGGCTGCTACTGCTCCCCGTCCTCCTCGCGGCCGTGCTCGAAGGGCTCGGCACCTTCCGCACGGTCTCGGCACTGCGACGCCCGCCCCGCGGTCTCTCCGGGCACGTCGTCCTGCTCGGTCTCGGCAAGATCGGCACCCGTGTCCTGGCCCGGCTGCGGGAACTCGACATCCCCGTGGTGTGCGTCGAGGAGGACCCCGAGGCACGCGGCCTGCCTCTCGCCCGCCGCCTCCGTGTCCCCACCGTCCTCGGCGACGTGACGCAGGAGGGGGTCCTGGAAGCCGCCAAGATCCACCGTGCGCACGCCCTGCTCGCCCTCACCAGCAGCGACACCACGAACCTCGAAGCGGCCCTGTACGCACGCTCCGTCGAACCGGACCTGCGGGTCGCCCTGCGCCTGTACGACGACGACTTCGCCACCGCGGTGTACCGCACGTTGCGCGCGGCCCACCCGCACGCCCTCACGCGCAGCCGCAGCGTCTCCAGCCTCGCCGCGCCCGCCTTCGCCGGTGCCATGATGGGCCGCCAGATCCTGGGGGCGATCCCGGTCGAACGCCGCGTGCTGCTGTTCGCGGCCCTGAACGTCGCCGGACACCCCCAGCTGGAGGGGCGCACCGTCGCCGAGTCATTCCGGGCCGGTGCCTGGCGCGTCCTGGCCCTGGACACCGCCGCCCCGGACGACCGGCTCCCCGACCTCGCCGCCAACCCGGCGCACGAGGACTCCGACCGGCCCGCCGGGCTCGTATGGGACATTCACCCGGGCTACGTCCTGCGTCCGCGTGACCGGGTGGTCCTCGCCGCCACTCGTCAGGGCCTGGCCGAGCTCCTCGGCCGACAGCCACGGAGCGGGGCGCGGGTTCGGGTCCGGAGAGGACGGGACGAAGGGACCTTGCCGCCACCGTGATGACGCCGACCTCGCGCCGGAGCGGCGGTCCTGGGCAGGCCCACCGTGTGTCTGGCCTTCTTCCGGCCGCCGTCCCGCCGCGCGGCGGGCCTGGAAGTTCGCCATCGAGTGGCGTGGGTCGGCAGCATCGTCCGTCGCCGCGGGGTGCGGACCGCGGTGATCGGTGCCCGGCCGTTGGACTGGCCAGGAACGGAATCCTGGTCCCCGGCAACCGGCTCAGCCCTCATCCACCGGACGTCTGCCCCCGCCGCGGCATCTGTGGCGCCTTCGCGGCCTCTGCCTCCGCCTTGGCGTCGCTCACTGCGGCGGCGGCCTGTTTCCCAGCCTCGTCAGCAGCCGCGGCGGCATCGAGCGAAGCGGTCCAGCCCGCATCGAGCTCAGGGGTGCGGCCTTCGTCCGATGTGTCGTCGGCGTCGGCTGGGCCGGCTTCCTCAGGTTGCGCAGGTGCGTGCGTACCCGTCGTCGGCTGATCACCGAAGGCGCGGGTGACGGTCCGAACGGCCTCGGTCAGCTCTCCCGGGATCACCCAGAAGGTGTTGTTGTCGCTGCCCGCCAGGTGCGGCAGCGTCTCGAGGTACTTGTAGGCCAGGACCTTCGGGTCGGCGTTGTTGCGATGGACCGCCTGGAAGACCAGCTCCACCGCCTTCGCCTCGCCGTCCGCCCGCAGGATCATGGCTTGCTGCGTGCCCTGCGCCTCCAGGATGTCCTTCTGCTTCGTGCCCTCGGCGGTGAGGATCTTGGCCTGCCGCTCGCCCTCCGCGTGCAGGATGGCCGCGCGCTTGTCCCGTTCGGCCCGCATCTGCTTCTCCATCGCCTCCTTGATGGTGTGCGGTGGATCGATGGCCTTGATCTCGACACGGTTGACGCGGATGCCCCACTTGCCGGTGGCGTCGTCGAGGACGGCACGGAGCCGGGAGTTGATCTCCTCACGCGAGGTGAGGGTCTCCTCCAGGTCCATGCTGCCGATGACGTTCCGGAGCGTGGTGACGGTGAGCTGATCGATCGCCTGCAGATAGTCGGCGACCTCGTAGGCCGCCGCCCGCGGGTCGGTGATCTGGTAGTAGAGCACGGTGTCGATGTTCACCACGAGGTTGTCCTCGGTGATCACCGGCCTGGGATCGGACGAATAGACCTGCTCACGCACGTCGAGTTTGGTGTTGATGCGGTCCGCCACCGGCACGACCAGGTTCAGTCCGGGTTGCAGCGTGCGGCGATACCGGCCGAAACGCTCGACGTTGTAGCGGCGCGCCTGCGGGACGATCCGCACAGTGGAGGCCACGAGGAAGACGACGACGATGGCCGCCACCAGAGTGAGGATGGCAAGTGGATCCACAGTGCCTCCGTTGCTGTGTGTTCAGCCGTTCATGGGAGGAGCTCGCGGGGGTAGACGATGGCCGTCGCCCCTTCGATCTCCATGATGTCCACCAGCGCTCCCACCGGGATCACGAGGCTTTCGTCGAAGGCGCGGGCGGACCACTCCTCACCGGACAGTCTGATCAGGCCGCGGGTAGCGGTGACCTCCTGCATGACCTCGGCCCGCTTGCCGATCAGTGCGTCACTGCCCTCGTATGTGAGAGGTTGCTGTGCCATGTGCCGCAGCGCGACAGGACGGACGAGGAGGAGGCCCGCTGCCGCTGCTGCACACAGAGCCAGGAGCTGGCCGAGAAGGCCGATACCCACACCGGCGACCACGGCGGCGACCAGCGCGGCGCCCGCCAGCAGCCCGAAGACCAGGGTCAGAGTGAAGAACTCCGCGGCACCCAATGCCGCGGCGGCGAACAGCCATACGTACCACGGCATCGCATCGCCCTCCTCAAGGGGCCTTGTCCACCAAGCTACTCCCGGGTCGCCCGGCGGAACAGATACGGCAGCGTTGACTCGATCGTGGAACGCCCGGCCGACGGACGGAAAAAATCTTCGGCAGGCATGTCGAGAAGGCCGGTGCGGCTCCGTCCCCGGGGTGAACGCGACCAGAATGGGTCGCACAGCACCGAGGAGACACACCATGGCCAAGTACCTGCTTCTCAAGCACTACCGCGGCGCCCCGGCGGCGGTGAACGACGTGCCGATGGAACGGTGGACGCCGCAGGAGATCTCGGCGCATGTGCAGTACATGCAGGATTTCGCGGCCCGGCTCGAGAAGAGCGGCGAGTACGTCGACGGCCAGGCACTCGCCCCCGAGGGGGCCTGGGTCCGCTACGACGGTGAGGGGCGGGCGCCGGTCACCGACGGCCCGTTCGCCGAGACCAAGGACCTCATCGCCGGCTGGATGGTGATCGACGTCGACAGCTACGAGCGGGCCGTCGAGCTGGCGGGGGAGCTGTCGGCCGCCCCCGGCGCGGGCGGGAAGCCGATCCACGAGTGGCTGGAGCTGCGCCCGTTCCTCGCCGAGCCGCCCACCGTCACGGAGTGACCTCGCCCATGGACGAGGCGCTGCTGAGGAGCCTGACACCCAGCGTGCTCACCGTCCTCGTCCGCCGCGGAGCCGACTTCGCGGCGGCCGAGGACGCCGTGCAGGACGCCCTGGTGGAGGCGGTCCGTGTCTGGCCGGACGATCCGCCGCGGGACGCGAAGGGCTGGCTGATCACCGTGGCCTGGCGCAAGTTCCTCGACCAGGCCAGGTCGGACGCCGCCCGGCGTCGGCGGGAGGACCGGGTCGACGAGGAGCCGGCGCCCGGACCGGCGTCCTCCGTGGACGACACCCTCCAGCTCTACTTCCTGTGCGCCCACCCCTCGCTGACACCGTCGTCCGCCGTCGCACTCACACTGCGGGCCGTCGGCGGGCTCACCACTCGCCAGATCGCCCAGGCCTACTTGGTCCCCGAGGCGACCATGGCGCAGCGCATCAGCCGGGCCAAGCGCACCGTTTCCGGCATACGGTTCGACCAGCCCGGCGACGTCGCCACCGTGCTGCGCGTCCTCTACCTGGTCTTCAACGAGGGCTACTCCGGCGATATCGACCTCTCCGCCGAGGCCATCCGGCTCACCCGGCAGCTCGCGGGCGCGATCGACCACCCCGAGGTGGCCGGGCTGCTCGCCCTCATGCTGCTCCACCACGCCCGGCGGGCCTCCCGGACCGCGTCGGACGGCAGCCTGGTGCCGCTCGCCGAGCAGGACCGCGGCCGGTGGGACACGCGGGCGATCGCCGAGGGCGTCATGATCCTTCAGACGGCCCTCGCCCGTGACCGGCTCGGCGAGTTCCAGGCGCAGGCCGCCATCGCCGCCCTGCACGCCGACGCGCGCACCGCCGAGGAGACCGACTGGGTGCAGATCGTGGAGTGGTACGACGAGCTCGCGCGACTGACCGACAGCCCGGTGGTCCGCCTCAACCGCGCGGTCGCCGTCGGCGAGGCGGACGGACCGCGCGCCGGGCTGGCGGCGCTCGCGGACCTGGATGACGCGCTGCCCCGCCACACCGCGGTCGCGGCGTACCTCCACGAGCGGGACGAGGACCTGGCCACGGCGGCCCGGTTGTACGCCGAGGCCGCCCGGAAGGCGTCCAACCTCGCCGAGCGCGACTACCTGACCCGGCGGGCAGCCCGGCTCAACACGGGACGACGACGTCACTGAGCCCCCTGCCGTGTCGCTCGGCTCCCCTCGCCGGTCGGCGCCCCCTCGCTCCGGTCAGTAGCCGGCAGCCGTCGCACGTCATCGGGCGATTGTCAGACCCTGCTGCTTACATGGGTGCATGAGCAGCAGCAGCGTGGTGGTGGAGCGTCGCATCGCCGCGGGCCAGGGGCCCGTGTGGGAGGCGCTGACCGATCTGGCGGGGATGGAGCGCGTGCTCAGCGGCGTCTCCAAGGTGGAGGTCGTCACCGAGGGAGCCTTCGGGGTCGGCACCCGGTGGCGGGAGACCCGGCGCATGTTCGGGAAGGAGGCCACCGAGGAGATGTGGGTGACCGCCTGCGACGCGCCCGAGCGCTATGTCGTCGAGGCCGAGTCGCACGGCACCCACTACGTCTCGGAGTGGGTGGTACGAGCGGACGGGCCGTCGGCGACGACCGTCCGGATGACCTTCTCGGCGGTGGCCTCCGGCGGTGTCGCGAGCTTCTTCGCCAAGATCATGGGCAGCGTGGGCGCACGGGCGGTCAGGAAGGCGATCGCCAAGGACCTCGACGACATCGCCTCGGCGGTGGAGGGCCGAGGCGCAAGCGGTGGCTGACGCGCGCTCGGGGGCGGGCTCGGGCGCGGACCCTCGTACTGGTTGTACGTGGGTCTGCGCCCGGTGCGGCGAGAGTGCGTGCATGGCGTCGCACGGCAGGCGGGAATTTGACGACAGGGCCTAGGGGTCGGGCACAGCCACAGGCACCGACGCTGACGCCGACGCCACCAGAGGGACGTCAGCGCGTCCCGGGCGCCCCCGCCTTCGTCGCGTCCGCGCCCCAGCTGGCCAGCAGTCGCAGTGCCTCCGCCGACGGCGATCCCGGCTCCGCGTGGTAGGTGACCAGCGTCTGCTCCGTGCCGTCGGACAGGCGGAACGACTCGAAGTTCAGGGTCAGCTCGCCCACCAGGGGGTGGCGCAGCGGCTTGACGCCGTAGCTCTTCTCCTTGACGTCATGGTTGGCCCACAGCCGCCGGAACTCCTCGCTCTTGACGGAGAGTTCGCCGACCAGGGCGGCCAGTCGAGGGTCGTCCGGGTGGCGGCCCGCGTCCATGCGCAGAAAGCCGACCATGTCGGACGCCTTCTGGTCCCACTCCACGAACAGCCGGCGGTAGTCGGGGTTCAAGAACACCAGCCGTGCCCAGTTCCGCTCCTGCGCCGGCAGCTCCGACCAGTCCCCGAAGACGGCCGCCGCCATCCGGTTCCAGGCGAGGATGTCCGAGCGACGGCCCCCGATGTACGCGGGCACCCCTTCGATCGACTCCAGCAGCTGCCGCAGCACCGGCCGCACCTGCTCGGTCCGCGCGACCGACTTCTTCTTGTGCTGCTTCGGCTTGGCGAGGTGAGTGAGATGGGCGTGCTCGGCGTCGCTCAGCCGCAGCGCCCGCGCGATCGCGTCGAGGACCTCCGCCGAGACGTTGCGGCCGTTGCCCTGTTCCAGGCGTGTGTAGTACGCCACGGACACCCCGGCGAGCTGCGCCAGCTCCTCGCGCCGCAGCCCCGGCACCCTGCGGTGCCGCCCGAACTCCGGCAGCCCGACGTCCTCCGGCTTCAGCCGGGCACGCCGGGTACGCAGGAACTCACTGAGCTCGGCACGCCGGTCCAGGCCGGCACTGCCGCCATCGGTACCACGGCCGCCATCGGTACCACTGCTGCCGGCGGTACCAGTGCCGCCACCGGTACCACTGCGGCCACCGCTGCCGGCGGCGGGTCCGGTCAGGGACTCGGGCTTCTCCTCCATGCCTCAAGTATTCCCGGTCGTACGCACACGAGCCTGTCCCCGCCAGTAGTAGGACGGGCGGACGTACGAACATGGGAGGTCTGGGTAGCTCGCGCGCGTTCCAGCAGGCTGGATGCCGTGCCCGGACGGACAGCAGGAACCAGAAGGCAGCCGGGCGCAAGACCCCTCTAGGAGACCCCGCGCATGACCACCGTTGCCGCATACGCAGCACCCGCCGCCAAGGCTCCGCTGGAGCGCACCACCATCGAGCGCCGCGAGGTCGGCGAATTCGACGTACTGATCGACATCAAGTTCGCGGGTATCTGCCACTCCGACATCCACCAGGCCCGCGAAGGCTGGGGCGAGGCGATCTTCCCGATGGTCCCCGGTCACGAGATCGCGGGCATCGTCTCCGAGGTCGGCCCCGGCGTGACGAAGTACCAGGTCGGCGACCGTGTGGGCGTCGGCTGCATGGTCGACTCCTGCCGTGAGTGCGAGAACTGCAAGGCCGGTCTGGAGCAGTACTGCACCGACGGCGGCATGATCGGCACCTACAACGGCGTCGGCAAGGACGGCGAGCCCACCTACGGCGGCTACTCGCAGAAGATCGTCGTCGACGAGAACTACGTCGTCCGTGTCCCCGACGGCCTGTCCCTCGATGTCGCCGCGCCGCTGCTGTGCGCCGGCATCACCACGTACTCCCCGCTCAAGCACTGGAACGCGGGCCCCGGCAAGAAGGTCGCGATTCTCGGCATGGGCGGCCTCGGCCACATGGGCGTGAAGATCGCGCACGCGCTCGGCGCCGAGGTGACGGTCCTGTCGCAGTCCCTGCGCAAGAAGGACGACGGGCTGAAGCTGGGCGCGGACCACTACTACGCCACCAGCGACCCGAAGACCTTCGAGGAGCTCGGCGGCACCTTCGATCTGATCCTCTCCACGGTCTCGGCGCCGCTGAACCTGGACAAGTTCCTGTCCCTCCTCAAGACGGACGGTGCCTTCGTGAACGTCGGCGCCCCCGAGGAGCCCGTCGCGCTGAATCTGTTCTCGGTGATCGGTGGCCGCAAGACCCTCGCCGGGTCCGGCATCGGCGGCATCCGCGAGACCCAGGAGATGCTGGACTTCTGCGCCGAGCACGGTTTCGGTGCCGAGATCGAGCTGATCGACGCGGACCGGATCAACGAGGCTTACGAGCGGGTGCTCAGCAGCGATGTGCGCTACCGCTTCGTGATCGACACGGCGACCATCTGACCCTGCGGACGCCGCTACGGACGACCGCCGGACGACCGGCCGGACAACCCGCCGGACGAGCGGCCGAGGGCCCCGGAGCCGCACTGCTCCGGGGCCCTCCCGGCGTTCCCCTGCCGAAAACCGGCGTACCGAAATGCGACGCACCGCAGGTCGGCGTACCGAAAGACGACGTACCGAAAGCCGACGGCCCGAGAGGCGGAGTACCGAAGACGTAGCCCAGCCCCCGCCCCAGGACCGATGTGCCGCGCGGTCGGCCTGCATAGCGTGAGGAGTGGAGCCAGTCCGATCCGTGCAGCCGAGGAGGCAGCCCCGATGGCCGTCGAGCTCAACCACACCATCGTCGCGGCACACGACAAGAAGGCGTCGGCCCAGTTCCTGGCCGACATACTGGGCCTGGAAGTGAGCCCGCAGTACGGCCCGTTCATCCCGGTCGAGATCCCCAACGGCGTGACCTTGGACTATGCGGACTCGCCCGGCGCCATCACGCCGCAGCACTATGCGTTCCTGGTGTCGGAGGACGATTTCGACACGATCTTCGGCCGGATCAAGGGGGCAGGTCTGACGTACTGGGCCGACCCATACCACCGCCGTCCCGGCGAGATCAACCACAACGACGGGGGCCGCGGGACCTACTTCGAGGATCCCAACGGCCACAACCTGGAGATCCTTACACGGCCGTACGGCAGCGGCGGCTGAGACACCGGCGGCACCGCCCCCGCCCTGCTGTCACCTCACTGCCCGCCCTGCTGTCACATCCCTCTTCCCCCCGGCGTCATCGAGGCGGCCGTGGCGGGCGCCGGGACGATCCTGCATCTGGCGGGCGGTCCCAAGGGCGACGACGTGGCGACGCGCCACCTGGTGCGCGCCGCGCGGGAGGTCGACGTACGTCACCTGATCCACATCTCCGTGGTCGGCGCCGACCGGGTCCCGCTGGCCTGGCTCCGCTCGAAGCTGGCGGCGGAGCGAGCGGTGGCCGGGTCCGGCATCCCGTGGACGATCCTGCGGGCGGCCCAGTTCCACGACCTGACGCTGAAGATGGTGCGGCAGCTGACGAGGCTTCCGCTGCTGCCGGCCCCCGGCGGACTCCGGCTCCAGCCGGTCGACTCCCGTGAAGTGGCCGCCCGGCTGGCCGAGTTGACGCTCGGGGCCCCGGCCGGCCAGGTCCCCGACATCACGGGCCCCGAGCTGTACGACCTCCCCGCCCTGGCCCGCCCCTACCTGCGCCTGCTCGGCCGGCGCCCCCGCCCGACCCTGCCGCTCCGGATCCCGGGCAAGGCGGGGCGGGCGTATCGGGCGGGGGCGAACCTCACGCTGGACGGGGCCGAGGTGGGCAAGCGGACGTGGGAGGAGTTCCTGGCGGAACAGGGAGATGGTCGCTGACGGCCTGTCCCACGGGGTGCGGGCTCACTTCCCGTAGTACGCGTTGTAGATCGAGACCGTCGCCTTGTTCCCCTTCTTGTCCGCGACCTTGGCGTGGAAGGAGAC
Source organism: Streptomyces sp. M41 (assembly GCF_043673425.1). Classification (NCBI taxonomy): domain Bacteria; kingdom Bacillati; phylum Actinomycetota; class Actinomycetes; order Kitasatosporales; family Streptomycetaceae; genus Streptomyces; species Streptomyces sp. M41. The sequence continues at coordinate 13,970 of NZ_JBIMKE010000042.1, read as the reverse complement.
GGCCTTGCCCTTGGCCGGGTTGCGCACGGTGATGCGGCCGTTGTCGAGGTCGAGCTTCTTCCAGGTCTGGCCGTAGTCGTACGACACGTACACATGCAGCGACTTGAGGTTGCCGCCCGCGGCCGAGCCCACGACGGTGACCGGGAACGTCACCTTCTTGCCGGCCTCGGCCCGGCTGTCCAGGCCGGTCCTGGCGTTGAAGCGAACCGTGGAGGCAGGCAGCTGGGCCATGTCGCCGGCCGGTTTCCTGGAGCGGAACGTCCAGCTCGCGTCGATCCGTGTGGAGGCAGCCGCCACCTTGACGCTGCGCTTGACCGAGGTCGTCAGCCGGTACTGGGCCTCCCCGGCCGGGACCTTGAACAGCCCTTCGCCGAACAGCGGGTCGTCGTTGGTGCCGACCTTGGTGCCGTTGCGGTACAGGCTCGTGGTCACCGAGGTGAAAGCGGAGGAGCCGGCGTGCTTGTTCGCGTCGGCGAACAGCGGCAGGAAGCCGTAGATGTCATTGCCCTCGCGGAACAGGCCGAAGTCCTTGTTGATGTGTGGGCCGAAGACCGCCGTGTTGAAGGTCTTCGAGTAGCTCCGGCCCGCCTTGAAGGTCTGCGGCTCGCCCAGGGTGTAGTAGGCGTCGACGATGGGGAAGCCGTCCGCGTCCTGACCGGCGTACTGCTCGAAGTCGAACGTCCACCGGATCTTGTCGGACGTGGACAGATACAGCGTGCGTGAGCTCGGCAGTTTCCGCTCCATGGGGCCGCTGACCACGGCGTCGTCGGGGAAGACCCCGATGGGGAGCAGCGCACCGGTCTTTCCGGATGCCGCGGCACCGAGGCCGGCCTTCACCTTCGCGAGCTCGCCCGCCTTGAAGTGGCGGACCTTGTCGCCCTGGATCTTCTTGACCTCGGCGGTGGTCGCGACGTCGTACTCGGCGTCGTCGCCCTTGGTCCACTGTCCGTTCCAGCTCTGGCTCAGGCCGGTCGCGATCTTGGGGCCGAGGTGCGCCATGCGCAGGTCGGCGAAGGAGTCGAGACCGACGCCGATGCCGACGCCCGCCGCTTCGTAGTAGTAGCTGCTCGCGGCGAGCACCTGCTCGGCCCGGGTGTCCGGCACGGTGATGTCGGCGGACTTCGTGGTGCGGGCGTCGATCGTCACCGAGGTGTTCCTGGTGACGCTCAGCTTCGGCTGGACCAGCCAGTCGAGGCCGCCCTCCAGGTTCACCCAGTCCTTGGCGATCCAGGCGTCCAGCAGGTAGGTGCCCTTGGGCAGCCGCATCCTGGTCGTGCCGGACTCGGCGAGGGGAACCTGGAAGCTCAGGTCGGTGGCGAGGCCCGAGTGGCCGAGCAGGACGCTGTTGTACTCGGGGGCGGGCTTGCCCTCCCGGTCGATGTGCTTGACGGTGACGTCGTACGACTCCACCTCACGCTGGACCGCGGCGGCCGTGCGGACGCTCTGCCCGCCGCCCTTCGCCGTCACATACGCCCAGTAGGCGCCGTCGACGGTGCCGCCGAGCCTGGTGTCGGCCGTGAGGTCGACGGCGGCCTCGCCACCCGCCGGGACCGTCACCTTCGTGGCGCCGAGCTCGAAGAAGCCCGCGGGGGCCGGCCGGCCCTTGGGGTCGGTGGCCGACGCGGAGAGGGTGAGCGTGACGTCCTTGGCGCCGAGGTTGCGGTAGGTCAGCTTCCTGGTGTCGGGCTTGTCGTCGGCGTGCGGCCACGCCTTGGTGCCGTAGCTCAGCGACACCGGGTCGGCGATCACCGTCTGCTTGATGGCCCGGTCGACCTGGATACGGCCCGAACCCTGCTGGAACGGCGTGTACTTGCCGCCCTTGGTGGACCCGGTCAGCGCGCCCTTGAGTTCGCGGTACGTCCAGTCCGGGTGCTGCTGCTTGAGGATGGCCGCGGCGCCCGCGACATGCGGGGTCGCCATGGAGGTGCCGTCGATCGTGAGGTAGCCGGGCGGGTTCTCGCCGACCTCCTGCTCGATGAGGCTGCCCTTGGCCGAGGCGGCCGTGATGGCGACGCCCGGCGCGGTCACGTCCGGTTTGACGGCGCCGTCGCCGGCCCGGGGGCCGGTGCTGGACCAGGGTGCGAGGACGTCCTTGTCGTCGACGGCGCCGACGGTGAGCGCGGCGTCCGCGCTGCCGGGCGAACCGACCGTCTCCGGACCGGCGTTGCCGGAGGCGACGGCGAAGAGGATGCCCTTCTCCGCGGACAGCTTGTCGACCGCCGCCTCCAGCGGGTCGACCTCCGGGGTGTCCATGCCGCCCAGGCTCATGTTGACGATCTGGGCGCCCTGCTCGGCGGCCCACTCCATGCCGGCGAGGATGCCGGAGTCGTCGCCGAAGCCCTCGTCGTCGAGGACCTTGCCGTTGAGGAGGTCGGCGCCGGGGGCGACGCCCTTGTACTTGCCGCCGGACTTCGCGCCGGTGCCGGCCGCGATGGACGCGACGTGGGTGCCGTGGCCGACCTTGTCGTCGGTGGTGGCGGACTGGCTGAAGTTCCTGGCCGCGATCACCTGGTCCTCGAGGTCCGGGTGCCCGGCGTCGACGCCGGTGTCCAGAACGGCGATCTTGACGCCCTTGCCGTCGAAGCCGGCCGCCCATGCCGTGGGGGCGCCGATCTGCGCGACGGACTTGTCGAGGCTCGCCTTGCGGACGCCGTCGAGCCAGATGTGCGCGATGCCGGAGGCGGCCCGGTCGCCGTTGGTGAGCGCGTCCCACAGTGCCGGAGTGTCCTGGTGCGGGGTCAGCACCGCGTCGGCGTTCACGGACTTCAGGGTCCGGCGCAGCTTGCCCGCGTCCCGGACGTCGGCCTTGGCGCCGGCGGCGGCGCCCCGGTAGCCGACGATGACCTTGAGCCCCTTGGCCTGGGAGGCGCGGGTCGCGGACTTGTTCAGCTCGGTCATGTCGAACAGCCGCTGGTCGAGCTTGCCGGCCGCGACCAGCCGCGCCGCGTCGGCCGGGATCACGAGCGTGTGCCCGCGGCCCTCGCGTATCTGGACGGGTATGTGCCCGCGCCCCTTCGCCCGCTCCAGGCCGACCACGCGGCCCTTGGAGTCGACGGACACCCGGTCACCCGTGATCAGGGTGATGTGGTGGGGGGACGTGAACGAGGCGGCGGCGCCGGACGGGCCCCGCTTTCCTTCCGCCGACGCCGGGCTGGTCATTCCCGCGGCGAGGGCGACGGCGACCGCTGTGGAGACAGAGGCCGCGCATGCTCTTTTGACTTGTCTGCGCAAGTTTCCCCCTTGCAGAAGGTCCGGGCGAATTCCCGTCACCCGGCCGGAGGAGATCCCGTACGCATACGCGTCGCCCCCCGGAATACGCAGTATGCCGAGGGGCGATCTGACGCCTCAATAGATGGGAAGGAGAAGAGAAGCAGACTCGCCCACGCTGACGCGACGGCGCGAACTCCCGTACCCGGTCGCCGTGTTACGCCCCCGCGTTCACCTTGACACTGATCCGTCCCTTGCGGATGGTGGCGAGCCGTGGGGCCTTCTTCGCGATAGCCGAATCGTGGGTGACCATGATGAAGGTCAGCCCGAGTTCCTTCCACATGCGTTCGAGTACGTCCATGATCTCGTCGCGCATCGACTCGTCGAGATTTCCGGTGGGTTCGTCGGCGAGCAGCACCTTGGGCTGCTTGACGAGCGCTCTGGCTATGGCGACACGCTGCTGCTGGCCGCCGGACATCTCGGACGGCAGATGTCCGAGCCGTTCGCCGAGTCCCACGGAGTGCAGTGCCTCGGCGGCCCGTTCACGGCGTTCCTTTGCCTTGAGGCCGAGGGGGACGAGGGCGGTCTCCACGTTCTCCTGTGCGGAGAGGGTGGGGATGAGGTTGAAGGACTGGAAGACGAAGCCGATGCTCTCGCTGCGGACCCTGGTCAGCCGGGCCTCGGGCATCGTGGCCAGGTCGGTGCCGTCGAGCACGACTTCACCGGAGGTCGGCCGGTCCAGGCCGCCGAGCATCTGGAGGAGGGTGGACTTGCCACCGCCGGTGGGGCCCTGGATGACCAGCCGGTCGCCGTCGGGGACGGTGAGGTCGACGCCGTCGAGGGCGTGGACGGTGTCCTTGCCCCGGGTGTAGCGCTTGGTGACGTTTCTGAGGTCGTACATGGAGGTGCTCCTGGGTGAGGTTCGGGGAGGTGCGCATCGTGCGTGGTTGCGGAGGGGTGTTGGGGGCCGGTCGCGTCGGCGCCGCCGCACCAGGCCAGGCCGAGTCCGGCGGCGCCGCGTCGTCGCCGCGCCCTGGGGAGTTGCGGCCCCTTCGGCCGGAGGGCACCTCGTCGCGCGGGGTTGTGCACCCGTCCGCCTCGGCCACGGCCGGCTTCCGCTACTCGACGCGGCGCAGCGCGTCCGCCGGACGGAGCCGGGAGGCGCGCCAGCCGCCGAACGCGCCCGCGATCAGGCCGCCCGTCACCGCCAGGCCCACCGCGAGGGCGACGGTCGTGAGGCTCACGGGTGCGGTCAGTGCGACGTCCAGGGTCTTGGCCGCGCTCTGGCGTGCCGGGCCGCCGAAGCCCCCGCCGCCGCCCGGACCGCCCGCACCGGCGCCTGCGCCGCCGCCCAGCTGCGCCTGCAAGGTCGGGCTGACGGCCGTGACGGCATACGCGCCCGCGAGCCCGATCGCGATCCCCAGTGCCCCGCCGAGCAGCCCGTGGACCACGGCCTCACCGACCACCTGCCGGGTCACCCGTCCCGATGTCCACCCGAGCGCCTTGAGCGTGCCGAACTCCCGCACCCGCCGTGACACCGCGGACGAGGTCAGCAGCCCCGCCACCAGGAACGCCGCCACGAGCACCGCGGCGGACAGCCACTTGCCGACGCCTGCGGCGAGGGACGAGGCCGTGGACAGGGAGCCGGACACGGTGTCGGCGAGGTCCGCCGAGGTCGTCACCGTCGTACCGGAGACGTTCTGCTGGATGGCCGACTTGACGGCGTCGATCCGCTGGGAGTCGGACGCCTTGACGTAGATCGTGGTGACCTTGTCCTTCGCCTCGGCAAGCGTCTGCGCCCGCTTCAGCGGGACGTAGAGGTCGGCGGCGGCGTCCCCGCTGTCGGGCGTGGCGATGCCGATGACCTTCAACTCGGTGCCCTTGACCGTGACCTTGGAGCCGACTTCGAGCTTCTTCTCCTTGGCGTACGAGGTGTCGGCGACGGCGACCTCGGCGTCGGTCTCGGTCGCCTTGAACGTACGGCCGCTGGTGATCTTCGAGGAGGTCAGCGGGCCGAGTGCGGGCTCGGTGACGTCGGTGCCGTAGACGGAGTAGGTGTTGACGTCGAAGTCGGCGCCGCCGCCGCGTACTTCACCCTGCGGCTGCCCGGTGCCGCCCGCGCCCGGCCCGCTGCCGTCGCCGCCCTGCTGACCGCCGTCGCTTCGGCCCTGCTGGAACTGGCCGCGGGTGAACTCGCCGCTGACCTTGACGACCTGGAGGCTCAGCCCGCCCACCGCGTCGGACACCCCGCTCTGCGCGCCGACCTTCGTCACCGTCGAGGCGGGCAGCGTCTCGAAGCCCTGGACCATGACCCGGTCGCTGGACTGCTCCTCGCCGGAGTCGTCGTCCCGGGCGTCGAACCGGAAGCGCGGACGCGCGGAGGTGGTCGCCGCGGGCTCGGCGGCCTTGGTGACGGTCATGTCCGTGCCGAGGCCGTAGAGGGACTGCAGGACCTTGTCCTGGGCCTTGCTCATGCCCGAGGACACGGAGTTGACCACGATGACCAGCGCGATGCCGAGCGCGAGTCCGGAGGCGACGACGAGGGCCGCCTTTCTGCGGCGGCGCAGCTCGCGCCTCAGGTAGGTGAAGAACATGCGCCGCAAGCTAAGGACGGCGCGTGATGACTGGATAAGGCCGAAATAAGAGATGGATGAGAAGGCCGGGGCGTCCCCGCAAACACCGATGCCGCCCGTCGGGGGCGGCATCGGTGCGCTATCGGTGCGCTGTGCGTGAGCTGTCCTACGGCTGTACGCGCGCGGGAGCGGTGATCAGGCGGCCGAACCGGCCTTCCACTGCGCCCAGTCCATGTTCCAGCCGTTGAGGCCGTTGTCCGGCGCGATGGTCTTGTCACCGGTGTTCTGGACGACCACGACGTCACCGACGATGGAGTTGGTGTAGAACCAGTAGCCCGCGGTGCCCTTGTCGTTGGCACCCTTGGTGTCGGACAGGCCCACACAGCCGTGGCTGGTGTTCACGCTGCCGAAGATGGACTTGGCTCCCCAGTAGTTGCCGTGGATGAAGGTGCCGGAGGTGGACAGCCGGATGGCGTGCGGCACGTCCTTGATGTCGTACTCGCCCTTGCCGTCGTCGTCGGTGAAGCCCACGGTCGCGCCGTTCATGCGCGTCTCCTTGAACATCTCCGACATCACCATGATGCCTTCGTAGGTCTTGTTGTCCGGGGAGCCGGCGGAGATCGGGATCGTCTTGACGGTCTTGCCGTCCTGCGTGACCTTCATCTGCTTGGTCTTCGCGTCGACGTACGAGATCTGGTTACGGCCGATCTTGAAGGTGACCGTCTTCTGCTGGACGCCGTAGACACCGTCGGAGCCCTCGACGCCGTCCAGGGCCATCTTCAGGGTGACGGTGGCGCCCTCCTGCCAGTACTCCTCGGGCCGGCAGTCCATGCGGGTGTCGTTGAACCAGTGGCAGGCGACCTCCTGGCCACTGGTGGTGGAGACGGTGACGGCCTTCTGGACCTCGGCCTTGTTGCTGATGGCCTTGTCGAAGTTGACCGACACCGGCATGCCGACGCCGACGGTGGAGCCGTCCTCCGGCGTGAAGTAGCCGAGGAAGCTGTTCTTCGGGGAGACGGTCGTGAAGGAGGCGTTCTCGTGGGCCTCGAGGCCCTTGGAGTCCTTCGCGGTCACCGTGATCTTGTAGGTCGTGGACCGCTCCAGCTGGGCGCTGGGCTTCCAGCTGGTCTTGTCGGCGGATATCTCGCCCTCGACCGCGGCGCCGTCGGCGGTCTTCATGGTCACCTCGGTGAGCGAGCCCTTGCTCACGGTGACGGCGGCGGAGTTGTTGATGGAGGCGTTGTCGGTGCCGTCCTTGGGTGTGATCTTGATCTGGGCGGCGGAGGTCTTCTCGGCGGCGGCCTCGTCGACCTTGGACTGCGAGGTGTCGCCGTCGCCCCCGGAGGCACTGTCGTCGCCGCCGGAGCAGGCAGAGAGCACCAGGACACCGCCGAGCAGTGCGGACGCGACCGTCAGGCCCTTGCGCCGCTTACTGTTCGTCATCACACGCTTCTCCATTGTTCCCGAATCCCCAAAACACCCGAGAGTCCCCGTCAAGAATCTTCAACGCTACGACCGGTTCGTCCCGTTCCACATCGCTGATATGTGTGGGGCACACCACCTTCGCCAAGGGCAGTGGTGCGGATGTCGGTCCGTGCGCCCCATGAGACGACGAAACCCCGGGTGGCGGTTGCCGCCCGGGGTCACGATTTCCCCAAGACGTCTCAGCCGACCGGCTTCGCCGTTTCCTCGTCGAAGTCCTCGTCCACATCATCCTCGTCGAGGCCCCACCCGGGCGAATCCGGGTCGTGGTCGATCCGCTCGCTGGACCAGGAGGCCTGCGCGAGTTCGACTCCCGGCACCTCGCTGACCAGGTCGAAAGGATCGACCAGATAGGCCAGGGCCTCGGCGGTGTCTTCCGTCACAGCGCTCTCGGCGAGCGTGCGCTCATCGGCCGGCATCGTGCTGTCCTCGGCGACGCGGCGCAGCGCGGCCTCGGTGACGGCGTCCTCGTCGTCCACTTCGAGGACGACTTCCACGCGAATTCGTACATAGCGTGATGTTTCTGGAGTACTCATGCCCGGAGAGTACGGCTCATTCCCCCCGTGACTTTCCCGTGACCCGCCACTTTCACTAACATCGCCCCACACGGCCAATTCGCCAGCGCCACAAGGGGATCGATATTCCGTGTCCGCCGCTCACCGATTGTCGTCCACCGCACGCCGATCGCTGCTGACCGCCACCGCCGCGGGCGCCCTGCTGGGTGCCCTGTGGTTCGTGCCCTCCGCGAACGCGACAGGCGAGGAACCGGCGAGAACGGAGCCGTCGGCGACCCAGGTGACACAGCAGGCACGGGCCGCTTCCCAGACCGCGGCCGACGACGCCGAGGGCACCCGGCTCGCCGACACCGGGAGCTTCGACACCACGCCGTACATAGTCGGCGGAACCGTCTTCCTCGCGCTGGGCGCCGGCTTCGTCACCTACTCGGTGCGCCGGGAACGTCTCGGGTTCTGAAAAAACTTGACGCATCCTTCACCTGCGCTTCATAGTCCGCCCATGAAGAGATCATCGGGCGTGCGTGTAGCCGCCACGGTTGCCGTGAGCGCGCTGTCGCTCGCCCTTGTCACGGGTTGCGGTGGGGGGTCGGACGACTCGAAGGGGTCGGACGGGCAGACCGCGAAGGCGCTCAGCGCCGCGGAGTTGGAGAAGGCGGTCATCGCCCAGGGCGATGTCACCGGGTACAAGGTGGACTCAGGCGCCAAGCAGCTGCCGAAGTCCAAGGACGAAGTCAAGAGCGGCGACGAGAAGTGCGCGCCGCTGGCCTACGCCATGAGCGGCCAGGCACCGGGCGACGCGGCGTCGAGCACGGCCGCCATGGCCAAGCAGGAGAAGAAGAAGCCCACCGCCGACCCCTCCAAGTCCCTGGAGGACCTGTCGGAGGGCGAGTTCGAGGACGCGTTCACGGACGCCATGGACCTCAACATGACCGTGGTCGGGCTCTCCTCGTACGACGGTGACGGCGCCGAGGAGACCTTCAAGTCCGTGTCGGACGCGGTGAAGAACTGCTCCGGGGGCTTCCCGGTCACCATGCAGGGCACGGACCAGAAGATGACCGGCGTGACCGCGGCGAAGGCGTCCGGGGCCGGCGACGAATCGGTGGCGTTCAACTTGAAGAGCGACGCCGAGGACGGCGACGTGGCCACTACGCACGTCGAGGTGGTACGGCACGGCAGCACCATCGCCACGTACTACACGATCAACATCGGCCTGATGCTGACCGACAAGCCGTACGGCGTCCCGGCCCCCGTCATCAAGGCGCAGTCCGCCAAGCTGAAGTAGCCCGCCCGAGCAGCACCGGGGGCCCTGTCGGTCGTACGACAGGGCCCCTTTGCGTGCCGCGGGAGCGGCCGGGGTGTCACTGGAGCGGGCCGGTGACCTTCTCGGTCGCCGCGACCAACTCCCCGCCGCGCACGAACGCGTCGGCCGCGGCGAGGTCGGGTGCGAGGAACCGGTCGGGGCCGGCGCCCTTGACCCCGGCGGCCCGGGCGGCGTCGATGACGGCCCGTGAGGCCGGTGCCGGGGCGAGACCCTCACGCAGCTCGATGGCTCGGGTGGCGGCGTAGAGCTCGACGGCGAGGACGCGGGTGAGGTTGTCGACGGCGTGGCGCAGCTTGCGGGCGGCGGACCAGCCCATGGAGACGTGGTCCTCCTGCATGGCGGACGACGGGATCGAGTCCGCCGAGGCGGGCACGGCCAGCCGCTTCAGCTCGCTCACCAGCGCGGCCTGCGTGTACTGGGCGATCATCAGCCCCGAGTCGACACCCGCGTCGTCGGCCAGGAACGGCGGCAGACCGTGGCTGCGGTTCTTGTCCAGCAGCCGGTCGGTGCGGCGCTCGGCGATGGAGGCGAGGTCGGCGACGGCGATGGCGAGGAAGTCCAGCACGTAGGCCACGGGCGCCCCGTGGAAGTTGCCGTTGGACTCCACGCGCCCTCCCTCAGTGCCGAAAGCCTGGGAGGTGCCCCCAGGCAGCACCACCGGATTGTCGACAGCGGAGGCCAGCTCCCGTTCGGCGACGAGCCGCGCGTGCGCCATGGTGTCCCGCCCGGCACCGGCGACCTGCGGGGCACACCGCACGGAGTACGCGTCCTGGACGCGGGGCGCGTCGTCCTGGTGATGCCCGGTCAGCCCCGAATCCTTCAGCACGGCCAGCATGTTGGCGGCGGAGGCGCCCTGGCCGGGGTGCGGGCGGATCGCGTGCAGCTCGGGCGCGAGCACCTTGTCGGTCCCGAGCAGCGCCTCCAGCGAGAGGGCGGCGGTGACATCGGCGGACTTGTAGAGGGTGTCGAGGTCGGCGAGGGCCATGATCAGCATGCCGAGCATGCCGTCGGTGCCGTTGAGCAGGGCGAGGCCCTCCTTCTCGCGCAGCTCGACGGGCGCGATGCCGTGCGCGGCGAGCAGCTCACCGGCGGGCCGTACGGTCCCGTCCGGGCCCTCCGCGTCGCCCTCGCCCATCAGCGTGAGGGCGCAGTGCGAGAGGGGGGCGAGGTCACCGGAGCAGCCGAGGGAGCCGTATTCGTGGACGACGGGCGTGATCCCGGCGTTCAGGACGTCGGCCATGGTCTGCGCGACCTCGGGCCGCACGCCCGTGTGTCCCGAGCAGACGGTCTTGAGCCGCAGGAACATCAGGGCCCGTACGACCTCCCGTTCCACCCGCGGCCCCATCCCCGCGGCGTGCGAACGGACGATGTTGCGCTGCAGCTGCGCCCGCAGCTCCTGGCTGATGTGCCGGGTCGCCAGGGCGCCGAAGCCGGTGGAGACGCCGTAGACGGGGTCGGGCTTGGCCGCCAGCGCGTCCACGATCCCGCGCGCCGCGGCCAGCGCCGCAACCGCCTCCTTCGACAGCTCGACGCGGGCCCCACCCCGCGCCACGGCGAGGACGTCGGACGCGGTGACCCCGGAAGTCCCCACCACCACAGTGTGCATACTCATATTCAGGAGCGTACGCAGTGAAGACGAAGATGTCACTAGTGGGTGACCGGTACGACCCTTACGGCAGCCGCCCCCGGAACCGCCGCCGCTCCACGACCCCCTCCCCTGAGGGCTCCGCGTCTGCGAGGCGCACGACCGGGTCGTCCGGGCCCTCACGCCCCGCGACCACGGGCTTGTCCGACCGTACGGCCTTGGCCCGGTACTGGGCCGCGTCCGCGAGCCGGAACAACCGGCGGGCGGAAGGCACCTCACCGATGGGATCCTCCGTGGAGGCCACCCCGCACGCCACGCCCTCCCCCAGCTCCAACTCGGCCGCCCGCCGGCAGAGTTCGTCAGCGGCCTTCACCACATCGTCGGCCGGCGACCCCACGACGAGCAGACAGAACTCGTCTCCGCCGAGCCGTGCGGCGAGCGCGCCGGGCAGCATGGCCCCGCACAACGACAGCACCGACCCGAACCGCTCGAGCAGCCGGTCCCCCACGGCATGGCCCTGGGTGTCGTTGACCCGCTTGAGTCCGTTGAGGTCGCAGACGACGAGGCTGACGACGATGCCCTCGATCCGGTGCCGCTCGATCGCCTCCTCCAACCGCACATCCACGGCCCGCCGGTTGGCGAGCCCGGTGAGCGCGTCGGTGAACGCCAGCCGCTGGGCCTCCTCCAGCCGTTCACTCTGCCCGATCCCGGCGGCCACGACGGAGGCCAGCACGGTGGCGAAGTCGGCGTCGCCCCGGTCGAAGACGGGCGTTCCGACGGCTCGGGCCACATACAGCTCCCCCCAGGCACGCCCGCTCAGCACGATGGGCGCCACCACACAGCACCCCCGGCCGCGCCGCCGCAGAGCGGCCACCCGCTGATGGCAGTACCCGGGGTGCCCGGCGGACAGACCGTCCGCGGTCTCCACCCAGGCATCGGGCTCACCCCCGGACGCCCACCGCTCGTGCAGGAACTCGGCGATCTCCGGGAACTGGTGCACCGGATACGCCTCGTCGCCCGGAAACTCCTCCTCCCCCTCCGCCCTCTCCCCGACGTTCACGAGCACCCTCAGCCGCCCGAGCTCCCGCTCCCACACCGACAGCGCGGCGAAATTCCCGGCCAACGCCCGACACGCCCCGAGCGCCGCCGCCCGCCAGGACTCACGCGGGGTGTGCGCCGCCGCCATCCCCTGCGCCAACGCCACCACGGCCGCGAGCCGTCTGTCCTCACCCATCACTCCAGGCTAGGAGGTTTGTGGCGAACTGGGACATTGATACGGCGCTTGGAGTGACGAGCGGCGCCACACGGGGACGGGACGGTGAGCGGAGACGGCACGGCCCATGCCGGCCTGCACGGACGCCGGTGCCGCACGGCACGACCACCGACACACGGCACACGGCACACGGCCGACGTCGCACGGCACAACGGACAACACATGACACAACCGACGTCTCACGGCACACAACCGTCGTCGCCTTACACCTCCGGCGTCTCCCCAGCCCGCTCCGGCCTCACTCCCCGGGCCACTGGGGCTTGCGCTTCTCGTTGAACGCAGCCACGCCCTCCGCACGGTCGCCGGAGAACGCCGTGGCGCGCCAGGCCGCGTCCTCGATGTCCAGGCCGGCCCGCAGGTCCAACCCGTGCCCGACCCGCAACGCCCGCTTGGCATTGCGCAGCCCGACCGGCGAGTTCGCGGCGATGCGCGTGCCCATGGCCAGGGCCTCGGCGCGGTCCTGCCCCGCCTCCACCAGCTCGTCCACCAGCCCGAGCTCCCGCGCCTCGACGGCCTCGACCCGCCGTGCCGTGAAGATCAGCTCGGCCGCCCGGGCCGCCCCCACCCGCCGGGGCAGCAGTTGCGTACCGCCGCCGCCCGGGATCACCCCGACCGACACCTCGGGCAGCCCCACCACAGCCGTACGGTCGGCCACGATCACATCGCAGGACAGCGCCAGCTCGAATCCGCCGCCCAGGGCGAAGCCGTGCACCGCCGCGATCGTCGGCACCGGCAGTTCCAGCACCCCGGTGTACGCACCGCGCGCCACGGGCCGCTGGCGCACGAGATCGGCGTCGCTGAAGGAGTTCCGCTCCTTCAGATCGGCCCCGACGCAGAACGCCCGCTCGTGCGTCGAGGTCAGTACGACCACCCGTACGCTCGGGTCCGCGCCCAGCGCCGCGCACGCCGCCCCGATCGAGCGGGCCATCTCGGTCGAGACGGCGTTCATGGCCTTGGGCCGGTCGAGGGCGAGCTCCGCGACATGCCCCTCCCCGTGCCGCCGCACCAGCACGAACTCCCCGTACCGCTCCTCGCTCATGACACCTCCGGTTAACGCGGGTTAACAACATTCGCCCCGATCATCGCAGCCGGACCCCGATGGGGAAAGGCCCACCGCGAGCGGCTCCAGATCGAGTCCCGCGACCCCGTTCGAGTGACATACCGCCCGACTCCCGGCGGAGCACCGACGCAGGCGCATAACGTGCGCGAGACCACGGGCGCATTGGGGGCGCGGGCGCGTTGGGAGGGGTCGTGATGGGCGTGACGACGGAGACTGCGACGGAATCCGGGCCGGTCGGCGAGGACGGACAGAGCCCCGGCCGCCTCTTCGGTGCCCGTGGCCGCCACCGCCGCCCCCGCCCCCGCAAGGTCCTCCTGGCCGCTGGCGGCCTCGCCCTGGCGGCGGGCGCACTGAGCCTCCTACGCCTGACTCCCGACACCGAGGTAGCCGGCCTGGGCGCAACGGAAACGGACCCCGGCACGGACAGCGATGCGGATACGGGCGTAGACATGGCCGCAGACCGCTCGACGAACACCGCACCCACCACCGCACCCGCCGCGCCCACCGCACCCACACCCGCCCCGAAGGCGAGCCCGTCCGCGACCTCGGTCATGGGCGGCCTGAACGCGACACCGACGACGACCATGATCGTCGTACCGAAAAGGCACACGGCAGCCACGCCACGCCCCACCACGTCAGCAGGCCCCCCGACACGCCCTTCCGCACCCCGCCCGCCCGCGCCGACGGCCCGACCGCCCCAGCCGACCCCTCCTCCGGCCCCCAGCCGCCCGACGACGAACCCCCCGGCCCCCCAGCCGCAAGACCCCGACGAGGACGCGGTCTGCGTCCCGGTCATCGGCCTGTGCGTAGACCCCCTGGCCGACCGCGACTGACTGCCGGCGCGCACCCCGGACGGCGGGAAAGCCGCGTACGGCGGGAAGGGGCCGGGGTGGGGGGTGTCCGCCCGCAGCGGCCGGCGTCAAGAACCGCACCACTCATCAAGGCCCAACCGCC
>NZ_JBIMKE010000041.1:0-63190 GCF_043673425.1 Streptomyces sp. M41 | reverse complement strand
CGGGCGCCGCGGGGGCGCCGTAGTGCCCGGCGGGCGCCTGGCCCGGGGCCCCCTGCGGCACCGGCTGGCCCTGCGGCGGGGCGAAGGGCTGTCCCCCCTGCTGGGGCGGCGGCGGGGCGTACCAGCCGGGCTGGCCCTGGCCGGGCATCGGCATCGGCGGCTGCGCACCCGGCGGCAGCTGCTGCTGGAGCCCCGCCTTCTGGTCGATGGTGGAGCGGTAGTCGACCGCGCCCTGCGTCATCCGCATGTACGCCTCCTCCAGCGAGGCCTGGTGCGGCGACAGCTCCCACAGCCGTACGTCGGAGTCGTGCGCGAGGTCGCTGATGCGGGGGAGCGGCAGCCCGGTCACCCTGAGCGCCCCGTCCTGCTCGGGCAGCACATGTCCGCCCGCCTCGGTGAGCGCGCCGGCCAGCTTCTCGCGCAGCTGCGGCTCGGTGTCGGGCGTACGGACCCGGGCGAACCCGGCCGAGTTCGCCGCGATGAAGTCCTGGACGCTCATGTCGGCGAGGAGCTGGCCGCGTCCGATGACGATCAGGTGGTCGGCGGTGAGCGCCATCTCGCTCATGAGGTGCGAGGAGACGAAGACGGTACGGCCCTCGGCCGCCAGCGACTTCATCAGGTTGCGCACCCAGAGGATGCCCTCGGGGTCGAGGCCGTTGACCGGCTCGTCGAACAGCAGCACCTGCGGGTCGCCGAGCAGCGCGGCGGCGATGCCGAGCCGCTGGCCCATGCCGAGCGAGAAGCCCTTGGAACGCCGCTTGGCCACGTCCTGGAGGCCGACCACGCCCAGCACCTCGTCCACGCGCCGGGCCGGGATGCCGGACAGCTGGGCCAGGCACAGCAGGTGGTTGCGGGCCGCCCGGCCGCCGTGCACGGCCTTGGCGTCGAGCAGGGCGCCGACCTGACGGGGGGCGTTGGGCAGCTTGCGGTACGGATAGCCGCCGATGCTCACATGGCCCGCGGACGGGTTGTCCAGACCGAGGATCATCCGCATCGTCGTCGACTTGCCCGAGCCGTTGGGGCCCAGGAAGCCGGTGACGGCACCGGGCCGCACCTGGAAGGACAGGTTGTACACAGCGGTCTTGTCGCCGTAGCGCTTGGTCAGGCCGACTGCTTCGATCATGCTCCGCACCCATCGAAAGGTTCAGGACAGCGGGGCACACGCCCCCCGTAAGGGTTAGGAGGATACCGAGGCGCTGACGGTTCCACCCAAGCGTGAGTAAAACCTTGGCCGACGCCACACAGCGCCTGCCACACAGCCCGCCGCACGGGGACGCCCTGCCTGCGGTCGTGCGCCCTTCCGTGCGGCTCCCGTCACGCGTCCCGTTTCTTGAGCGTCGCGTAGCCGCCCAGGAGCGCCGCGAGCACCCACAGCACCATGATGCCGAGCCCGCCCCACGGCCCGTACGGCGTCTCGTCGTCGATCGGGGTCACCACCTGCATGATCTTGCTGCCGGCCTGGTCGGGCAGATACCGGCCGATCTTCTCGGTGGCCGAGACATTGCCGAGGATGTTGGAGACCAGGAAGAAGAACGGCATCAGGATGCCCAGCGACAGCATCGGTGAGCGCAGCATCGCGGCGACGCCCATGGAGAACATCGCGATGAGCGTCATGTAGAGCCCGCCGCCGATCACCGCGCGCAGCACGCCAGGGTCGCCGATCTGCGCCCGGTGCTCGCCGAGCATCGCCTGCCCCAGGAAGAAGGTGACGAAGCTGGTCGCCAGGCCGACGACCAGCGCGAGGCCGGTCGCCACCGCGATCTTGCTGAACAGGAAGGAGCCGCGCTGAGGGACGGCGGCCAGCGAGGTGCGGATCATGCCGGTGCTGTACTCGTTCGAGACGACCAGCACCCCGAACACGATCATCGCGAGCTGACCGAGGCTCATCCCGGCGAAGCTGATGAAGGTGGGGTCGAAGGACAGCCGGTCCCGCCGGCTCATGTTGTCGAACTCGTTCTTCGACAGGATCGAGATCAGCATGCCGAGGGCGATAGTGACCACCACGGCGAGCGACAGCGTCCACACGGTGGACGCCACGGACCGGATCTTGGTCCATTCGGAGCGGATGATCTGGGTGGCCGCCATGGTCAGCTCCTCCTCCAGCCTTCGCCCCACTGCTGTCCTTGCTGTCCTTGCTGCCCCGGCTGCCCCGGCTGCCCCGGCTGTCCCGGCTGTCCTGGTGGCCCGGAAGGCGGCCCCTGCGGTGCCTCCGAGTGCGCGTGGTACTCGACCGACTCCGCGGTCAGCTGCATGAACGCCTCCTCCAGCGAGGCCTGTTGCGGGCTCAGTTCGTGCAGTACGACCCCGTGCCGCGCCGCCAGCTCCCCGATCTGCTCCGCCTTTCCGCCGTCGACCTCGAGCGCGCCGCCTCCCGTCTCCACGGCGGTGATCCCGGCCGTGCGCAGCACATCGAGCAGCCCTTCCCGCTGCGGGGTGCGGATGCGGACGTACGACCTGGAATTGCGCTGGATGAAGTCGGCCATGGTCGTGTCGGCCAGCAGCCGGCCCTGCCCGATGACGACGAGGTGCTCGGCGGTCAGTGCCATCTCGCTCATCAGATGCGAGGAGACGAAAACCGTACGGCCCTGGGCGGCCAGGGACTTCATCAGGTTGCGGATCCAGTGGATGCCCTCGGGGTCGAGGCCGTTGACCGGCTCGTCGAACATCAGGATCCGCGGGTCGCCGAGCAGCGCCCCGGCGATGCCCAGGCGCTGCCCCATACCCATCGAGAAGCCCTTGGTCTTCTTCTTGGCGACGGCGGTGAGCCCCACCGTCTCCAGCACCTCACCCACGCGCCGCCTGGGGATGCCGTTGCTCTGTGCGAGGCAGAGCAGATGGTTGTAGGCGCTGCGCCCGCCGTGCCAGGCCTTGGCCTCCAGCAGCGCGCCGATGTACGTCAGCGGGTCCTTGAGCCGGTCGTAGCGCTTGCCGTCGATCCGGACGTTCCCGGCGGTCGGGTGGTCGAGGCCGAGGATCATCCTCATGGTCGTCGACTTGCCGGCGCCGTTGGGACCGAGGAAGCCCGTGACCATGCCCGGTCTGACGGTGAACGTCAGGTTGTTGACCGCCACCTTCTCGCCGTACCGCTTGGTCAGCCCCTCGAGCTCGATCATGCCGCCCACGCTAAAACGTGACAAAGCCCTCTGCCACCCCAGCGGCAGAGGGCTTTGCGGAACCTTCAGTCTCCGTACGCCACAGCGTTACCGGGACTGCTGCGCCGGAACGCCCCGGGTGATGGGCTCGTCCTCGGCCGGCGTGCCGGCGGCGGCCACCGCAGCGCCCGTGAGCGTGGCGAGCATCTCGCGCACGTTCGTCAGCTGGGCGTTGATGCTGTCGCGGCGGTTGGTGAGGGCGGCCAGCTCGCGCTCGGATTCCGAACGGATCCGGTCGGCCTTGGCGTTGGCGTCGGCCACGATGTCCTCGGCCTGGCGCTGCGCGGTCTCCACCGTCTGGCGGGCCCGGCGCTCGGCGTCGGTGCGCAGCTTCTCGGCCTCCAGGCGCAGCTGCTCGGCGCGGTGCTCGATCTCGGCGAGGCGCTTCTCGGCCTTGGCCTGACGGGAGGCCAGGTCGCGCTCGGACTGCTCGCGGCGCTTGGCGAGGTTCGTCTCGAAGTCGGCGGCGGCCTGCGCGGCCTTGGCGCGGGTCTCCTCGAAGAGGGCGTCGGCCTCCTCACGCTTGGACTGCGCGTCCTTCTGGGCCTCGGCGCGCAGCTGGGACGCGTCACTCTTGGCCTTCTCGACGATCCGGACGCCCTCGTCCTCGGCCTTGGCCTTGCGCTCCGCAGCGAACGATTCTGCGTCGTTGCGAACCTGCTGGGCCGCCGACTCGGCGAGCTCGCGGTGCTGCTCGGCGGCGCGGCGGGCCTCCTCGCGCAGATCCTTGGCCTCTTCCTCGGCGAGGCGGAGGATCTTCTCGACACGCGCGCCGAGACCGGCGTACGACGGCTCGGCGTCGGTCACCTGGGCCTGGGCGTTCTGCGTCTCGAGGTGGAGCTCCTCGATGCGCTTTTCCAGAGCGGTGATGCGGGTGAGAGCGCTGTCACGGTCGGAGACGAGCTTCGAGATCCGTTCGTCCACCTGAGCGCGGTCGTACCCACGCCGCACAAGCTCGAAGCCGTAGGGGGAAGTGTCGCTCATGGGGTTCCTGTCGAATGAGACCGGTGAGGTGATAAGTGGAATCCTAGGGGCCGAAGCGGTGTGTCATCGAGCGGATACGTGTTTGATCTGGAGAATGAGACCCCTTTTGAGTGGCTAACCGTCGGACGGCTTGCCAAAAACTTGGTCAAAGGCCCCAGGAGACACCGGAACGCGCCCGAGCCGCTAGCCGTCTGACGACTTGCCACCCGATCGGGGTGCCCCCACCGTCGCACCGGCCTTGACCGCGCCGTCCTTTGCGCCGCCCGGCGCCTCGAAGGACTCCAGCGCCTCCAGGACGTCCTGGACCCGGGAGATCTCGGCGTTGATGTCCTCGCGGCGACGCACCAGGACCTCCAGCTCGCGCTTGCCCTCCTCGACCGTGCGCTTGGCCTCCCGGATCGCCTCGGCCTTGAGCTCCTCGGCCTCCTTGATCAGCGCGGACCGCTTCTGCTCGGCCTCCTTCAGCAGCCCCTCGGCCTTCTTCACGGCGGCGATGCGGACCTTGCCCGCCTCGGAGTTGGCCTCCGACACCAGCTCCTTGGCCTTCGCCTGCGCCTTCGCCAGCTGCTCCTCGGCGGCCGTGATGAGGGCGTCGCAGCGGTCGCCGGCCGACTTCATCGTCTCGGCGGACTCGCGGCGGGCCCGTTCGTGCAGCTCCTCGATCTCGCCCGTGATGCGCTCGCGCAGCTCCTCGGCGCGCTCGCGGATGGCGGTGGCGTCCCGGCGGGCGCCGACGAGCAGCTCGTCCGCGTCCGTACGGGCCTTCTCCACGCGGGAGTTGCCCTCGACCGTCGCCTCGGAGACCAGCCGGTCGGCCTCCTTGCGGGCGGCGCCCACCATCGTGTCGGCCTGTGCCTCGGCGTCCGCGGTCGTCTTGTGCGCCTGCGCCTGTGCCTCGGTGAGCAGCTTGTCCGCCTCCGCGGTGGTCTCCGTGATGAGCTTGTCGACCTGCTCCGCCACGTCCTGGCGCCGCTTGCCCGCGTCCTTGCGCGCCTCGTCGAGGGTGCGCTCGGCCTCCTCACGCGCGGCGGCCACCACCCGCTCGGCCTCCGCGGCGGCCTCCGCCTTGACCCGCTCGGAGTCGCCGCGCACCCGCTCGGCGTGCTGCTGCGCCGACCCCACGGTCTCGGCGGCCTCGGCGCGCAGCCGCTCCGCCTCCGAGGTGGCGTCCCCGACCAGCTTCTCGGCCTTGGCGAGCGCCTCGGCACGCACCCGGTCGGCCTCCTCGACCGTCTCCGACTGGAGCCGCTCGGCCTCGCTGCGCGCCTCGGTGATGAGGGTGTCGGCCTGCGTCGCCGCGTCCGACCGGATCCGGTTGGCGTCCTCGCGGGCGTCCGCGCGGGTGCGGGACGCGGCCTGGTCAGCCTCGGCGATCTTGTCGGAGGCTTCGGTACGGATCCGCTGGGAGTACTCGGCGGCTTCCGAGCGCAGCCGGTCCGCCTCGGTGATGGCCTCCGCGACCGTGCGCTCGGCGAGGGACTTGGCCGCCTCGGTCTCCTCGCCCGCCTCGCGCCGGATGCGCGCCGCGTCCTCGCTGGCCCGCTCGCGCTCGGCGTAGGCGTCCGAGCGGACCCGGTCCGCCTCCTCCTCGGCCTCCCGGCGGGTGCGGTCCGCCGCGTGCTCGGCCGCGCTGCGCAGTCCGGTGATCTCCTCCTGGGCCTGCTCGTGCAGCCCGGAGACGGAGTCGCGGACCTGCTGGGCGTGCTGCTCGGCCGCCGCCACCATCTCGGTGGCCCGCCGGTCGGCCTCCTCGACCAGCCGTACCGCCTCCGCCTGCGCCTCCTCGACCCGCTTACGGGCCGAGGCCAGCAGTTCCTCGCTCTGCTCGCGGGCGCGCTCGCGCTCCTGGTCGGCCTCCTGGCGGGCGGAGCCGAGGA
The DNA here is from genome assembly GCF_043673425.1 of Streptomyces sp. M41. NCBI lineage: Bacteria > Bacillati > Actinomycetota > Actinomycetes > Kitasatosporales > Streptomycetaceae > Streptomyces > Streptomyces sp. M41. The sequence goes on along the minus strand of NZ_JBIMKE010000041.1, from coordinate 57,177 downwards.
ACTCCTCGGCCTCGCGCCGGCGCCGGCCGGCCTCCTCCTGGGCGGCGGCCAGCGTCTCGGACGCCTCCGCGCCCAGCCGCTCGGCCGCGGCCTGCGCCTCGGCCCGTACCCGGTCGGCGGTGTCCTGCGCCTCCGCCTTCAGCCGCTCGGCCTCGGCAGCGGCCTCCGACCTGAGCCGTACGGCGACGGCCTCGCCCTCGGCCCGGGACGCCGACGCGTCGGACGCGGCCTCGGTGCGCAGCCGGTCGGCCTCCTCCTCGGCCTGCTGCTGAAGGGTGCGGATCCGCTCGGCGGCCTCGGTGCGCAGCCGGTCGGTCTCCTCGGCGGCCTCGCGCCGAATGCGGGCGGCCTCCTCGCGGGCTTCGCCGAGCGCCTGCTCGGCCGAGGTGAGCCGCTGCTCGGCCTCGGTCTGAAGCCGGGTCAGCTCGTCGGCGGCCTCGATGCGGCGGGCCTCTATGGCACGCTCGGTCTCCTCGTGCAGCTCGCGGGCGGCGCGCTCGGCGTCGGTCTTGATGCCCTCGGCCTGCTCGACGACCTCCTCGCGGTGCCGCTCGGCCTCCTGCCGGGTGCGCTGGAGGGTCTCCTCCGCCTGGCGGCGCAGCGTCGTGGCCCGCTCGATGGCCTCGGTGCGGACCTTCTCGCTGTCCGCGGTGGCCTTCTGGCGCAGCTCGTCGGCGTCCTGCCGGGACTTGGCCAGCAGCTCCTCCGCGGTCTTGGCCGCCTCCTCGATCTGCTGGACGGCCTCCTTGCGGGCCTCCGCGCGGATCTTCTCGCCCTCGGCGACCGCCTCGGAACGCAGCTGCTCGGCCTCGCCGCGCAGCCGGCGGGCCTCCTCCTGGAGCTCGACCGTCTTGGCGCGGTACTCCTTGGTGTCGTCCTTCGCCGCGCCCTTGAGCTGCTCGGCGATGTCATGCGCCTCGCCGCGCAGCCGGTCCGCCTCGGCCTCGGCCTCCCGGCGGATCCGCTCGGCCTCCTCGGCCGCGGCCTTGGTGGTCCGCTGCGCGTCCTCCTGCGCCTTGTTCAGCACGTCCTCGGCGGTCTTGGCCGCCTTGGACAGCTGGGTCGCGCTCTCCTCGGCGGTGAGCGTGCGCGCCTTCTCGGCGGCCTCGGCGAGGACCTTCTCGGCCTCGGCGCGGGCGTCGGCGATGACCTGCTCGGCGTCGGCCTTGGTGGTCTCGGCCTCCTTGGTGGCCTCCTCGACCAGCCGGGCGACCTGCTCCTTCGCCGTGCGCATGCGCTGCTCGTTGGCCGACTCGGCGCCGGAGAGCGTCTTCTCGGCGGCCGTCTTCGCCTCGGTGACCAGCTTCTCGGCCTCGGACTGCGCCTTGCGCAGCGCCTCCTCGGCCTCGGCCATGCGCTGTTCGGCGGCCCGGCTGAGCTCGGTGGCCTGCCGGCGGGCGGTGTCCGACTCGGTCGCGGTGGAGCTGCGCAGCTGCTCGGCGTGGTCGGTGGCCTCCTGGGCCTGCGTGGAGGCGGCGTTCAGCAGTCGCTCGGCGTCCGTGCGGGCCCGGCGCAGGATCTGCTCGGCCTCCGCGCGGGCCTCCTCGGCGGCGTTCGTCAGGCGCCGGCGGGCCTCTTCGGCGAGGCGCTCGGCCTCGGCGCGCGCGGTCGTCATGGCCTGCTCGGCCTCGGCACGGGACTCGTCCAGGAGTCGGCGGGCCTGCTGCTCGGTGCGGGCACGCAGCTGCTCCGCCCACGCCACGTTCTCGTTGACGTGCGACTCGACGGTCTGCCGCCGCTCGGCCAGCTCCTGGTCCAGCTGCTGGCGGCGTGTCACCGCCTCCTGGTGCAGCTCGGCCTGGAGCCGGGCCGCCTGCTCGGCGTGCTCCTGGAGGATCCGCTGGGTCTGCGCGCGGGCCTGGCTGAGCTCCCGCTCGGCGTCCTGGCGCAGCTGGTCGGCCTGGATCTGGGCGTTGCGCAGCAACTGCTCGGCCTGATAGCCGATGTCACCGCCGTCGAAGGCCGGCCGGGACATGATGGTGCGCCGCGCCTCGTGCAACTTGGCGCGCAGCACCTCGACCTGGTAGCCGAGGTCCTCGGCGTGCTGGATCGCCTTCTCCCGCTCGGTCTTCAGCCGATCCATCTCGGCCTCGAACCGAGAGAGGTGGTCGACGTCAGCCGCCGGCTCTCGCTCCTGGCGTTCGTAGCCCCGCACTGCGCGGTCCCATCCGTCCCCTGGTCGCAAGTCTCTCCATACGGGCACCGTCCATCCGCCGAACGGGGCCCCCGGGGAATGGTGTCAGATCAACGGCGGAGCACGGGCTGTCGCCCCGACCCTCGTCCCCCGAAACCCGGACCCCGGACGGTCCCCCCGCGCGGCGGAGGGGCCGGGTCACCCTGGAGTGAGCGGCGACCGCCCCCAACCCTACCGGCCCATATGTACGAGGGTCAGTGCTCAGGTGACTCAACAGGCGCCGAAGTGACCAGTTCTGTCAGTACGCCGTGACAATCCTTGGGGTGCAGGAAGGTGATTCGTGACCCCATGGAGCCGCGCCGGGGCTCTTCGTACAGCACTCGTACGCCCTTGGAGCGGATGTCGTCCGCGTCCGCGTCGACATCTGCCGTACCGAAAGCGATGTGGTGGACGCCCTCGCCGTTCTTGTCGAGCCATTTCGCGACGGTGGAGTCCGGGCGGGTGGGCTCGAGAAGCTGCAGGTAGGAGGCGCCGCCGTCCGAGGTGTCGTTGATCTTGAGCATGGCCTCGCGGACGCCCTGCTCCTCGTTGACCTCGGAGTGGAAGACTTCGAAGCCGTAAGTGGCCCGGTAGAACTCGACGGTCTTGTCGAGATCGAAACAAGCGATTCCGATGTGGTCGATTCGCGTCAGCATGGAATCAGTGGAGCGCCCCGGAGATGGTTACGCAACGTGCGCGCGATCACACCGACGGCCCGGTGACGGCACGGAGTGCCACTCAGTACATTCGAAGTAAACCCTCGTTCACTCCTCGGCCGTGCAGGCTGGAAGGGGATCGCACCTCATGTCTTCTGGAAACGGCACGACCTCCGTCATCGTCGCGGGTGCCCGCACCCCGATGGGACGGCTGCTGGGCTCGCTGAAATCCTTCTCCGGAGCCGACCTCGGCGGCTTCGCGATCAAGGCCGCCCTCGACCGTGCGGGGATCGGCGGCGACCAGGTGCAGTACGTGATCATGGGCCAGGTGCTCCAGGCCGGGGCGGGGCAGATCCCGGCGCGCCAGGCCGCGGTCAAGGCCGGCATTCCCATGAACGTCCCGGCGCTGACCATCAACAAGGTCTGTCTCTCCGGCCTCGACGCGATCGCGCTCGCGGACCAGCTGATCCGCGCCGGCGAGTTCGACGTGATCGTCGCGGGCGGCCAGGAGTCCATGACCAACGCCCCCCATCTGCTGCCGAAGTCCCGCGAGGGCTTCAAGTACGGCGCGGTGCAGATGATCGACGCCATGGCGTACGACGGTCTGACCGACTCCTTCGAGGGCGTCGCGATGGGCGAGTCCACGGAGAAGCACAACACCCGCCTCGGCATCCGGCGCCCCGAGCAGGACGAGATCGCCGCCCAGTCCCACCAGCGCGCCGCCGCCGCCCAGAAGAACGGCATCTTCGAGGCCGAGATCACCCCGGTCGAGATCCCGCAGCGCAAGGGCGACCCGGTCCTCTTCAGCAAGGACGAGGGCATCCGCGGGGACACGACCGCCGAGTCGCTGGGCAAGCTGCGCCCCGCCTTCTCAAAGGAGGGCACGATCACGGCCGGGTCCGCGTCGCAGATCTCGGACGGCGCCGCGGCCGTGGTCGTCATGAGCAAGGCCAAGGCGCAGGAGCTCGGCCTCGACTGGATCGCCGAGATCGGCGCGCACGGCAATGTGGCGGGCCCGGACAACTCGCTGCAGTCCCAGCCGTCCAACGCCATCCTGCACGCCCTGAAGAAGGAGGGCCTGGAGGTCTCCGACCTCGACCTGATCGAGATCAACGAGGCCTTCGCCGCCGTGGCCGTGCAGTCAATGAAGGACCTCGGGGTGTCCACGGAAAAGGTGAACGTCAACGGCGGAGCCATCGCCCTGGGTCACCCGATCGGTATGTCGGGTGCGCGTCTCGTCCTGCACCTCGCCCTGGAGCTGAAGCGGCGTGGCGGCGGCGTCGGCGCGGCCGCGCTGTGCGGTGGCGGTGGCCAGGGTGACGCGCTGATCGTGCGGGTACCCAAGGCCTAGTTCTCGTTGGTAAGACCTCTTTTGTGAACGGAGCTGTGATGCAGGACGTCTCCACCCTGGTGGCCCAGGCCAGGGAAGGCCGGCCGCGGGCCGTGGCCCGGCTGATCTCCCTGGTGGAGGGGGCGTCCCCGCAGCTGCGGGAGGTCATGGCGGCGCTGGCCCCGCTGACGGGCAACGCCTATGTCGTGGGCCTGACCGGATCGCCGGGCGTGGGCAAGTCGACCTCCACGTCCGCCCTGGTGACGGCCTACCGCAAGCAGGGCAGACGGGTCGGCGTCCTGGCCGTCGACCCGTCCTCGCCCTTCTCGGGCGGCGCGCTGCTCGGTGACCGGGTCCGGATGTCGGATCACGCCTCCGACCCCGGCGTCTACATCCGTTCGATGGCGACCCGCGGCCACCTCGGCGGCCTCGCCTGGGCCGCCCCGCAGGCGATCCGCGTCCTGGACGCGGCCGGCTGCGACGTGATCCTGGTGGAGACGGTCGGCGTCGGCCAGTCGGAGGTCGAGATTGCCTCCCAGGCCGACACCTCCGTCGTGCTCCTCGCCCCGGGCATGGGCGACGGCATCCAGGCCGCCAAGGCGGGCATCCTGGAGATCGGCGACCTGTACGTCGTCAACAAGGCCGACCGCGACGGCGCCGACGCCACCGCCCGCGAGCTCAACCACATGCTCGGCCTCGGCGAGTCCCGCGGCCCCGGCGACTGGCGCCCGCCCATCGTCAAGACGGTCGCCGCACGCGGCGAAGGCGTCGACGAGGTGCTGGAAGCCCTGGAGAAGCACCGGGCCTGGATGGAGGAGCGCGGAGTCCTGGCCGAACGCCGCCGCGCCCGTGCCGCCCGCGAGGTGGAGACCATCGCCGTCACCGCCCTGCGCGAACGCATCGCCGACCTGCACGGCGACCGCCGCCTCGGCGCTCTCGCGGAGAAGATCGTCGCCGGCGAGCTGGACCCGTACCGCGCGGCGGACGAACTGGTGGCGGGGCTGACACAGACCTGAAGTCTGGTCAACTCCGCGCGGCCGCTGATACGTTGATCGACATGTTCCTCTCCTTGGCGTAGGGCGCACACCGAGCCACGGTCCGAGCCCCCGGCTCCCGTGGCTCCTCGGTGTCCCCCTTTTTCTCGCCTCCTTCGAGGAACCCACCATGTCTGCGTCCTATGCACAAGTGCTGTGCCTGCCCCATGCCCGCCGCACCTTCGCCGCCGCGCTGACCGGCAGGCTGTCGTACGGGATCGTTCCGCTGTCCGTGCTGCTCGCCGTGGCCCGGGCCTCCGGGTCGTACGCGGTCGCCGGTGTCGTGATGGCGCTGTTCTCGGCGACCAGCGTCTTTCTGTCGCCCGCGCGGGCGACCCTCATCGACCGGCACGGGCCGCGCCGGGCGCTCCTCCCCATGGCCGCGGTGTACACCGCGCTGCTCGGGCTGCTGACGGTGATCGTCTGGCGCCCGGGTGCCGCCTCCCCGCTCGTCCTGGGCGCCGTGACCGCCGCCGCTGGGGCCTGCACCCCACCGCTGGGGCCGACCATGCGGGCCGTGTGGGCCCGGCTCGCACCCGAGCGGGCGCTGGTGCAGCGGGCCTACAGCCTGGACGGCGTCGCCGAGGAACTGCTGTTCGTCTCGGGCCCGTTGCTGGTCGGCGTGATCGTCGGCTTCGCGCCGCCCGCCTTCGGGATCCTGGTCGGAGCGGCGCTGATCGCCTTCGGCACGGCCGCGTTCGTGTCGTCGCCCGCGGTGCGGGACGTACGGCCCGGTGACGGGGCGGCGAAGCCGGGCGGCACGGGCCGGCGTCCGGTGCTGCGCGGGATCCGGCGGCCCGTGATCGCCGCCGCGGGCGTCGGACTCGCCCTCGGCGTGGCGGAGCTGCTCGTCGTGGCGTTCGCCGAGGGACACGGCCACGGCGGCGACAGCGCGGCCTGGGTGCTCGCCGCCCTGTCGGCCGGAAGCGCCGTCGGCGGTCTGCTCAACGGGGCGGTCGCCTGGCGCACCCCGGCCCGCGTACGGCTGCCGCTGCTGGTGGCGGGCCTGGGGCCGGCGCTGCTCGGCGCCGCGCTCGCTCCCGGGCTCGGCACGCTGACGGCGGCCATGGCGGTCACCGGGTTCTTCGTGGCGCCGGCCATCACCACGGCGTATCTCATCGCGGACGAGACCGCCTCGCCCGAGGCCCGAGTGCGGGCCGGTGCCTGGGTCAACACGGCCGTCAACGCGGGCGGCACGGCCGGCGCCGCCCTCGCCGGGCTCCTGATCGGGCCGCTGGCCACGGGTTGGTGCTTCGCGGCGGTCGCCGCGGTGACGCTGCTCGCCGCGGTGGCAGCGGCGAGGGGCGCCACCCGTGACGGGGGCGCCCCTGGGGGAGTGGGGGACGGGGGTGCCGCGGTCGCGGAGCGACGTCAGTCGTCGTCGCCGTCGCTGTCGTCCTGACCGTCCTGGTCGTCGTGGTCCTGGGTGACCTTGCCGGTCTTCAGGTCGACCTTCCACTCGCCCTTGGTGGTCTCCACGCTCCAGGCCGCCGGGCCGTCGTCGTCGAGGTCCACGTCGGTGACGGTGCCCTTCGCCCCCGGGGCCTCGGCGGCGGCACGGGCGTCCACGTCCGCGCCCTTCAGCGCGGCCAGGTCCTCGCGGCCGTCGTCACCGTCGTCGTCGCGCTGGGCGCCGAGGACCTTGCCGTTGTCCGCCGCGACCCGGACGTCGTACTCGGCGCCGTCGCCCTTGACGACGTTCACCTCCCAGACGTTCGCACCGTCGTCGTCCAGTTCGGCGGCGACGGCCGTGCCCGGGGTGTGCTTCAGCGCGGCGGCGACGGCGTCGGCGGCGCCGACCTTCGCGGTGCCGGACCGCGCGCCGGTCTCGGCGGCGTCGTCGTCCCGGTCGCCCTCGGCGGCGTCCGCCCGGTCCTCGGCCCGGTCCTGCGCCCGCTCCTCGGCGGTGTCGTCCGAGGTGTCGTCCGCCTTGTCGTCCTGGTCGTCCGCGATCCTTACGTTGGACTGGCGCTGCGTGGGGGCGCTGTCGCCGTCGCCGGACGCGTAGGCCGCGACGGTGCCACCGCCGACCAGGGCCGCGGCGGTGACGGTGGCGATGACGATGTTGCGCTTCATGGGGTTCCCTCCCAGGTCGTTGCGGTCCACATGGACCCGTGTTGCTTCATGTCGTTCCGTGTCACTTCGTTTCGACGAGAACCAATCTGCCGAACCGACGCTGAGAGGAACCTGAAGCCCCCTGAAGAAATCTTCAGCTTCGCTTTGCCACGCTGTACGCATGCGCATGCTGATCGTGGAGGACGAGAAGCGGCTGGCCCTGTCGCTCGCCAAGGGGCTGACCGCCGAGGGGTACGCCGTGGACGTCGTCCACGACGGCCGGGAGGGGCTGTACCGGGCCTCTCAGGGGTCGTACGACCTGGTGATCCTCGACATCATGCTGCCCGGTATGAACGGCTACCGCGTCTGCGCCGCCCTGCGCGCCGCGGGCCACGACGTGCCGATCCTGATGCTCACCGCCAAGGACGGCGAGTACGACGAGGCCGAGGGGCTGGACACCGGCGCCGACGACTACCTCACCAAGCCGTTCTCCTATGTCGTCCTCGTCGCCCGGGTGAAGGCGCTGCTGCGGCGCGGCGGACAGGGCACGGGTGCCTCGCCCGTGCACGTCCACGGCGATCTCAAGGTCGACACCGCGGCCCGCCGCGTCTTCCTCGCCGACGACGAAGTGACCCTCACCGCCAAGGAGTTCGCGGTCCTGGAGCAGTTCGTGCTGCGGGCCGGCGAGGTGGTGTCCAAGTCCGAGATCCTGGAGCACGTCTGGGACTTCGCGTACGAGGGCGATCCGAACATCGTCGAGGTGTACGTCAGCACCCTGCGCCGCAAGCTGCGCGCCGGGCTCATCCGGACGGTCCGGGGCGCCGGGTACCGGCTGGAGGTCTCGCCATGAGCGGCCGGCTCCTCGGCTCGGTCCGCTCCCGGGCGACCCTGGCCGCGACGCTGGTGGTCGCCCTGGCGCTGGTCGTGGCCGGCGCCGCCGTACTGCTGTCGCTGCGGTCCAATCTGATCGGGCAGGCCGGTACGGACGCCGAGCGCACCGCGCGGGCCGTGGCCACCGACATCGCCATCACACCGCCGAACAAGCCGCTGTCGGTGGACAACGACGATCCGGTCCAGGTCGTCGACGAGAACAAGAAACTGATCGCGGCCGTCGAGGACCTGGAGCGGATCAGCGGCACGGGCACCGGCGAGGTGCAGCCGCAGCGGCAGCCGTCGCCCCCGGCCACCGCCGGCGCCAAGACCCCCGGCAACGCGGACGACGGCCACAACGGCAACGGCAGCAGCAGCGGCAACGACGACGAAGCGGACGACACCGACGGCGACACGGACACCGCCGCCTCCGACGACGGGGACGACCCGGACGACGACTCCGCCCCCTCCCTCGAACCGGGCGAGATCAGCGACCACACCACCTTCACCGACGGCACCGCCACCCTCGACGGCGAGACGGACGACTACCGCTTCGCGGCCGTCCATGTCGAGGTCGAGGGCAGGGGCACCCTCACCGTGTACGCGGGGGCGCCGCTCTCCGCGGAACAGAGCGCCGTCCGCACCGCGCTGACCGTCATGCTGATCGGCTTCCCGCTGCTGCTCGGCGTCGTCGCCGGTGTCACCTGGCTGGTCACCCGGCGCGCGCTGCGCCCGGTGGAGGGCATCCGCAGCGAGATGGCCGCGATCACGGCGTCCGAGGACCTCGCGCGTCGCGTACCGGTGCCGGACACGCACGACGAGGTCGCCCGGCTCGCCCTGACCACCAACGAGACGCTGGCCGCGCTCCAGACCTCCGTGGAACGCCAGCGCCGTTTCGTCGCCGACGCCTCCCACGAACTGCGCAGCCCCATCGCCTCCCTGCGCACCCAGCTCGAAGTGGGCACCGCGCACCCCGAGCTGCTGGACCTGGACGGCGCGGTGCAGGACACCGTACGGCTGCAGGATCTGGCCGCCGACCTGCTGCTGCTCGCCCGGCTGGACGCGGGGGAGCGGCCCGGGGACACACGGTTCGACCTCGGTGCGCTGGCCCGCCGGGAGGCGGAGGGGCGGACCGGGGTGACGGTCCAGGCGCAGGACGTCCAGGTGGCCGGGTCGCGGGGGCAGGTGGGGCGAGTGCTCGTCAACCTGCTGGACAACGCCCAGCGGCATGCCCGCTCCGAGGTCACCGTGACCGTCGGCCGGCAGGGGGACTGGGCGGTGGTGGCCGTCGCCGACGACGGGGACGGCGTGGCGGAGGCCGACCGGGAGCGGATCTTCGAGCGGTTCGTCCGGCTGGACGAGGCCCGCAGCCGCGACGACGGCGGTGCCGGGCTGGGCCTGGCCATCGCCCGCGACGTCGCCGTACGGCACGGCGGCACGCTCACCGTGGGCCGGGCGCCGACGGGCGGAGCCCTGTTCGAACTCCGCCTGCCGTCGGTTCAGTGAGTGCCGGGAGGCACCGGGGCCGCCCGGGTCACGGACGCCCGCGCTGACCGCGCAGGTGTTCCGCGATCGGCTTGAGGGCCTTGTCGAGCTCGGTCAGGGAGTCGGGGGACAGCAGATCGATGAAGTGCCTGCGCACCGACGCCACGTGGTAGGGCGCGACCTTCTGCATCGTCTCCATGCCGTGATCGGTGAGTACGGCGTAGAGACCACGGCGGTCGGACTCGCAGTTCTCGCGCCGGACCAGGTTCGCGTTCTCCATCCGGGTGATCTGGTGGGAGAGCCGGCTCTTGGACTGAAGGGTGGCGGACGCGAGGTCGCTCATCCGCATCCGTACGTCCTCCGACTCGGAGAGATTCACCAGGATCTCGTAGTCGTTCATTGTCAGGCCGAACGGCTGCAGGTCTTTTTCGAGCTGGTACGTCAACAGCCTGTTGACCTCCAGGTGGGTGCGCCAGGCGCACTGCTCCGCATCGGTCAGCCAGCGGGTGGCCGTCTCGGTCTCCATGAATGAAGTCTACCTAAAATGTTGAAAGGCGAACTAGTGAGGGGTTTTCTGTGACAGGACAGTGTGCGCACACGTTCGATGTCACACTCCGCAGACTACCGCTCACAGCCCGAAGCGACGCTGGAGGTCTCCCAGCTGTCCGGGAAGGCGCGGTGCCCCGGCCTGTTGTGAAGAGCCTGTGTGCGTCCCGCCGCCGGGCACTCCGGCCTCCGGCGGAACCGCCCCTGTGGCGTGCTCGGCCATGAGGGTCTCGGACGACTGGAGCAGCACGGTGCCGGCTCCGACGAACTCGAACTGATGCTCCTCCCCGGAGGCCCCTCCGAGGCCCGTCAGTGCACGTAGACCGCCCATTACGCCGGTCATGTAGCCATGGTCGTAGTGGTGGCACGGCGACGGGCAGTCGGCCCAGCCGACGAGTGCCTGCGGGTCCACCCGGATCGGGGGTTCCATGAACACCACCGGACCGTTAGATGCGGCCACGAACTTTCCGGTTCCGATGAGTGTCAGAAAACCCGGCACGATCGATTGCTTGAGGGCGAGACTTGGCTGAAAAGCGAGCAGGTTGCCCGAGCGAATGGTCAGATTGCCGTCTTCGAGGTCGTACGAGTTCACGTCGAAAGCGCGGTCGGCCAGCAGCATCTTGCCCGAGCCCGCCGCCACGACCCAGTCGCTCGCGTGCAGAGGCGAATGGAAGGACGTACGGACCAGTCGGTCGAGTCGGCCGTGCCCGACGCCGTTGAACTCCATCGAGCCGTAGTAGGCGATCATCTTCCCCTTCTGGAGGAACCACTCGGTTCCCTTGAGCTCCACGCAGAAGGTGTAGGCGTTGACGTTGTCGTCGCAGGGCAGCGTCATGGGGTCGTACACGGTGGGACCCGCGCCCGGGTAGTGGCTCACAGCTTCTCCTCCGACGCCTGGACGTACACCGCACCGTTGCCGCTGAGCTCCAGCTGGAAGGCCTCGCCGGAGCCCCTGCCCACCATGTCGCGCCAGCCGAGCGCGGTGGACAGCTTGTTGCGCACGTCGCCGTGGTGGGCGACGTAGGCCTGGGGGTCGACGTGGACGGGCCGCTGCGGGGTGATCGGGATCTCGAAGACGCCGCCGTGCGCCATGACCGCCACGGCGCCGTGCCCCTTGAGGGTCGTGGTGAACAGGCCCTGCCCGCTGATCTGGCCCCGCACCATGCCCATGACCCCGCCCTGCGAGCCGAGGAACATCGTGCCCTGCTGGAGGGTGCCCTCGAAGGCGAGGAGGCGGTCCGCCTCGACGCACAGGGTGTCACCGGAGAGGTGGATCAGCTGGATGTGATGGCCGCCGTGCCCGAACAGCACGGTGCCGCTGCCCTCGACGCTCATCAGCGGGGTGTCCTCGTTCGCCACGCGGCGCCCGATCATCGACATGACGCCGCCCTGGCCGCCTGTCATGTTCGGGGTGAAGGACACCTCGCCCTGGTAGGCGAGCATCGCGCCGCGCTGGCTGAACAGCTTCTGGCCGGGCGCGACCGTCGCCTCGACCATCCTGGAGTTGATCTCACGGAAGGCCATCTCAGACGTCCCCCGCGATCGTGTTCCGCTCGCTCGGCTGTACGTACACCAGCCCGTCCCCCTCGAACCGGATCTGGAAGGCCTCGCCACCGCCCTCGCCCATGAATGTGCGGAACGTCACGCCGGACTGGAACGACTGCCGCAGATTCCCCTGGTGGGCCACGTAGGCCCCGGGGTCGACGGTCAGCGGGTACTGCGCGCTGACCCGCAGGACCACGGCCGGCCCGTCCGACATGATCGCCGCCTGTCCGTGCCCCTCGACGGTCGTCGTGAACAGCCCGTTGCCCTGCGAGGCGCCGCGCAGGCCCGTGAAGGACGTGCCGGTGCGCAGCCCCGCGTCGGTCGCGAGCAGATTGCTCGACTCGACGTACAGCTTGTCGCCCTGGAGGCCGACGAGGCTGATCTCGGACGCGCGGTCCGCGAACCAGCACGTCCCGTGCCCCTTCACCTCCATCACCGTCATCTGCTCACCGGTCAGGCGCCGGGTCACCATGCCCCGGATGCCCTCACCGCCGCCGCTCATCTTCTTGAAGGCCATCTGCCCGTCGTACGCGACCATCGAGCCGTTCTTCGCCTTCACGGCGTCCCCGGTCATGTCGACGGCGAGCACCTTGCTGCCCTGAAGTCGGAACATCGCCACGCAGCGAAGGTAGCCGCAGGTGGCTGCCGCCAACAGATCCTGTGGGCGTACTTCACCCCTGACGACACCCTGAGGGGTCCCGTTCGGGCCGCAGCCGGACGACCGCCTTCCCGCTGTCCAGGTCGACTGTCGACCTCGGTGGCGCCCCGTCCTGCTCGTCGTCCCGCATCACCAGAGCGCTGCGCCGCTCCTCGAGCTCGCTCTGCTTGCCCGGCGAGAAGGAAGCGTGCAGCTGCTCGAAGCCGGTCGCGGAGATCTGCCCCTGCCGCGCGGCGTTCCGCCAGGGCAGCCGCCCGGCCCGGCCGGCCCGCATCAGCAGCTGATCGATGAAGGCGAGCAGGGTGAGAAGCACCACGAGCCCCGGCAGGGTCATGAAGAAGACGAACTGCATGCGAACCCCTCGGATGACCGCGATCAGTCTCCCTCGTCCCCGGCCGTGCCGTCACCCCTCGGTCCGCGATCCCGACCCCCCGGCCCGAGGGGCCCGGCGGGTTTGCCACAATGGGCGAGCGTTTGTGCTTGCGTTCACAAGCTGATCCGAGCCGACCGACGTTCTCTCCCACCGAACCCATCGAAGGTGACCCGTGGACATCAAGACCGCCACCGCCCTCCGCCGCCTCCGTCTCGTCTCGGCCCCCGAGGCGGTGTCGTTCCTGATCCTGCTCGTCTGCTCGGTGCTGAAGCGGACCACCGAGTTCAACGCGGTGCCCGTGATGGGTGCCGTCCACGGCGTCCTCTTCGTTCTGTACGTGATCTTCTGGGCGGACGCCTGGAACCGCGCCAAGTGGCCGCTGAAGACCGCCGCGCTCTACTTCGTCCTCTCGGTCCTGCCGGCCGGCGGCTTCTTCGCCGACCGCAAGCTCAGGCGCGAGGCCGAGGACGCGGTCATCGCCTCCCGCGCCCGTAAGGAAGGGGTCGTGGGCGCATGATCGTCGCGTTCTCCGTGACTCCGCTCGGCGTCGGCGAGGACGTGGGGGAGTACGTCGCCGACGCCGTGCGGGTCGTCCGGGAGTCGGGTCTGCCCCACCGCACCGACGCGATGTTCACCTCGATCGAGGGGGACAGCTGGGACGAGGTCATGGACGTCGTCAAGCGCGCCGTCGCCGCGGTCGAGGAACGGGCCCCGCGTGTCTCGCTGGTGCTGAAGGCGGACATCCGGCCCGGTGTGACGGACGGACTCACCTCCAAGGTGGAGACCGTGGAACGTCACCTCGCCCAGTAGTCGTCGCCCGTCCGCCCGCTCCGGCGATGTCGGCGGTCGGGCGCCGCGCACACCCCGGTCCCTGTGGGCCGGGGTTTTTTGTCTGCCATGGTTGATTCACCAACAAGAATAAAATACCCATTTGGCCTAGTTTAGGTAGCTGGGGTGACTCCAACAGGCCCATAGGCAGAGGAGATCCATCATGGGCACAGTCACCACCGGCGCCTTCAAGACGTACCGGGCCGTGGCCAGCTTCGAGCGGGCCAGGGAGATCGCCAACACCACGTCACCGTTCACCATCGACGTCCGCTTCCTCGGCGGGCTGACCCCGAATCAGGAGGACGCCTTCGCCGCCGCCGCCGACCGCTGGGCCCGGGTCATCATCGGTGACCTGGACACCGCCCTCATCGGCAACGACATCATCGACGACCTGCTGATCGAGGCGGAGGGCGTCGAGATCGACGGCGTCTCCGGCATCCTCGGCATGGCCGGGCCGACCGACTTCCGTGACGAGAACGCCGCGTTCGGCGCCCATCTGCCGGCGAAGGGCCTGATGCGGTTCGACACCGCCGACCTGGCGTCGATGGAGGCGAACGGCACCCTCGTCGACGTCATCACGCACGAGATGGGGCATGTGCTGGGCAGCGGCACCCTGTGGAAGTTCTTCGGCCTCCTTCAGGGCGCCGGCGGCCCGAACCCCCTCTTCACGGGGCCCGGCGCCATGGCCGAGTTCGCGGCGCTGCTGGGTCAGGAAGCGCCGGAGCGGGTACCGGTCGCCAACTTCGGCGGTCCCGGCACCCGGGACAGCCACTGGCGTGAGGCGGTGTTCGTCAACGAGCTCATGTCGCCGTTCATCTCCGGCCGCGACAACCCGCTGAGCCGGATGACCGCGGCGAGCCTCGGCGACATGGGCTACCAGGTCGACCTGGACGGCGCCGAGCCGTACACGCTGCCGAACCTGCTCCAGGTGGCCCGGGACGGCGATCTGGTGCCGCACGTCGCGCCGATCGACGACGGCATCATGCTGCCGGTCGTTCCCACCCGGCTCCCCGCCGCCACACCCTGAGCGCCGCGCCCGGCCGCCGAAGGCCGTACGGCGGCTCGGGTGCGCAGGCACAGGATCGAAGGAACCGACCGCGAGGAGCCGCGGTCCGCAGCTCGCCCGACGAGCGCGGACCGCGGCTCCTCGTGCGCGCTGTCCCGGCTCGCGCCTGTGCTCAATCGCCCGGCCGCTGAGGGAACTTGCAGTGGACGGCGGTGAGCCCGGGGGCGGGACGGCAATGTGTCCGGGCGTGCCTGAACCGCACCTCCACCCGGGGTCCCCGGGCGGCCCCCGAACTGCACGCCCACGACCGCCCCTTCGGTCCCACCCCTACCGCTGACGCCGCGTCGGCAGACATCCCCGCGCCCTTCGTCATCCGGATGCACCTGCGAAGGAACCGGTCGGCGGACAGCGGGCATTTCCCTCAATTGGCCCGCATGGCTCGCGCCCCCCGTGCCGCTCACACACGATGAAGGCTCAGGGCCGACCGGAGTTCGCACTGGTGGGACACGGACGGCCGCCGCTTGCTCCCGCGAAGGAAGGGTCTGCCGGATGACCACTTCGCCCTATACATCCCAGACGGCATTCGACGGCTCCAGGATGCGTGTCACCCTCCTGGTCGACCTCCACGAAGGTGCCCAGCAGGAGTTCCTCGACGCGTACGAGCAGATGCGCGACCGAGTCGCGTCGGTCCCCGGTCACCTCGGTGACCAACTGTGCCAGTCCCTGGAGAACCCGTCCCAGTGGCTCATCACGAGCGAATGGGCGACCGCCCCGCCGTACCTCGCCTGGGTGAACAGTGAAGAGCACCTCGAGACGGTCAAGCCCCTTCAGGACTGCGTCCGTGAACTGCGGTCGATGCGGTACGGCATCGTCCGCGAGACCGGCGGCGCCCGCCCGGGCCTCGGCGGACTCCAGACGGCCGCACGCCTCGGCGACGGCGTCACACGCCACGCTCTGACCTTCACCGTCAAGCCCGGCTCCGAGTCCAAGGTCGCCGAGATCCTCGCCGGCTACGCGCCGCCCGAGTCCCGCGTCGACGACTCCACGCGGCTGCGCCGCACCACCCTCTTCATGCACGGCAACCGGGTCGTGCGCACCGTCGAGGTCGAGGGTGATCTGACGACGGCCCTGCGCCATGTCTCCCGGCAGCCCGAGATCCGGGCGGTCGAGGAGGCCCTCAACCCGCACCTGGAGCAGCACCGGGATCTGACCGACCCCGAGTCCGCGCGGGCCTTCTTCGTCCGTGCCGCCATGCCCGCCGTCCACCATGTGGCGCGCGGCGGCCCCGAACCGGACGGCATCACCCGCCACGCCCTGTACTACCCGGCCCGCGAGGGCTGCGGCATGGCACTGGCCCAACTCCTCTCCCGCCAGGACGAGGCCGCGGCGGCCGACCCGGCGAGCCCCGTGCACCGCAGCACGGTCTTCCAGCGCGAAAACATCGTCGTCCGCCTCATCGACGTGTGCGGCGACCCCGAGACCGATCCGGTCAGGGCGCTCGGCATCCAAGGCCCGAGGAAGGCCGCCGTACTGGCCCGGCTGCTCGACGGCGCCGCACTCGGCGTGAGCGAACCGCCCACGGACGATCGCGCGGCGACCCGGCTGCTGACGCACGCCGACATGAGGCTGATCACCGACCGCAGGGCTGCGCAGTCCTGACCTCGCAGGGACCCCCACCCCACCGAACGACCTGGAGACAGAAGCATGGACAAGATGCGCCCGCGCGTCGTGGACGTGAGAGAGATCGAGCCCAACCGCAAGCGCGGCGGTGACCTGCGCACCCTGCTCACCCCTGTCACGGTGGGTGCCACGAGCGGCTTCATGGGCCTGGCCATCATGCGGCCCGGCGAACGCATCAGCGAGCACTACCACCCGTACTCCGAGGAGTTCGTGTACGTCGTCGAAGGCCGGCTGGAGGTCGACCTGGACGGCGAAGCGGTTCCCCTCCGGTCCGACCAGGGCCTCATGATCCCCATGAACATGCGCCACCGGTTCCGCAACGTCGGTGACGAGGAGGCCCGCATGGTCTTCCATCTGGGCCCGCTCGCACCGAAGCCGAGCCTCGGCCATGTCGACACCGAGGCCCCGGAGATCAGCGACGACATCAAGCCGTATCCCGTCGTCCAGGAGGAGGGCGGGCAGCCCGAGCGACCCGGAGTCCTCTCGTGACCCGGCGGGTGGCGGTCACCGGCATAGGCGTGGTCGCTCCGGGAGGCATCGGGGTTCCGGCGTTCTGGGACCTCCTCTCGAGCGGCCGTACCGCGACGCGTGGCATCACCCTGTTCGACCCCGAGGGACTGCGGTCCCGTATCGCCGCCGAGTGCGACTTCGACCCCCTCGCCCATGGGCTCGACCCCGAGCTGGTCGAACGCTCCGACCGCTACATCCAGTTCGCCCAGGCCGCAGCCACCGAGGCGGTGACCGACAGCGGTGTCGACTTCGGCGCGGAGAACCCCTGGCGCGTGGCCGTGTCCCTCGGCAGCGCGGTGGGCGGCACCACCCGCCTGGAGCACGACTACGTCCTGGTCAGCGAGCGGGGGACACGCTGGGACGTCGACCACCGCGCCGCCGAGCCGCAGTTGCACCGGGCCTTCTCGCCCAGCACGCTCGCGGCCGACGTCGCCGAACGGTTCGGCGCCCAGGGCCCGGTGCAGACCGTCTCCACCGGCTGCACCTCCGGACTCGATGCGGTGGGCTACGCCTTCCACACCATCGAGGAGGGCCGCGCCGACATCTGCATCGCCGGGGCCTCGGACTCCCCGATCTCCCCGATCACCATGGCCTGCTTCGACGCCATCAAGGCCACGTCGCCCAACAACGACGACCCGGAGCACGCCTCCCGCCCCTTCGACGCCCATCGCGACGGGTTCGTCATGGGCGAGGGCGCCGCCGTCCTCGTCCTGGAGGAACTGGAGCACGCCCGGGCGCGCGGCGCGCACATCTACTGCGAGATCGGCGGCTACGCCACCTTCGGCAACGCCTACCACATGACCGGTCTGACCAGTGAGGGCCTGGAGATGGCCCGGGCCATCGACGAGACGCTGGCCCACGCGCGCGTGGACCCCACCGAGATCGACTATGTCAACGCGCACGGCTCGGGCACCCGGCAGAACGACCGTCACGAGACCGCCGCGGTCAAGAAGTCCCTGGGTGCCCACGCCTACGACACGCCCATGAGCTCCATCAAGTCCATGGTGGGCCACTCGCTGGGCGCGATCGGCGCCATCGAGGTCGTCGCCTGTGTCCTCGCCCTGGCCCGGCAGGTCGTCCCGCCGACGGCGAACTACGAGACCCCGGACCCCGAGTGCGATCTGGACTACGTCCCGCGCACCGCACGCCCGCGCAGGCTCGACAACGTGCTCTCCGTGGGCAGCGGCTTCGGCGGGTTCCAGTCCGCGGTCCTCCTGACGGGACCGGCTGGGAGGAAACGATGAGTGGAAGTGACATACGCACCCGGCCCACCGCCGTCACCGGCATCGGCGTGGTCGCGCCCAACGGCCTGCACCCGGACACCTACTGGAAGTCCGTCAAGGAGGGCGCGAGCGTACTGGACCGAATAACCAGGGAGGGCTGCGAGCACCTCCCCCTCCGCGTCGCCGGCGAGGTCCGGGGCTTCGACCCGTCGGCGCTCATCGAGGAGACCTTCCTCGTCCAGACCGACCGCTTCACCCACTACGCGCTGGCCGCCGCCGACGCCGCCCTCAAGGACGCGGGGCTGAGCACCACGGCCGCCGACTCGCCGTACTCCGTCGGTGTGGTGACCGCCGCCGGTTCCGGCGGCGGCGAGTTCGGCCAGCGCGAACTCCAGAAGCTGTGGGGGCAGGGGTCCCGGTTCGTCGGGCCCTACCAGTCCATCGCCTGGTTCTACGCGGCCAGCACCGGCCAGATATCCATCCGCAGCGGCTTCAAGGGCCCCTGCTCAGTGGTGGCCAGCGACGAGGCGGGCGGCCTCGACGCCGTCGCACACGCCGCCCGGGCCGTCGGCCGGGGCACGGACGTGGTCGTCGTCGGGGCGGCCGAGGCCCCGCTCGCCCCGTACTCGGGGGTCTGCCAGCTCGGTTACCCCGAGCTCAGCACCGTCGCGGACCCGGCCCGCGCCTATCGCCCCTTCACCTCCGCGGCCTGCGGTTTCGTACCCGCCGAGGGCGGCGCCGTCCTCATCGTCGAGGACCTGGAGCGGGCACAGCGCCGCTCCGCGCCCGTACGGGCGACCGTGGCGGGACACGCCGCCACCTTCACCGGGGCCTCCCGCTGGGATCGGTCGCGGGAGGGGCTCGCGCAGGCCGTCCGAGGCGCCCTCGACGAGGCCGGCTGCGCGCCGGAGGAGATCGACGTGGTCTTCGCCGACGCGATGGGCGTACCCGAGGCGGACCGCGCCGAGGCCCTCGCCCTCGCCGACGCCCTCGGCCCGCACGGCACCCGGGTGCCGGTGACGGCACCCAAGGCCGGCATCGGACGGTCCTACTGCGGGGCACCCCTGCTGGACATCGTGGCCGCCGTGCTGGCCATGGAGCACGGGCAGATCCCGCCGACGCCGAACGTCTTCGACGTCTGCCACGACCTCGACCTGGTGACCGCCACGGCCCGCCCGGCCGAGCTGCGCACCGCCCTGATCCTCAGCCGAGGGCTCATGGGCTCCAACGCGGCGCTGATCGTGCGCAAGGGCCCCGGGACCGCCGCATAGAACGCTGCCGCCCGGCCGGCGCCCGGCTGCGCGCCGGCCGGGCGGCACCGACCTCCGTACCCGGTACGACAAGGAGAACGGACATGACCACCGAAGTGAAGGAACTGACCGTCGAGGAACTGGCCGCGCTGATGAAGAAGGCCGCCGGGGTGACCGTCGACCCGCAGGAGCTCCAGGCCCGCGCGGACACCCCCTTCGCCGAGTTCGGGCTGGACTCGCTCGGCCTGCTCGGCATCGTGGGCGAGCTGGAGAACCGGCACGGCCGGGCGCTGCCCACCGACGCGGAGCGCTGCAAGAGCCCCCGCGCCTTCCTCGACCTCGTCAACAGCGCATCTACGACGGGAGCCTGACATGGCCGGACACACCGAGAACGAGATCACCATCGCCGCACCCGTCGACCTCGTCTGGGACATGACGAACGACCTGGAGCAGTGGCCCCAGCTGTTCAGCGAGTACGCCTCCTGCGAGGTGCTCTCCCGCGAGGGCGACACGGTGACCTTCCGACTGACCATGCACCCCGACGAGAACGGCAAGGTGTGGAGCTGGGTCTCGGAGCGGATCGCCGACCGCGACAAGCTCGTCGTCCGGGCCCGGCGCGTCGAGACCGGCCCCTTCGAGTACATGAACATCGTGTGGGAGTACGAGGAGACCCCCGCCGGCACCCGTATGCACTGGACGCAGGACTTCGCCATGAAGCCCGACGCGCCGGTCGACGACGCGGGGATGACGGACATCATCAACCGCAACTCGCCCATCCAGATGGCCCTCATCCGCGACCGCGTCGAGCAGGCCGCGGGCGAGCAGCGGGCCCCCTCCACCACCCGCGGCTGAGCGACCCAGTCGCCCGAGGAGATCCCATGCACCACGCCCTGATCGTCGCCAGGATGGCACCGCAGTCGGCCAAGGACATCGCCGGCGTCTTCGCGGACTCAGACCGCGGCGAACTCCCGCACCTCGTCGGTGTGACCCAGCGCTCCCTCTTCCAGTTCGGCGATGTGTACATGCACTTCATCGAAGCCGAGCAGGACCCGGGCCCCGCCATCGCGAAGGTGGCCGGACACCCCGAGTTCGTCGACATCAGCAGACGGCTCGAAGCGTTCGTCAGCCCCTACGACCCGCAGACCTGGCGGAGCCCGAAGGACGCGATGGCGCGGCGCTTCTACCACTGGTCGAAGGACTGAGGTCGAAGGACCGAGGTCGAAGGCATGAGAAGCCGGAAGCCGCCGCCCGCGCTCGGTCAGCGCGGGCGGCGGCTTCGTCGTTCTCGCGGCTCTGCTCGCCGATCGTTCTCGTCGGCGTCGTTCTAGCGGGCGCGGGCGAGCGCCGGCATCAGCCGCAGCGCGTTCTCCCGGTTGATGTCCTGCAGTTGCTGCTCCGACAGGAAGGGATCGCTGTCCAGCGCGGGTGCCACGCTGTCGGCGATGACATGCGCCGGGGTGGGCGGCCAGTCCGTGCCGAACAGGATGCGGCCCGGGTCCACCGTGGCCAGCAGGGTAGGTGTGGCCGAGGGGGACATGGGACCGGCCGTGTCGAAGTAGAACCGGTGCAGATAGTCCCGGACCCGGCCGGGCTCGATCCCCGGCGTGAGCTTCCCGCCGAAGAGCTCCAGCCGGGTGGCCATATAGGGCAGGAAGCCGCCCCCGTGCGGGAGGATGAAGCTGAGGTTGGGATAGCGGTCCAGGGTGCCGTTCCTGATGAGGTTGATGGCCGCGCGGGTGGTGTCCATGAGGAAGTCGCACACGAAGGGCGGCATCCCGGGCAGTCCCGCGTTCCCGTCCTTGCCCCCGGCCGGCACCTCCATGGGGTGCGTGCTGATCACGGCCGACCGGTCGTTCAGCTCCTGGAGGAGCCGGTCGTGCGACTCGTCCCCGAGGACCGCGCCGTCCACGCTCGTGCGGGTGCTCACTCCGATGGCGCCGAGCTCGTCGAGACCGTGACGCACGCTCCACTCGGAGAGCTCCAGGTCGTCGAGGAACACGGGGGTGAAGAAGGCGAAGCGCCCTGGGCTGGCCTCGACGACGTCGGCCGCCGCCCGCAGGGCGACGCGTGCGCTCTCCTGCCGCTGGGCGCGCTCATGGAAGCGGCCGAGCATCGCGACGGTCATCACCGACGTCTCGATGCCCGTCTTGTCCATGACCTCCAGTGCCGTGTCCAGGTCCCAGCGGGTCCACCAGGGCAGCTTCTCGCGGTTGACCACGCCTCGTTCCTCGGCCCAGTCCAGCCAGGCGGGCGAGGTGAAGTGGTGATGGACGTCGACGCGTCCGGCAAGGGTCATAACAACGTCCTCGGGGTGGGGGGTTCGACGGAGTCCGACGGGGTTCGGCGGACGGCACAAGGAGTTCAGTCCCGGGACAGCACGGTCCGCAGCACCTGCGTCAGGACGCGGTCGGCGTCCGGCATCGCCGCGTCCGCCCGCCATGCGACGAAGCCGTCCGGACGCACCAGGACGGCACCGTCCTCGGCCGTGCCGTGCAGCTCCGCCCAGTCGGCGTCGGCTTCGGGGGAGAGGTCGTGGTCGGCTCCCGTGCCCACGAGGTACACCTCGACCGGGACGCCCAGGGCGGCGGCCGCCTTCTCCGCCGCGGTCCGCCACTTCTGCCCGCCGGAACCAGCGAGCAGCACGAAGGACCGCTCGTACAGGTCCAGGGTGGAGATCCGGTCGCCGTCCCGCACGACCCACATGTGCGGGGCGCGGCTGCCCGGCTCGCCGCCCAGCTGGAAGGTGTCCGGGACGATCGGCACCTCGGGCGGGGCGCCCACCACGGCGCCGGACGCGTACCGGTAGCACAGGGCGACGGTCATCAGGTCCGCCGGGTCGTTGTTGCGTCCGGCGGCGGGGCTGAAGCCCGGGTGCTGTTCGTCGGCTGCCTGGACGCAGGCGCGGGTGCCGGTCGCGAGGGCGACGGGGCGTCGTTCGTCGCCGTAGGACTCGAGCAGCGGCAGGCCGGCCCAGCCGCGCAGCACCGCGGCCAGCTTCCAGGCCAGGTTGTGGGCGTCCTGGATGCCGGTGTTGGAGCCGAAGGCGCCGGTGGGCGGCATCTCGTGGGCCGAGTCGCCGGCCAGGAAGACCCGGCCCTCGCCGTAGCCGTCGGCGACCCGCTTCGAGGCGTGCCAG
Source organism: Streptomyces sp. M41 (assembly GCF_043673425.1). NCBI lineage: Bacteria > Bacillati > Actinomycetota > Actinomycetes > Kitasatosporales > Streptomycetaceae > Streptomyces > Streptomyces sp. M41. Next base: position 34,819 of record NZ_JBIMKE010000041.1, on the reverse strand, counting down.
GGCGCCTTCCCGGTGATCTCGACGTCGATGTCGGCCGCCCCGACCGCGGCACGGATGTGGGCCGCGAGCCGCTCGTCGGTGAAGTCGTCCAGGGTCTCGTTCCGGTCGGGATACCAGGGAACGTGGATCACCCAGCGCTCCTCGTTGTCCACCGGCAGCAGGGCGCCCTCGCCGTGGGCGTCGGTGACGTAGCAGACGACGAATCGTTTCTCCCCGACGTACTTCTTCAGGGTCCGGCTGCGGAAGGTGACGCTGACGTTGTGGAACAGCTCGCCCGGCCCCGACTGGCCGATCCCCAGATGACCGCGGATGGGACTTCTCGGGCCGTCGGCGGCCACCAGGAAGCCGGCGTTCACGGTGTACGTCTCACCGGTGTCACGGCGCATGATCCGCGCCCGCACCCCGTCCGCGTCCTGGGTGAAGGAGAGCATCTCGCAGCCGAAGCGGATGTCGGCGCCCTGCTCGCGGGCGTAGCTCAGCAGCACGGGCTCGAGGTCGTTCTGGCTGCACAGGCACCAGTCCGAGGAGCTGACCCGGGAGACGTCCATGCCACCGGAGATGTCCCCGATGATCCAGCGGCGCTGTGTCCCGGTGAGGGTGTCGACCTGAAGAATTCCGTCGTTCTCGGCGAGAACGCCGGCTGCGTCCCGAATACGCGATTCGAGACCGGCGGTCCGGTAGATCTCCATCGTGCGCACATTGTTTCCGCGGCCCCGCGGGTGCGTCGATGTCCCGGCATGCCGCTCCACGAGCATGTGCTCAATTCCGAGGCGCCCCAGGAAAACCGAAGTGGAAAGACCCACCAGGGAGCCGCCGACAATCAGAACTGGTACAGATTCCGCTTCGTGTCCGCTCACGTCGACGATGTTTACCAGTTCGGGCTGCCGCCCACACGTCGAGCGGCGACCCGACCCGTATGGCGCAGTGCCGTTTGCGGCGCGGTGCCGACCGGGAAACCGTGGCAGCACCGACGGAATCCGACCGCCGGAATCCACACCTACCCCGGGACAGCCATGACGCAAGCGTTCGCATCCGAGGAATCCGAGGCACTGTCGCCCGAGGAGGCCGCGGCCGCGGCTTCGTCGTGCAGCCGGGAGTTCCGCGCCAACCCGCACCCGGTGTACGCCACGCTCCGGGAGGCGGCGCCGGTATGTCCGCTGTCGCCGCCCCATGGCGTGGAGACGTACCTGATCACGCGGTACGACGACGGGCGCGCCGCGCTGGCCGACCCTCGCCTCAGCAAGGACATGTACGGGGCCATCGACGCCTACCACCGTATTTTCGGTGACTCGTCGATCGCGCTGGACGACAACATGCTGTTCTCGGATCCGCCGAAGCACACCAGGCTCCGCAGGATCGTCGGAAGCACCTTCACACCGAAAAGGGTGGAATCGCTGCGGACCCGCGTCCAGGAGATCACCGACGACCTTCTGGACCAGTGCCCGACTTCGGGGCCTGTGAACCTGCTCCCGGAGTTCTGCTTCCCGCTCCCGATGCATGTCATCTGTGAACTCCTGGGCGTCCCGGAAAACGAGCGCAAGCAGGCCCAGGAATGGTCCGCCACCGTCGCCCAGACCGGTTTCGGACCGGAGGCGAGAAAGGCCCTGGAAATCGCGGAGGGAAACCTGCGCGAGTATCTGGTCGACCTGTGCGCGCGAAAGCGGCGGGAGCCGGACGGCGGCCTGCTCAGCGCGCTCGTCCAGGCCAAGGACCAGGAAGGCTCCCTCACCGACCACGAACTGGTGTCGACGGCGTGGGTCCTGCTGTTCGCGGGCCACAAGTCGACGGCGTACCAGATCGGCAACGCCGTCTACCACCTGCTCAGCCGCCCCGACCAGAAGGCGCTGGCCCTGCGCGACGCGACCTCCCTGACCTCGGCGATCGAGGAGATGCTCCGCTTCGAGACCTCCGTGGAGAACGCCACCTTCCGCTGGGCGAAGGAAGACATCGTGCTGCGCGACCAGCTCATCCCCAAGGGTGCGCTGGTGCAGATCTCCATCACCGGGGCCAACCGCGACCCGGAGATGTTCGAAGCGCCCGACGAGCTGGACGTCGAACGGCCGAACGTCCAGGCCACGCACCTCGCCTTCGGCTACGGCCCGCACTACTGCGTCGGCGCGCCCCTGGCCCGGCTGGAGATGCACACCGCCCTCAGCTCGCTGTTCAGGCGCTTCCCCGACGTGGCCCTGGACATGGCGCCCGAGGAGGCACGCTGGATGACCGTGCCGTTCCCCGCCTTCCGCGGCCTCGCGGAACTCCCCGTCGTCCTCGACCCGTCCTGACGGGAGCACCATGGAACGCGTACGCGTCCTTCGGCTGCTCCATGTGCGCGACGGCAAGGAGACGGCCTTCGTGGAGTCCTACCAGGGTGTCCTCGAACGTGCCCGGCGATTCCCCGGGCACCTCGGCGAACAGCTGTGCCGTTCGCTGGACGATCCCACTCGCTGGCTGCTCACCAGCGAGTGGGAGAGCCTCGACGCCATCAACAGGTGGCGGGCGGATCCCGATCACTCGGTGCTGGTGGAGCCGATGAACGCCTGCCTGCACGACGACCGGTGGACCGGGGTCTTCGAGGTCCGCGAGACGGTGCCCGGGTAAGCGGTCCGACCGAAGGGCGAGACGGGGCTGACCACCATATGACCGGCCGGTAAGGTCAGTCCCGTGCCGAAGCCGCTCAGCCTTCCCTTCGATCCCATCGCCCGCGCCGACGAACTCTGGAAGCAGCGCTGGGGCAATGTGCCGTCCATGGCCGCGATCACCTCGATCATGCGCGCCCAGCAGATCCTGCTCGCCGAGGTCGACGCGGTGGTCAAGCCGTACGAGCTGACGTTCGCGCGGTACGAGGCCCTGGTGCTGCTCAACTTCTCCAAGGCCGGCGAGCTGCCGATGTCCAAGATCGGCGAGCGGCTCATGGTGCATCCCACGTCGGTGACCAACACGGTCGACCGGCTGGTCAGATCCGGCCTGGTGGCCAAGCGCCCCAACCCCAACGACGGCCGCGGCACGCTCGCCTCCATCACCGACAAGGGCCGCGAGGTCGTCGAGGCGGCCACCCGTGACCTGATGGCGATGGACTTCGGGCTCGGGGTCTACGACGCCGAGGAGTGCGCGGAGATCTTCGCGATGCTGCGGCCGCTCAGGGTCGCGGCGCACGACTTCGACGAGAGCTGACCCGCCACAAGGCCCGACCCAGGGCCCGGAGCAAGATCTCCCGGAACGGGTGGTTACGCTCGTACGCATGAAGAAGAGCGTCCTGACCCGCTACCGGGTGATGGCCTATGTCACCGCCGTCATGCTGCTCGTGCTGTGTACCTGCATGGTGTTCAAGTACGGCTTCGACAAGGGCGAGGACGTCACCTTCGCCGTCTCCCAGGTGCACGGCTTCCTCTACATCATCTACCTGATCTTCGCCTTCGACCTCGGCTCCAAGGCCAAGTGGTCGTTCGGCAGGCTGCTGTGGGTGCTGCTCTCCGGGACGATCCCCTTCGCCGCCTTCTTCGTCGAGCGCAAGGTCTCGCGCTCGGTCGAGCCCCTGATCGGCGAGCCCGCCCCGGCCGTCGCCAAGGCCTGAGAAAACCGCCGTACGCATGAGTGCGGCGGTTCTCCCATCGACATTTACTAGGACGTCCTAGTAAATTCGAAGGTATGGACGCTGACGCCATCGAGGAGGGCCGCCGCCGCTGGCAGGCCCGGTACGACTCCGCACGCAAGCGCAACGCGGACTTCACGACGCTCTCCGGGGACCCCGTGGAGCCGGTGTACGGGCCCCGGCCGGGAGACGCCTACGAGGGCTTCGAGCGGATCGGGTGGCCCGGCGAGTATCCCTACACCCGCGGGCTGTACCCCACCGGCTACCGGGGGCGGACCTGGACCATCCGGCAGTTCGCCGGGTTCGGCAACGCCGAGCAGACCAACGAGCGCTACAAGATGATCCTGAGCAACGGCGGAGGCGGTCTGTCGGTCGCCTTCGACATGCCGACGCTCATGGGCCGCGACTCCGACGACCCGCGCTCGCTGGGCGAGGTCGGACACTGCGGGGTCGCCATCGACTCCGCCGTCGACATGGAGGTCCTGTTCAAGGACATCCCGCTGGGTGATGTGACGACGTCCATGACCATCAGCGGTCCGGCCGTCCCCGTCTTCTGCATGTACCTGGTGGCGGCGGAGCGCCAGGGCGTCGACCCGGGCGTCCTCAACGGCACGCTCCAGACCGACATCTTCAAGGAGTACATCGCCCAGAAGGAGTGGCTCTTCCAGCCCGAGCCGCACCTGCGCCTCATCGGCGACCTCATGGAGTACTGCGCGGCCGGCATCCCCGCCTACAAGCCGCTGTCCGTCTCCGGCTACCACATCCGCGAGGCCGGCGCGACGGCCGCGCAGGAGCTGGCGTACACCCTGGCCGACGGGTTCGGGTACGTCGAGCTGGGCCTGTCGCGCGGACTGGACGTGGACGTCTTCGCCCCCGGTCTGTCCTTCTTCTTCGACGCGCACGTCGATTTCTTCGAGGAGATCGCCAAGTTCCGCGCTGCCCGCCGCATCTGGGCTCGCTGGATGCGCGACGTGTACGGGGCGAAGAGCGAGAAGGCGCAGTGGCTGCGCTTCCACACCCAGACCGCCGGTGTCTCCCTGACCGCCCAGCAGCCGTACAACAACGTGGTGCGTACGGCCGTGGAGGCGCTGGCCGCCGTGCTCGGCGGGACGAACTCGCTGCACACCAACGCCCTGGACGAGACCCTCGCGCTGCCCTCCGAGCAGGCCGCCGAGATCGCGCTGCGCACCCAGCAGGTCCTCATGGAGGAGACCGGCGTCGCCAATGTCGCCGACCCGCTGGGCGGTGCCTGGTACGTCGAGCAGCTGACCGACCGGATCGAGGCCGACGCCGAGAAGATCTTCGAGCAGATAAAGGAGCGGGGCCTCAGGGCACACCCGGACGGGCAGCACCCGATCGGGCCGATCACCTCCGGCATCCTGCGCGGCATCGAGGACGGCTGGTTCACCGGGGAGATCGCCGAGTCGGCCTTCCGCTACCAGCAGTCGCTGGAGAAGGGCGACAAGAGGGTCGTCGGCGTCAACGCCCACACCGGTTCGGTCACCGGCGACCTGGAGATCCTGCGGGTGAGCCACGAGGTCGAGCGCGAGCAGGTGCGGGTGCTGGACGCCCGTAAGACCGCGCGTGACGACCGTGCCGTGCGGGCCGCCCTCGACGCGATGCTCGCCGCCGCACGTGACGGCGCCAACATGATCGAGCCGATGCTGGACGCGGTGCGTGCCGAGGCCACGCTGGGCGAGATCTGCGGCGTACTGCGCGACGAGTGGGGGGTGTACACGGAGCCGGCCGGCTTCTGAGCTCACCCACGGCCCGGGTGGCGGCAAGGCAGGGTCGGGCAAGACCTGACCAGGCCGCCGCGCCCGGGCCGGCGGGGCTTCAGGGGGTCGCGGCTGCCGCCAGGCCGTTCAGCAGGAGGGCGGCGAAGCGCTGCGCCCAGTCCCGGTCGACGGGTTCGGCGCTCACCAGGGCGCGGTGCACGACCGCGCCCGCGATGACGTCGAAGATGAGGTCCGCGGTGCGGGCCGCGGCCTCGGGGTCGGACTCCGCCGGCAGCTCGCCGCGGCCCTGGGCACGGGCGCGGCCCTCAAGCACGAGGCGCTTCTGCCGGTCGACGATCGAGGCGCGCACGCGTGTGCGCAGACCGTCGTCCGTCGTGGATTCGGCGATCAGCGCCATGAGCGCCGTCTTGGTCTCGGGGCGTTGCAGCAGCGCGGCGAACTGGAGCACCACGCCCTCGACGTCGGCCGCGAGGCTGCCCCGGTCCGGCAGGTCGAGCTCGTCGAAGAGAGCCGCGACCGCGTCGACCACGAGCTCGTTCTTCCCGGCCCAGCGCCGGTACAGCGTCGTCTTGGCCACCCCGGCCCGCGCCGCCACGTCGCCGAGCGTCAGCTTCGACCAGCCCAGCTCCACCAGTGCCGCCCGGGTCGCCTCCAGGATCGCCGCGTCGGCGGCGGTGCTGCGGGGGCGGCCGGTGCGGGAGGTGGATGTGGTGGCCATGAGGCCGAACCCTACCCATTGGTTGAATTGTGGCAGTGAGGCAGATCACGGAAGCGTGGTGTTCCGAGGGGTCCGCCTGCCATTACGCTACGACTCGTAGCGAAAGCGATGACCACTGGCGCGGGGTGGGGACCCGGTGCCGAACACACACCCGGGCCGGCCCGGATTTCGCAGCGCTTTTCACGGTGCGCACCGATCGGGGGAGGATAGACGCATGCAGCCACGGAACATGTCCATGAGCGGAGTCGTCGACCTCGCCGCGGTGAAGGCGGCCCAGGAGGCCAAGGCGAAGGCGGAGCAGGCGCGTGCCGAAGCCGCCCGGCAGGGCGGGGGAGGGGCGGTGTCGCCCGCGGACCTCGTCAGTGACGTCGATGAGGCGGGTTTCGAGCGGGACGTCCTTCAGCGGTCCGCCGAGGTGCCTGTCGTCATCGACTTCTGGGCCGAGTGGTGCGAGCCCTGCAAGCAGCTGAGCCCGCTACTGGAACGCCTCGCCGTCGAATACAACGGCCGGTTCGTCCTCGCCAAGATCGACGTCGACGCCAACCAGATGCTGATGCAGCAGTTCGGCGTGCAGGGCATCCCCGCCGTGTTCGCCGTCGTCGCCGGCCAGGCGCTGCCCCTCTTCCAGGGGGCGGCGAGCGAGGCACAGATCCGCCAGACGCTCGACCAGCTCGTCACCGTCGCCGAACAGCGCTTCGGCCTCACCGGTCTCACCGTCGACCCGGACGCCGCGCAGGGCGAGGCCCAGCCCGCCGCCGCAGCGCCGGCCGGCCCGCACGACGCGCTGCTCGAAGCCGCCGTACAGGCCCTGGACGCGGGCGACTTGGGCGGCGCGGTCACGGCGTACAAGAACGTACTGAGCGACGACCCGGCCAACATGGAGGCCAAACTCGGTCTCGCGCAGGCCGAGTTGCTCCAGCGGGTGCAGGGGGTCGACCCCCAACAGGTGCGCAAGGATGCCGCCGACAAGCCCGCCGATGTGACCGCGCAGATCGCCGCCGCCGACCTGGATCTGGTGGGCGGCCATGTGGAGGACGCCTTCGGGCGGCTCATCGAGACCGTGCAGCGCACCGTGGGTGACGACCGGGACACCGTACGACTGCGGCTGCTGGAGCTGTTCGAGGTCGTAGGCGCCGAGGATCCGCGGGTGGCGGCGGCCCGGCGTGCCCTGGCGCGCGCCCTGTTCTGACCAGTCACTAAACGCATTCGCGCATGTTGCGCGAGTGAAAAGATTGTCGACGGAGCGTCACTGCGGCCGCGCTTTACCAAATCTTGGTAATCGCGGCCGTAGTTACTGCGGGTAAGTCGGGGGCGTCGATCTGCCGGATTCTGTCCGGCGAAACCCGGATTTTTCCGGTCGCCTGACGCAACCCTGCGTCGTGGCCCGAGACCTTCGGGTCGTTGTTCGGTTATCCGGCCGTTACTACCGAGTAACGAAGCCCCTTGTGCGGGCGGCGAGAATGCACCACGATCGGCCACGCTCGGTCCGATTCCGCACCCCGACAGCCAGCCGGGTCACGGGAGTTCCTGGGTCCCCACCGGGCAGAGTCGGCGGCAGTGGCGCCGGCTCTTGGACAGGGGGGTCTTCGCCCACCCGGCGAAGCCTGTCCAGCAAGGTTGTGCGTGATGCGTGTCAGGCGCGACCAGTGGTTGTCGCTCGGGGGTGATCGCCGGTGATTCGGGCGCGGTTCGCGCCGCCGAGCGCGGGCGCTCTCCTTCCCGAGGACGTAGCACTTCTCCCATCCCTGCCCGGCTGAGCCGTCGAGCGGACAGTGACAGCCAGGGCCAGGAGATGTACGTCCGAGAAGGAGGAAATATGGAGTCCCAGGTGCGTGGCGGGACCAGATGGAAGCGGTTCGCTGTGGTCATGGTGCCCAGCGTCGCCGCCACGGCTGCGATAGGTGTCGCCCTCGCGCAGGGCGCTCTCGCCGCGTCGTTCAGTGTCTCCGGCCAGTCGTTCAAGGTCACGACCGACAAGCTCGTCGGTACGGGTTTCTCGCAGTACGGCGCTCTTGACGAGGGCTACACGCTCACCGGCAAGAAGACGGTTCACCCCGTCGCCGTGTCGGCGTTCAAGAACGCGACCATCAACAACCTGTGCCAGTCCGTGGTCACCCCCGACGTCCCGATCCTCGGGAACGTCAGCCTGATCCTGCGGGCGGGCGGCGGCGACACACCGGTCGAGGCCAAGAACCTGTACATCGACGTCGCCGACCTGAACGCGGACGCGACGTTCGAGAACATCGACATCGGTGTGGCGGCCAAGGACGCCACCAAGGGTCCGGGCATGAAGGGCGGCGGCGAGCAGGCCAACCCCTTCGGCTTCGCCCAGCAGGCCGACAAGGCCACGCTGGTCGGCGTGAAGCAGACGGCGTGGGCGACCACCGCCGGAACCTTCAAGCTCAGCGGTCTGAAGATGTCGCTGTCGACGGGTGTCAAGGAGTGCTACTAAGCACTCCGTGACGGGCGGGGGAGCCGTTGGCGCCCCCGCCCGTCCACTCTCCGCCCGCTTTCTTCACAGCGGTGACACGTCACCGACTCACCACCGCACCACCACCACAGCAACGCCGTACCAGGGAGCTGTTTTCCATGAGCGCCGAGACTCCTGCCGTACCCGGCCAGTTCACCCGCCGGAGGCTGCAGTTCCGCGCCTGGCGGGGTACGAGGCCGTTCTGGGCCGGTCTGTTCGTCATGCTCGGCGGACTCCCCATTGCCTACTTCCCGTACGCGAACCTCCAGATCGGTCACCTGACGCTGGCGATGCAGACCGCGGGGGGCTCCAGCTCTCTGATCATCGGTGTGCTGCTCGTCGTCCTGGGCTTCACGCTCTGGTTCCAGAAGCACGTACGCACCTTCGCCGGGATCGCAGCGATCCTGCTGGGGCTGGTGTCCATCCCGCTGTCCAACCTCGGTGGCTTCCTCATCGGCTTCCTCTTCGCCCTCCTCGGCGGGGCGATGGCCGTGGCGTGGGCCCCGGGCGCGCCGCCCGAGTCGGAGCCGGCGCAGCAGGACACGACAGCGACGGGTGACGCTCCCGGTGGCCTGGACCCCGACACCACGATCCTCAGTCCCGTCCAGGACACGGCCGAGTTGGGCAAGTCGAACGATCTGTCAGGAACGAGCCCGGCGAACGGGGCGAACGGGAGGCACAGTGCCGGCTGACGAGGTGACCCACGGGGCTGACGTGGATGCGTCCCGTGTGAGAACCGGGCCGCGACACGCGGCACCCAAGAAGCCGCTGTTCACCAGGTTCCACATGCCGGCCGGCAAGGCGATAGCCCTGGCGATGCCCACCGCCGTCCTCATGGGAGTGGGCTTCACGTCGACGCTCGCGCAGGCCGACAGCAACGACGCGTCGAAGCTGACGTCCAACAGCCTGAAGGCCAACGAGTACGACGAGTTCGCGGACGAGTACAAGGAATGCGTGGCGGCCCTGGAGGAGGCCGAGGACGCCTCGGCCTCCCCGTCGCCCTCCTCGAGCGCCGGTGACTCGGCCGGCCAGGACGACGAGCCGGAGCCGAAGCCGTCGGCCACCGCCGGGGGCTCCTCGGACTCCTCGGGCGCCGCGGATTCCGGTGCCGGGTCCGGCTCCTCGGACTCCTCGGACGGTTCGGGTTCCGCGGGTTCCGGGAGCGGCTCCTCGTCGTCGGATTCAGGTTCCGACGACGCGGCCGAGCCCACGCCCGAGCCCTCCCCGAGCAAGGAAGGCGACGCCGGGTCCGGCGACAGCGCCACGCCGAGCCCCTCGCCGTCCGAGAGCGACGGCAACCTGCTGGAGAACATCGGCGACGCCATCACCGGCATCTTCACCGGCGGCTCCAAGGACGAGGAGAGCGCGAGCCCGACGCCGTCGCCCTCCGCGAGCGAGGAGGCGTCCTCCGGCTCCTCCGACGCGTCCGGTTCGGCCGGCTCCTCGGACTCCTCCGGCGGCAACGCCTCCGACCCTGTCGAGGAGACCGCCGAGAAGGTCACCGAGACGGCGAAGGACACCGTCGAGGACGCCGCGGGCAAGGCGTCCGAGGCGGCCGAGGACACCGCGGAGGCGGCCGGAGAGGCTGCCGACGAGGCCACCGCCACGCCCACCCCGTCCCCGAGCGCCTCCACCGACGCCGCGGACTGTCCCGCCGCCACCGACGATGAGAGCGGTGTCGACAACAAGGTGCCGGTGGCGGACGACCCCTGGTTCCTCCAGGCCAGCTCGCTGCTGCTGAAGGGCGCCGACTACCAGGGCATCGTCGAGGTGAAGACGGCGAACGGCACCAAGAAGAAGGTGCTGAAGTACGTCATATCGAACGGCACCGACATCGGTGACCTGCACCAGCTGGTGAAGGACAAGCAGTCCGGCAAGACCTACCACGTGCAGGCGGCCAAGGGCTCGACGTCCACCATCCGGGGCGGCGACACGGTGATGTACACCGAGAGCATCTCCGGCAATCTGCTCGGGCTGATCCCGGTGACGTTCGACCCGGAGCACCCGCCGCCGCTGAACATCCCGCTGATCTACTTCACCAACGTGAAGGTCACCCAGGCCGCTCAGTTCGGCGGCACGCTGCACGTCCCCGGCATGCACGTGTTCACCACCGACTGAAGCTGCGCACAAGCCCGTTCGGGAGCCGCACAACGCTGAGGGCGCCCCCTGGTCGCAGGGGGCGCCCTCAGCGCCGTACCGGACCGGCCACCGGCGGCCCGTGAGGGGTCCTACGCGCGGCTGCCGAGGTGGTGGACGCGGACCATGTTGGTGGTGCCGGGGACACCGGGCGGCGAACCGGCGGTGATCACCACGATGTCGCCCTCGTTGAACAGACCGAGCTTGACGATCTCCTGGTCCACCAGGTCGACCATCTCGTCGGTGCTGTTGACGAACGGCACCACGTGCGGCTCCACGCCCCAGCTGAGCGTCATCTGGTTGCGGGTGGACTCGTCCGTGGTGAACGCGATGATCTGCTGGGCGGCGCGATAGCGGCTCAGACGGCGGGCGGTGTCACCGGACTGGGTGAAGGCCACCAGGCCCTTGCCGCCGAGGAAGTCGGCGATCTCGCAGGCGGCACGGGCGACCGAACCACCCTGGGTGCGCGGCTTCTTGCCGGGGACCAGCGGCTGCAGGCCCTTGCTCAGCAGCTCCTGCTCGGCCGCGCTCACGATCTTCGACATCGTCCTGACGGTCTCGACCGGGTACGCACCCACGCTCGACTCGGCCGACAGCATGACCGCGTCGGCGCCGTCCAGGATCGCGTTGGCCACGTCGGAGGCCTCGGCGCGGGTCGGACGGGAGTTGGTGATCATCGACTCCATCATCTGGGTCGCCACGATCACCGGCTTGGCGTTGCGGCGGCACAGCTCGATGAGCCGCTTCTGCACCATCGGGACCTTCTCGAGCGGGTACTCGACGGCGAGGTCGCCGCGGGCCACCATCACACCGTCGAACGCCATCACGACGTCCTCCATGTTGGCGACCGCCTGCGGCTTCTCCACCTTGGCGATGACCGGGACACGGCGGCCGACCTCGTCCATGACCTTGTGCACGTCCTGCACGTCGTCGGCGTCGCGCACGAACGACAGGGCGACCAGGTCGCAGCCCATGCGCAGCGCGAACCGCAGGTCCTCGACGTCCTTCTCCGACAGCGCCGGCACGTTCACCGCCGCGCCGGGCAGGTTGATGCCCTTGTGGTCGGAGACGACGCCGCCCTCGATGACGATCGTCTTCACCCGCGGGCCCTCGACGTCCACGACCTTCAGCTCGACGTTGCCGTCGTTGATGAGGATCTGGTCGCCCTTGGCCACGTCCCCGGGCAGGCCCTTGTACGTGGTTCCGCAGATGGCCTTGTCGCCCGGGACGTCCTCGGTCGTGATGACGAACTCGTCACCGCGCTCCAGCTCGACCGGGCCCTCGGCGAAGGTCTCCAGACGGATCTTCGGCCCCTGGAGGTCGGCGAGCACACCGATGGCCCGCCCGGTCTCCTGGGCGGCGGCCCGCAGGCGCTCGTAGCGCCCCTGGTGGTCCTCGTGCGTGCCGTGGCTGAAGTTGAAGCGGGCCACATTCATGCCGGCCTCGATCAGCGAGACCAGCTGTTCATGGGAGTCGACCGCGGGGCCGAGAGTACAAACGATTTTCGAACGGCGCATGGGACGATCCTATCGGTTTGTTTCGCCGCGGAATATTCCGTCTGGTGGAAAGTACAAATGAGCTCTGCTTTGCTCAGCCGTGTTACTCGGCCGTTTCCTTCAGTTGCCGGCCTTCCCGACCAGCGCGTAGGTCTGTGTCGCGATCTCCAGTTCCTCGTCCGTCGGCACCACGGCGACCGCGACCCGCGTGCCCGCCGCCGAGATGAGCCGCGGCCCGTCACCGCGTACGGCGTTCAGCTCGGGGTCCAGCGCGAGGCCCAGCTGCTCCAGGCCCGCGACGGCGGCCTCCCTCACCGGTGCCGCGTTCTCGCCGACGCCGGCCGTGAAGGCGATCGCGTCCACCCGGCCGAGCACCGCGTAATAGGCGCCGATGTACTTCTTCAGTCGGTGAATGTAGATGTCGAAGGCCAATTGGGCCCGCTCGTCACCTTCGTCGATCCGCCGGCGGATCTCCCGCATGTCGTTGTCGCCGCACAGGCCGATCAATCCGCTCTTCTTGTTGAGAAGAGTGTCGATTTCCGCGATGGACATTTCGCCAACACGCGCCAAATGGAAGATGACGGCGGGATCGGTGTCACCCGATCGCGTACCCATCACGAGTCCCTCCAAAGGCGTCAGCCCCATGGAGGTGTCCACGCACCTGCCGCCCCGCACGGCGGACGCCGACGCACCGTTGCCGAGGTGCAGCACGATGACGTTCACGTCCTCGGGGGCCTTGCCCAGCAGCTCGGCGGTGGCCCGGGAGACGTAGGCGTGCGAGGTGCCGTGGAAGCCGTAGCGGCGGATGCGGTACCGGTCGGCGGTCTCGACGTCGATGGCGTAGCGGGCGGCCGACTCCGGCATCGTCGTGTGGAACGCGGTGTCGAAGACCGCGACCTGCGGGAGGTCCGGGCGCAGTGCCTGTGCCGTGCGGATGCCGGTGAGGTTGGCAGGGTTGTGCAGCGGGGCGACCGGGATCAGCCGCTCGATCTCGGCGAGGACGGCGTCGTCGATGACGGTCGGCTCGGTGAAGTGCCGGCCGCCGTGCACCACCCGGTGGCCGATGGCGGCCAGCTCGGGCGAGTCGAGCCCGAGGCCGTCCCGGGAGAGCTCCGCCGACACCGCCTTCAGGGCGGCCTCGTGGTCGGCGATGGCACCGCTCCACTCCCGGCTCTCGCCCCCCGCCGCGAGCGGCGTGTGCTTGAGCCGGGAGGTCTCCTCGCCGATGCGTTCGACGAGCCCGGCGGCCAGCCGGCTGCTGTCGCGCATGTCGAGCAGCTGGTACTTCACCGACGAGGAGCCGGAGTTGAGGACGAGGACACGGGTCGGGCTCACTGGATGCCGGCCTTTTCGCTGGAGGACGGGGCGGGGGACTGGGCCTGGATCGCCGTGATGGCGACGGTGTTGACGATGTCCTGGACGAGCGCGCCGCGGGACAGGTCGTTGACGGGCTTGCGCAGGCCCTGGAGCACCGGGCCGACGGCGATCGCGCCGGCCGAACGCTGCACGGCCTTGTAGGTGTTGTTGCCGGTGTTGAGGTCCGGGAAGATCAGCACCGTCGCCTGCCCGGCGACCTCCGACTCCGGCAGCTTGGTCGCGGCGACGGACGGCTCCACGGCGGCGTCGTACTGGATCGGTCCCTCGATCTTCAGATCGGGCCGCCGCGACCGCACCAGTTCGGTCGCCTCGCGCACCTTGTCGACGTCGGCGCCCGAACCGGAGGTGCCCGTCGAGTACGAGAGCATCGCGATCCGCGGCTCCACCCCGAACTGCGCGGCGGTCGCCGCCGACTGGATGGCGATGTCCGCCAGCTGCACGGCGTCCGGGTCGGGGTTCACGGCGCAGTCGCCGTAGACGAGGACCTTGTCGGCCAGGCACATGAAGAAGACGGACGACACGATGGAGGCGTCCTGCTTGGTCTTGATGATCTCGAACCCGGGCCGGATGGTCGCGGCGGTGGAGTGGACGGAGCCGGACACCATGCCGTCCGCCAGCCCCTCCTGCACCATCAGCGTGCCGAAGTAGTTCACATCGGAGACGACGTCGTACGCCAGCTCCACCGTGACCCCCTTGTGGGCGCGCAGCCCGGCGTACTTCTCGGCGAAGGAGTCGCGCAGTTCGCTGGTCGCCGGGTCGATCAACTCGCTGTCGCCCAGGTCGATACCGAGGTCGGCGGCCTGCTTGCGGATCCGGTCGGCCGGGCCGAGCAGCGTGAGGTCGCAGACGTTGCGGCGCAGCAGCACCTCGGCGGCGTGCAGCACGCGCGGCTCGGTGCCCTCGGGCAGCACGATGCGGCGCATGTCCGAACGGGCCCGCTCCAGGAGTTTGTGCTCGAACATCATCGGCGTGACCCGGTCGCTGCTCGGTGCCGAGACCCGCTCGAGCAGGTCGCCGGTGTCGACGTACCGCTCGAACAGGCCGAGCGCGGTCTCCGCCTTGCGCGGGGTCGCCGCATTCAACTTCCCCTCGAGGGCGAAGAGTTGCTCGGCGGTGGGGAAGCTGTAGCCGGGCACCGAGAGCACCGGGGTGCCCGGGGCGAGGCGGGCGGCGAGGGTGAGGATCTCGTCGCCGGGGCGCTCGTCCAGGGTGAGCAGCAGACCCGCGATCGGCGGGGTGCCGGCGCTGTGCGCGGCCAGCGAGCCGACGACGAGGTCGGCGCGGTCGCCCGAGGTGACCACCAGGCAGCCCGGGGTCAGCGCGGTCAGGAAGTTCGGCAGCATCGCGCCGCCGAAGACGAAGCCGAGCGCGTCGCGCGCGAGCCCCGAGTCGTCGCCCAGCAGGACCTCGGCGTCCAGGGACTGGGCGATCTGCGCGACGGTCGGCGCGGACAGGGCGGGCTCGTCGGGGACGACGTAGCAGGGCACGGGCAGCCGTGCCCCCAGCGCCTCGGCGATCTTGTCCCGGTCCTCCCGCGCGACCCGGTTGCTCACCATGGCGAGCACGTCGCAGCCCAGACCCTCGTACGCCCGGTAGGCGTTGCGCGTCTCGGCCAGCACCGACTCGGCGGTCTGCTTACGGCCGCCGACGACGGGGATCACGGAGGCGCCGAACTCGTTGGCGAGCCGGGCGTTGAGCGACAGTTCGTCCGGGAGCTGGGTGTCGGCGTAGTCCGTGCCGAGGACGAGCACGACGTCGTAGTCGCGGGCGACGACCAGGAACCGGTCGACGAGGGTGGACACCAGCTCGTCGGTCCCGCGCTCGGCCTGGAGGGCGGACGCCTCGTGGTAGTCCATGCCGTAGACGGTGGCCGGATCCTGGGACAGGCGGTAGCGGGCGCGCAGCAGCTCGAACAGGCGGTCGGGGGAGTGGTGCACCAGCGGCCGGAACACCCCCACCCGGTCCACCTGCCGGGTCAGCAGCTCCATGACCCCCAGTTCGACGATCTGGCGGCCGTCGCCGCGGTCGATGCCGGTCACGTACACGCTGCGCGTCACGCGTGCTCTCCGTTTCCTCTGTCGTCTTCGTCGTCTGTCGGCTCGGTCTGACAGCTCGGTTTGTCAGCTCGGTCTGTCAGCTCGGTCTGTCTGCGGTTTGGCGGAACCTATGGATCCGAGGACCCGACCGAGTGGTCCGATCCGATTCCAGGGTCGCAAAATCACTCAGTGAGGTGAGCGAAACCCTCTTGACAATACCCTTGCTGCTGGCTAAGGCGCCCGTCAGGATGGAGGGCCGGACCCGGTCGACGGGGACGCCAGGAAGGCTGGAACTGCGGGCAAAAAGGGGCATCTAGGGCTAGATCATATGGAAGCGGCATCGCCTCGAGCGACGTGAAACAATCGGATTGGCTCACCGGCATCCACAGCGAGCAGGAGACACAGCACGATGCGCATCGGAGTTCTCACCGCAGGCGGCGACTGCCCCGGCCTGAACGCCGTGATCCGGTCGGTCGTGCACCGGGCGGTCGACAACTACGGCGACGAGGTCATCGGCTTCGAGGACGGCTACTCCGGCCTGCTGGACGGCCGCTACCGCTCCCTCGACCTGGACAGCGTGAGCGGCATCCTGGCCCGCGGCGGCACCATCCTCGGCTCCTCCCGGCTGGAGCGCGACCGCCTGCGCGAGGCCTGCGACCGGGCCGAGGACATGGTCGCGGACTTCGGTATCGACGCGCTGATCCCGATCGGCGGCGAAGGCACCCTGACCGCGGCGCGCATGCTGTCGGACGCGGGCCTGCCGGTGGTGGGCGTCCCGAAGACGATCGACAACGACATCTCGTCGACGGACCGCACCTTCGGCTTCGACACCGCGGTCGGCGTCGCCACCGAGGCCATGGACCGCCTGAAGACGACCGCGGAGTCCCACCAGCGAGTGATGGTCGTGGAGGTCATGGGCCGCCACGCGGGCTGGATCGCGCTGGAGTCCGGCATGGCCGCCGGCGCGCACGGAATCTGCCTCCCGGAGCGCCCGTTCGACCCCGCCGACCTGGTGAAGATGGTCGAGGAGCGCTTCGCGCGCGGCAAGAAGTTCGCGGTGATCTGCGTCGCCGAGGGCGCCCACCCCGCCGACGGCACCATGGACTACGGCAAGGGTGAGATCGACCAGTACGGCCACGAGCGCTTCCAGGGCATCGGCACGGCCCTCGCGTTCGAGCTGGAGCGCCGCCTCGGCAAGGAGGCCAAGCCGGTCATCCTCGGCCATGTCCAGCGCGGTGGCGTTCCGACCGCGTACGACAGGGTCCTCGCCACCCGCTTCGGCTGGCACGCGGTGGAGGCGGCGCATCAGGGCGAGTTCGGCAGGATGACCGCGCTGCGCGGGACCGACGTCGTGATGGTGCCGCTGGCGGAAGCGGTCACCGAGCTGAAGACGGTGCCGAAGGACCGGATGGACGAGGCGGAGTCGGTGTTCTAGCCGGTGTTGTTCTGGACCTTGGTCCAGAAGAGCTCCACGATCCGGTCGAGGAAGTCCCGGCCGGCCGCGCTGGTCTCGCTGTTGCCGCCGCCCCAGCTCAGGGTGGCGGTCATCTGCCCCTGGTAGTCCTGGTGCAGCTCCTGCAGAGCGGTCTCCAGGACGCGCCGGTCCAGGGGCACCATCTTGCCGACCGGGCGCACATACGCCTGCCAGCGCGTCGTCACGGCACTGCGCAGCAGCTCGGCGAGCTTCCCGTCACGGCCCGTGACGGTGATGAAGTCCGGGATCGACAGGCCGAGCACCTCGGCGAGGGCGGTGGACTGCCGGTCGGTGCCGCGCCAGTCGTCGCGCTCCTCCATGCTCAGATACTCCGCCAGCTGATGGCCGACGGTACGGGCAACGTCCTCGGGCGCCAGCCCGCGGGCGATGCGGTGCTCGCGCAGGGTCCGGGGCCGGCCGAGGAGCTCGCTCGGCGAACACCACAGCACACCCGCGAGGGCGGTCAGCTCCGTGCTGGTCGGCGAGGCGACCTCGCGCTCCCAGGCGACGATCAGATCCTCGGTCACATGGGGCAGGCCGTACGAGGCCCGCATGCCGTAGGCGACATGTTCGGGTCCCATGTTGAGCGCGGCGCGGAGTCTGCGGGCGGCGGGGGCGTTGAACGGAGGGGTGGGCGGGGTCCGGTGACCGGACCGGCTGGTCCGGCCGGATCGGCCCGGCTGGTTCGGTTGAGCTGGGGGTCGGCGCACGCGGCACAACGTAGGGCGAACGGCACGGGATGACTACGGTCTGTTCGGCCAGGATCACGGATTGTAGGAAGCTACGGCTACTCGCCGGTTCGGCGACGGGGAAGTCCGCCCGTGAGGGTGAACGGCATGGTGGCGAGGCCGACGGCGGGCCCCGGAAGGACGGGTCCGGCGGGTGGGCCGGTCGGCGCACGGCGGCGAATGGCAAGGTCATGGAGCATATTCGCGAAGGCTTCCGATTCCGGGCCCGCGCATGGCTCGCGAAGGCGGCTGTCGAACATGTGTCGCGGACCTCGCTCGCGCGCCCGGTCGTCGAAGACGAGTACGGTACGGCGGGCCGGGGAACCGGGTGGGGCGGCGGCACCGGGTACGGCTCAATCCCGACGTTCCGTCCCGCACGCCCGCCCTTACGCCCCGCGCGCACGCCTCCCCGCACACCCGGTGACACGCGCCCGGTCGCACGCGAGGCCCTCACCCCTTGACCGCGCCGCCCAGCGCGAACCCCCCGCCCAGCCGCCGGGCCACCAGCACGTACAGCAGGATCACCGGCGTTGAGTAGATGATCGAGAACGCCGCCAGCTGCCCGTACACCACCGTCCCCCGGTTCCCGAAGAACTCGTTGATGCTCACGGCCGCCGGCATCTGGTCCGGGGTCAGCAGCAGCATGAACGGGACGAAGAAGTTCCCCCACATCATCACGAACGAGAACACCGTCACCACCGCCACGCCCGGCCCCATCAGCGGCAGCACGATCCGCAGCAGCGACTGGAGCGACGACGCCCCGTCCGTCCAGGCCGCCTCCTCCAGCTCCTTCGGCACCCCGTCCATGAAGTTCTTCATCAGCCAGACGGCGAACGGCAGTTGGGAGGCGGCGAAGAAGAAGATCGTGCCCTGCATGGTGTCGATCAGGTTCACCCGCACGAACAGGGCGTACACCGGCACCATGATCGCCGTGATCGGCAGACAGGTCGCGAAGAGGATGGTGAGCAGGAACGGGCGGTTGAAGCGGGAGCGGAACCGCGACAGCGCATACGCGGCCAGCGCCGCGCACACCACGGTCAGGGCCGTCCCCCCGCCGCACAGGAGCAGGCTGTTGAGCAGCGGAGTGAACGTGATGTCCGGGGTCAGGACCGCGTCGAAGTTCTCCAGGGTCACGCCCTCGGGGAGCTTCACCCGGAGATCGGCGTTCGTGTCCAGCGACGAGAGGATCACCCACGCCAGCGGAAGCACGAACGCGGCGGCCACCGCCAGCAGACCCGCGTCCGCGGCCAGTCGGCGCGCGGTCCTGCGGGACGAGGAGGTCCGGCGGGACGGCAGGGTTCTGCGGGACGGGAGGCTCCGGGACATGGGCGTCAGACCTCCGTGCGCAGGAGCCGTAGGTACACCACCGAGAACAGCGAGCCCACCACCAGGAGCAGCAGGGCGACCGCGGTGCCGTAGCCGATCATGCTCTTCTGGAACGCCTCCTCGTACATGAACAGCGGCAGCGTCTGGCTCTTGCCGCCCGGGCCGCCCCTCGTCATCACCCAGATCAGCCCGAAGACGGACAGGGTCTGGAGGGTGATCAGCATGAGGTTGGTGCCGATGGACCGACGGATCATCGGGAGCGTGATGTGCCACATGCGGCGCCAGCCGCCGGCGCCGTCGACCTCGGCCGCCTCGGTGATCTCCTTGGGGATCTCGTTCAGCGCCGCCGAGTACACCAGCATCGAGAAGGCGGTGCCCCGCCAGACGTTCGCGAACGACACCGCCAGGATCGGGAGGGTGAACAGCCAGTTCTGGGTGGGGAGATGGAGCCAGTCCAGGATGGCGTTCAGAGTGCCTTCGCGGCGGAAGAAGGCGTAGAGGAGGAACCCGGCCACGACCTCCGGCAGCACCCACGCGGCGATGACGACGGCACCCACCAGGGTGCGCACCGGCCTCGACGCCCGCTGCATCAGTGCCGCCAGGGCCAGTCCCAGGGTGTTCTGGCCGAGCAGCGCGGAGATGACGGTGAAGACGAGGGTGAGCCAGACCGCGTTACGGAACGCCTCGTCGTCGAACGCGGCGCGGAAGTTGTCGAAGCCGACGAAGGAGTCCTCGGCCTGGCCGGTGAGCTGGAGATCGGTGAAGGCGATGTAGGCGCAGTAGGCGATCGGGCCGGCGAGGAAGAGGAGAAGGAGGACGACGGCGGGGGCGACCGGGAGGGCACGGGTGAGGGAGCGGGCCCGCCTCATACGCGCGGGCCCGGCTCTCGGGGGCTCAGGCCATGTTCCCTCAGGCCATGTTCTCTCAGAACGGCAGCGCTCCGGTCCGAAGCGCTCACTTCTCGATCACCTGGTCGTCCGTCGCCGTCCGCAGTTCCTCGTCGTAGCCCTTGGCCGCTTCCTCCACCGACATGTCACCCGTCGTCACGCCCTCCATCGCCTCCTGGACGGCGGTGGAGACCTTCGGGTACGCCGGGAAGGCGGGGCGGTAGTGGGTGCTCGCGACGAGGTCCGTGAAGAACTTGATGCCGGGCTGCGCCTCCACGTACGCGGGGTCGGAGGCCACGTCCTCGCGTACGGCGATACCGGAGTTGGCGACGTACCACTTCTGGGCGTTCGCCTTCGTCTGCATCGTCTTGATGAACTCGAAGGCCAGGTCCGGGTTGCCCGACTTGGCCGGGATCGACCAGGTCCAGCCGCCGGACATGCTCACCTTGCCGGGAGCCTGGCCGTTCTGGGTGGGCATGGCGGCGAGGCCCAGCTCCTTCGACCACTCGGGCCACTCGTGACCGCTGCCCGGCAGCCAGTCCTGCGGTAGCCAGGAGCCGTCGAGGGCGATGGCGAGCTCGCCCTGGGGAAGCCATTCCCCGCGGACGCGGGTCATGACGTTGGGGTCGAGGGCGTCGGAGACCTCGGGGCCGAGCTTCTCCTCGTAGACCGTCTCGACGAAGGAGAGGGCGTCCTTGAAGCCCTGGCTCCCGGCGATCCACTTCTTGCTGCTCTTGTCGTACAGCGGGTCCGAGCCGCCGTCGTTCGTGCCGTACAGCAGCATCTCGAAGGTCTGCATGGTGGCGGCCTCGCCGACCGGTTTGCCCGTGTACACGTTGAGCGGGATGACCCCGGGGACCTTCCTCTTGACGGCACGGGCGGCGTCGAGGACGTCCTTCCAGGTCTTCGGCTGCCAGTCGGCCGGGAGCCCCGCCTTCGCGAAGATGCGCTTGTTGAACCACAGACCGCGCGTGTCGGTGCCGTCCGGGACGCCGTACGTCTTGCCGTCCTCACCTTTCGCCGCGGCCTTCGCCGTGTCGATGAACCGCCCCCAGTCCCGCCACTTCGCGAGATAGGGGTCGAGCGGCTTCAAGTACCCGCTGGTGATGTCCGAGTTGATGAGGAAGGTGTCCTCGTAGACCAGGTCGGGGGCGGTCTTGGGGGAGCGGAGCATCTGCTGGAGCTTGGTGTAGTACTCCGAGTCCGGGGCCTTGATGGGCACGAACTCGACCTTCTTGCCGGGGTTCGCCTTCTCGAACTGCCGCTTGATGTCCGCGAGATAGGTGTCCATCACCTTGATGGAGTTGTCCGTGGACTGCTTGAAGGAGACCTTGATCGTGTCGGGATCGCTGCCGGAGCCGCTGCCACAGGCGGTGAGGGTGGCTGCGGCGGCGAGGGTGAGGGCGAGGAGAGCGGGGAGGGGGGCGGTGGGGCGCACGGGCATGACCTCCTGCGGACGCACTTCCTTGTGGCGCGGGAACGGCTGCCTGGTGAACGTAGGTTGAGTGGTCTAGTCAGGTCAATGCGTCTGCGTCTGCGTCTGCGACCGTGTTTGCGACTTGGATGCGTATGCGTATGCGTCCGCGGAGGATTGGGCTCGGCCGCCGTGCGCGACGGCGAGGGGGGCCTCGGGTCAGCGGCCCGGCCCCGCCCCCGGCACCCACCGGTACACCAACTCCGGCCTTCCCACCTGCCCGTAGACCGGCTCGCGCGCGGCCCTGCCCGCCTCCACCAGATGCTCCAGGTAGCGCCGGGCCGTGATCCGGGAGATCCCCACCGCCTCGGCGACCCCGGCCGCCGTGAGCCCCTCCCCGGTGTCCCGCACGGCACCGGTCACCCGCTCCAGGGTCGGTGCGCTCAACCCCTTGGGCAGCGCCGCGGGTCCGGGTGCCCGCAGCGCCGCCAGCGCACGGTCCACCTCGTCCTGGCCGCTCGCCTCTCCCACCGCGGCGTGGAACTCGGCGTACCGCACCAGCCGGTCGCGGAGCGTCGCGAACGTGAACGGCTTCAGCACGTACTGCACGACCCCCAGCGACACGCCCTCGCGCACCACGGCGAGATCCCGCGCCGACGTCACCGCGATCACGTCCGCGTGATGCCCGGCGGCCCGCAACGACCGCGCCAGCTGGAGTCCGTGCACATCCGGCAGATGCAGATCGAGCAGCAGCAGATCCACCGGCGTCCGCTCCAGCGCGCGCCTCGCTTCCGCGCCCGTGTGCGCCTTGCCGACGGCGACGAATCCCGGCACCCGTCCCACGTACATCACATGCGCGTCCGCCGCGACCGGGTCGTCCTCCACGACCAGGACGCGAATCGCCCGCTCGGCCGCCGTCATACGTCACCTCTCGAAACCGCCGCACCCTTGGAACCCCGCGAGCCCCGACCCGCGGCGCTCTCGTCCCCGGCACCCTCGCCCACGGCGCCCTCGACCACAGCCTCTTCCACAGCGCCCACCTCCACCGAGCCCTCGCCCTTCGACGCGTCCGCCCCGGCCGCCGAGGCACCCACGGCACGGTCGCCACCGGCGCCTGAACCCCCGGCATCCCTGCCTCCGGCGTTCCTGTCTCCGGCACCCCCGACCCCGGAACTCTCCCCGCCCGCCGCACTCAGCGGCAACCGCACCTCGAACTCCGCCCCGCCCCCGGCGGCCTCCGCCACCGACAGGGTCCCGTCGTGCCGGTGCGCCGCCTGCCGTACCAGCGCCAGGCCCAGCCCGCGTCCGCCCGGCCCCGCCGGCTTCGTGGAGAAGCCACGCTCGAAGACCGCTTCCATGTGCGCGGGATCCACCCCGGCCCCCGTGTCCGAGACCCTGAGCACCAGCTCCGTGCCCTGTGTGTACGCCGTCACCGTGACCCGCGCCCGGACGCTCCCCTGGGCCGCGTCCACCGCGTTGTCGATCAGGTTGCCGAGGATCGTCACCAGGTCCCGGGCGGGCAGCGACGGCGGCAGCAGCCGGTCGTCCAGCCGGCTGTCCTCCGACACCACCAGCTCCACGCCTCGCTCGTTGGCCTGTGCGGTCTTGCCCAGCAGCAGCGCCGCCAGCACCGGTTCGCTGACCGCCGCGACGACCTGGTCGGTGAGGGCCTGCGCCAGCTCCAGCTCGGCGGTCGCGAACTCCACCGCCTCCTCGGCCCGGCCGAGCTCGATCAGCGAAACCACGGTGTGCAGCCGGTTCGCCGCCTCGTGCGCCTGGGACCGCAACGCCTGGGTGAAACCCCGCTCCGAATCCAACTCGCCCATCAGGGACTGGAGTTCGGTGACATCCCGCAGTGTCACCACCGTGCCGCGCCGCTCACCGCCCGAGACCGGCGAGGTGTTCACCATCAGCACCCGCTCCGCCGCCAGGTGCACCTCGTCGACCCTGGGCTCGGAGGCCAGCAGCGCCCCGGTCAGCGGCGCCGGCAGGCCGAGCTCCGCCACCGACCGTCCCACCGCGTCACCGGCGACCCCGAGCAGCTCCCGCCCGCCGTCGTTGATCAACGCCACCCGGTGCTGCCCGTCCAGCATCAGCAGCCCCTCCCGCACCGCGTGCAACGTGGCCTGGTGATAGTCGTGCATCCGGCTCAGCTCGGCGGCGTTCATGCCGTGGGTGTGCCGGCGCAGCCGCGCGTTGATGACGTACGTGCCGACCGCGCCCAGCGCCAGCGAGCCGGCCGCCACCCCGAGCAGGGCCGTCAGCTGGTCCTGCATCCGCTTGCTGATCTCCTCGACCCGGATGCCCGCGCTGACCAGGCCGACGATCTCCCGCGCGTCCACGGGCCCGTCGTAGATCGGCACCACGGCACGGACGGACGGGCCGAGCGTGCCGGTGTACGTCTCGGAGAATGCCTCCCCGCGCAGCGCCCGCTCGGTGTGCCCGCGGAAGTGCTGGCCGATCTGTTCCGGGTCGGGGTGCGTCCAGCGGATGCCCTCGGGGTTCATGATCGTGACGAAGTCCACCTCGGTGTCGCGCTGGACCCGCAGCGCGTACGGCTGGAGCTCGGCCGTCGGATCGGAGGTGCGGATCGCCTCCCGCACGGAGGGGGCGTCGGCGATGGACTGGGCCACGGCCATGGCCTGCCGGCCGGCGGCGTCCTCGGCCTGGCGACGGTCGCTGACGTAGGTGAACACCGCGTACCCGGCGACGAGCACCGCTATCAGCACCGCCTGCATGGCGAACAGCTGCCCGGCCAGGCTCCGGGGTCTCGGGACGGGGATGCGCATGTCGTCAGTCTGCCTCCACGGCCGATTGTGAACTAAATGAACGGAAGGGTGACCGCCCTCACACGGCAGGAGATAGTCACCGCATCGCTGAACACGACCCCCGTCCCCCGGGCGTCGTCCCCGGGCTCGGGGCGCGGCACCCGCTCAGCGAACCCCCACCCCGGACGTGAGCCGCACGCCGGTGATGCCGACGAAGACGTCAAGGAGGGCAGCCGTGGCCGCCGCCAGTTCCCCCGATACGGCACCTGCCGCACCCGTCGCCAAGCGGGACCGCACGCACTACCTCTACATCGCGGTGATCATCGCGGTCGCCCTCGGCATCACCGTGGGTCTGGTCGCACCCGACTTCGCGGTCGAGCTCAAGCCCATCGGAACGGGCTTCGTAGCCCTGATCAAGATGATGATCTCGCCGATCATCTTCTGCACGATCGTGCTGGGCATCGGCTCGGTACGCAAGGCCGCCAAGGTCGGCGCCGTCGGCGGTATCGCGCTGGTCTACTTCCTCGCGATGTCGCTGGTCGCCCTCGCCATCGGCCTTGTCGTCGGCAACATCGTGGAGCCGGGCACCGGCCTCGCGGTCACCGACGCGGTGAAGGACGCCGGCCACGCACAGGTCGACACCGAGGCGATGGGCACCACCGAGTTCCTGCTCGGCATCATCCCGACCACGATCGTCTCCGCCTTCACCTCGGAGTCGGTCCTGCAGACCCTGCTCGTGGCGCTGCTCGCCGGGTTCGCGCTGCAGGCCATGGGCTCGGCCGGGGAGCCGATCCTGCGCGGTGTGCAGCACATCCAGCGGCTCGTCTTCCGCATCCTCGCCATGGTGATGTGGCTCGCGCCGATCGGTGCCTTCGGCGCCATCGCGGCCGTCACCGGCTCGGCCGGACTGGACGCGCTGAAGAGCCTCGCCGTGCTGATGCTCGGCTTCTACGTCACCTGCTTCCTGTTCGTCTTCATCGTGCTCGGCGCGCTGCTGCGGATCGTCGCGGGCCTGAACATCCTCACGCTCTTCAAGTACCTGGGCCGTGAGTTCCTGCTGATCCTGTCGACCTCGTCCTCCGAGTCCGCGCTGCCGCGCCTCATCGCGAAGATGGAGCACCTCGGGGTCAGCAAGCCGGTGGTCGGCATCACCGTCCCCACCGGCTACTCCTTCAACCTCGACGGCACCATGATCTACATGACCATGGCGTCCCTGTTCATCGCCGACGCCATGGGTACCCCGATGTCGGTGGGCGAGCAGATCCCGCTGCTGCTGTTCCTGCTGGTCGCCTCGAAGGGCGCGGCCGGTGTGACGGGCGCGGGTCTGGCCACCCTCGCGGGCGGCCTCCAGTCGCACAAGCCCGCCCTGGTGGACGGCATCGGCCTCATCGTCGGCATCGACCGGTTCATGAGCGAGGCCCGCGCCCTGACGAACTTCGCGGGTAACGCCGTGGCCACGGTCCTGATCGGGACGTGGACGAAGGAGATCGACAGGGAGAGGGTCGAGCAGGTGCTCGCCGGCCGGCTCCCGTTCGACGAGCAGACCCTCATGGACGACGAGCACGGCCACGGCCACGGTGCTCCCGCCGAGGTGCCGGAGAAGGGCGGCGAGAAGGAACTCGCCAAGGCCTGACCCTCCGGCCGTCCCACTCCGGGCGCCCGGCCCCGCCTGAACCGGGGCCGGGCGCCCGGCCATCTCACGGCCTTGCCTTGACGTCGGCGTCAAGGACTACGTTCGTCACCATGCGAATCGGCGAGCTGGCAGCACGCGCCGGGACCACGACGCGGACGCTGCGGTACTACGAGTCGCGCGGTCTGCTGCCCGCGCGACGGACCGGCAACGGCTATCGGACGTACGACGAGAGCGACCTGACGCTGCTGCGCCAGATCCGTACGCTCCAGGACTTCGGGTTCGACCTGGAGGAGACGCGGCCGTTCGTGGAGTGTCTGCGGGCCGGGCACCCGGAGGGCGACTCCTGCCCGGCGTCGCTCGCGGTCTACCGGCGCAAACTGGACGAACTCGACGCGCTGATCGGCCAGTTGCAGGGCGTGCGGGCAGAGGTCGGCGCGCAGCTGGCGCGTGCGGAGGCGGCGCGGGACGAACTGGCCGCCGATGCGCTGGTTCCGGGCGGTCCGGAGCCGTTGTGCGAACTGGGAGGGCGGGAGCTGTGATCAGGGCAGCGGGCGTGGCCGAGGTGACGGACGCGGACTTCGGGGCGGAGGTGATCGGGGCGCGGCTGCCGGTGCTGGTGGAGTTCACGGCCGACTGGTGTCCGCCGTGCCGGCAGATGGGCCCGGTGCTGAGCGCGCTCGCCGCCGAGGCGGGGGACCGCCTGAAGGTGGTGCAGCTGGACGTGGACACCAATCCGCTGACCACGAACGCGTACAAGGTGCTGTCCATGCCGACGTTCATGGTGTTCCGCGACGGTGAGGCCGTGCGGTCGATGGTGGGGGCGCGGTCCAAGCGGCGGTTGCTGGAGGAGCTGTCCGAGGTGCTCTGACCCCGCTGGAATCCCGCCCGGAATACGGAAAAATCCCTCGAGCAATTGCGCTCGGGGGATTTCTTTGCGTATATTCAATGGTTCGCGACTTCACGTCGATGAAGTCGCGGAGAAGTTCAGTGACCACAGTGTATCCGGGCGGGAGCGGAATTGTCAAACACCGAATTCCAAGACGGTGAATTGCGACGCGAGCAGGAATTCATCGACGGCCTGTACGCGCGCGTGGACGCCCTGCGCGGCGACACCGAGGCCGGTGTCACGGACGCGCTCGCCCAGGGCAACACACCGATGCAGGCCCGGCTGGAGCGGGACATCCTGGTCGCCGAGCGCTCCGGGCTGCTCGCCGCGCTGAACGCGGTGGACGGTTCGCTGTGCTTCGGCCGCATCGACCACTCCTCGGGTGCCGTCCACCACATCGGCCGGATCGGGCTGCGCACGGACGACGCCGAGCGCACCCCGATCCTCATCGACTGGCGGGCCGATGTCGCGCGCCCCTTCTACCTGGCCACCGGTCACACCCCGATGGGCATCAGACGCCGGCGGCACATCACCACCAGCGGCCGTACGGTCACCGCCCTGCACGACGAGATCCTCGACCTGGGCGACCGGGAGCGCACCGGCCACGAGGACCCGACCGGCGACGCCGTCCTGCTCGCCGCGCTCGACTCCGCCCGCACGGGCCGGATGAACGACATCGTGCAGACCATCCAGGCCGAGCAGGACGAGATCATCCGGGCGCCCCACCGCGGGGTCCTGGTCGTCGAGGGCGGCCCCGGCACCGGCAAGACCGCCGTCGCGCTGCACCGCGCCGCCTACCTCCTGTACGAGCACCGGGAACTGCTCGCCAAGCGCGCGGTCCTGATCGTCGGCCCCAACCCCGCCTTCCTCGGCTACATCGGCGAGGTGCTGCCCTCGCTCGGCGAGACCGGGGTGCTGCTCGCCACCGTCGGCGAGCTGTTCCCCGGCGTACGGGCGACGGCGTCCGACACCCGCGAGGCGGCTGCGGTGAAGGGGCGCGCCGACATGGCGGACGTGCTCGCCGAGGTCGTACGCGACTGGCAGGCCCTGCCCGACCCGGTGATCGCGATCGAGCACGACCGGGAGGTCCTGATGCTCGACGACGGCCTGGTGAAGGTGGCCCGCGAGAAGACCCGGGCCGCGCGGCTGCCGCACAACGTGGCGCGTGAGTACTTCGAGGGGCACATCCTCAACACGCTCACCGAGCTGTACGCCGAGCGGGTCGGCACCGATCCCTTCGACGGCAGCAGCCTCCTCGACCCCAGCGACATCACCCAGATCCGGGACGAGATCGCCGAGAACCCCGAAGTGTGGGCGGCCATCGACCAGTTGTGGCCGCGGCTGACCCCGCAGCGCCTGGTCGCGGACTTCCTCGCCGACCCCGTGGGTTACCTCCCGGACGAGGACGTGGCCGCGATCCGCCGTCCGGTCACGCGCACCTGGACCGTGGCGGACGTGCCGCTGCTCGACGAGGCCGCCGAACTCCTCGGCGAGGACGACCGGGTGGCCCGGGCGCGGGCCGAACGGGAACGGCGGACGCAGGTCGCCTACGCGCAGGGCGTGCTGGACGTGTCGTACGCCTCCCGGACCTATGAGTTCGAGGACAAGGACGAGGAGGACAGCGAGGTCCTCTCGGCACACGACATCATCGACGCCGAGCGCTTCGCCGAACGGCAGGAGGAGGACGACCACCGCAGCGCCGCCGAGCGTGCCGCCGCCGACCGGACCTGGGCGTTCGGGCACATCATCGTCGACGAGGCGCAGGAGCTGTCGCCGATGGCGTGGCGGCTGCTGATGCGGCGCAGCCCGACCCGCTCGATGACGCTGGTCGGCGACCCGGCGCAGACCGCGGAGGCGGCCGGTGTCGGCTCCTGGGCGAAGATCCTCGCCCCCTATGTCGAGGACCGCTGGGAGCACACCCGCCTCGGCGTCAACTACCGCACCCCGGCCGAGATCATGGAGCTGGCGGCGGCGGTCGTCCGCGCCGAGGCCCCCGGCTTCGAGCCCCCGAGTTCCGTCCGCTCCACCGGCGTACGGCCCTGGGTGCGCGCCACCGACGACCTGCCGGGCGCCGTCGCCGAGGCGGTGAAGGAGCTTACTCCCGAGGAGGGCCGGCTCGCGGTCATCGCCCCGCGCCATCTGCACCGCAAGCTGGCCGCTCGGCTGGACGGCGTGACGGCCGGCGCCGAGCCCGACCTCACACGGACCGTCGTACTCCTGGACCCGCGTCAGTCCAAGGGCCTGGAGTTCGACTCGGTCCTGGTGGTGGAGCCGGGGCTGTACGGTACGAGCGATCTGTACGTGGCGCTGACCAGGGCGACCCAGCGGTTGGGGGTGCTGCACACGGGCCGACTGCCGCGGGGGCTGCCGACTGCCTGAGCGGTTCTCGCCCCCGCCGCCCCTACCCGTCCCATCCCTGGGGGCTGGGCCCCCAGACCCCGCTATCGGCCCTGAACGGGCCTCGTCGTCGAACGCCGGACGGGCTGAGAAGCAGCCGTCCGGCGTTCGAGGAGAGAGCTAAGCCGGGCGGAGCCAGACCGTGGCCAGTGGTGGCAGTGTCAGACGGATGCTGGCCGGGCGTCCGTGCCAGCCCTGGGGCTCCGGCTTGACCGGGTCAGGGTTGGTGACACCGCTGCCGCCGTACTTCACCGCGTCGGTGTTCACCGTCTCGAGCCAGGCCGGGACGTCGTCCGGGACCCCGAGGCGATAGTCGTCGCGGACGACCGGCGACATGTTCGACACCGCGAGCAGCGGAGCACCCTCCGCGTCGAAGCGCAGGAACGCGAACACGTTGTCGTCGGCGGCGTCCCCGACCACCCACTGGAAGCCGGCCGCCTCGGTGTCCCGCTGCCAGAGGGCCGGCGTGTGCCGGTAGACCGTGTTCAGGTCGCGTACCAGGTCCCGCACACCCCGGTGGTCCGCCTCCGCCCCGTACGCCGGGTCCAGCAGCCACCAGTCCGGTCCGTGCGCCTCCGACCACTCGGCACCCTGCGCGAACTCCTGGCCCATGAAGAGGAGTTGCTTGCCGGGGTGGGCCCACATGAAGCCCAGATAGGCGCGGTGGTTCGCGCGCTGCTGCCACCAGTCGCCCGGCATCTTCGACACCAGCGACCGCTTGCCGTGCACGACCTCGTCGTGGGAGATGGGCAGGACGTAGTTCTCGCTGTACGCGTACACCATCGAGAACGTCATCTCGTTGTGGTGGTACCTGCGGTGCACCGGCTCCTTCGCCATGTACTGGAGCGAGTCGTGCATCCAGCCCATGTTCCACTTCAGTCCGAAGCCCAGGCCCCCGAAACCGCCCGGCCCGGCCGCATGCGTCGGTCGGGTCACGCCGTCCCAGGCCGTGGACTCCTCCGCGATCGTCACGACCCCCGGCACCCGCCGGTACACCGTCGCGTTCATCTCCTGGAGGAACGCCACCGCGTCCAGATTCTCCCGTCCGCCGTACTCGTTCGGCACCCACTGGCCCGGCTCGCGCGAGTAGTCCAGGTAGAGCATGGACGCCACCGCGTCCACCCGGAGCCCGTCGATATGGAACTCCTCGCACCAGTACAGGGCGTTGGCGACCAGGAAGTTGCGCACCTCGCGCCGGCCGAAGTCGAACTCCAGCGTGCCCCAGTCGGGGTGGGCGGAGCGCAGCGGGTCCTCGTGCTCGTACAGCGGACGCCCGTCGAACTCCGCCAGCGCCCAGTCGTCGCGCGGGAAGTGCGCCGGCACCCAGTCCATCAGCACGCCGATGCCGGCCTGGTGGAGGGAGTCGACCAGGTACTTGAAGTCGTCCGGGGTGCCGAGCCGGGCCGTGGGCGCGTAGAAGCCGGTGACCTGGTAACCCCAGGAGCCGCCGAAGGGGTGCTCGGCGACCGGCATCAGCTCGACATGGGTGAAGCCCAGGTCCTTGACGTAGGCCGGCAGTTGCTCAGCCAGTTGACGGTACGTCAATCCGGGGCGCCAGGAGGCCAGATGGACCTCGTAGACGGAGAACGGCGCCTCGTGCGCCGGCCGCTCCCCGCGCCGCGCCAGCCACTCGTCGTCGCCCCACTCGTGCCGCGAGGCGTGCACGATGGACGAGGTGTCGGGCGGGGCCTGCGTGCGCCGGGCCAGCGGATCGGCGCGCAGCGTCCTGGAACCGTCCGGCCGGGTGATCTCGAACTTGTACAGCTCGCCCTCGCCGATGCCGGGCACGAACAGCTCCCAGACCCCGGCACCGCCGAGCGAGCGCATCGGGTACCCCGTGCCGTCCCAGTAGTTGAAGGTGCCGGCCAGGGACACGCCGCGCGCGTTCGGCGCCCATACCGTGAAGCGGGTTCCGGTCACGCCCTGGTGCGTCATCGGCTCGGCGCCGAGCGCCCGCCACAGCTGCTCGTGCCGGCCCTCGCCGATCAGATGCAGGTCGAGCTCGCCCAGTGCGGGCAGGAAACGGTACGCGTCCTCGGTCTCCTGAACCGTCCCCTCGTACGCCACGAGCAGCCGGTAGCCCTCCGGTACGTCCCGCAGCGGCATCAGCCCCGAGAAGAACCCGTCGCCGTCGTCGTGCAGTTCGGCCCGCAGGCTGCCGGCGACGACGGTCACCGACAGGGCGTAGGGCCGGAAGGCCCGGAAGGCGACACCGCCGGGCACCGGATGCGCGCCCAGCACCGAGTGTGGGTCGTGGTGCGTGCCGCTGAGGAGACGGTCGCGGTCGGCCGCGTCCAGGGCGGGGGAGACCGCCACGGGTGCCTGCGGCGACGGCGCGGAGGGCGGCGCCGTGACGCCCTGGGCCGGGGGCTTCCTGGCGGGTGCCTGCTGCGCCGGGATCTTCTTCGCGGTGGCCTTCTGCGCGGGGATCTTCTTGGCGGCGGCCTTGCTCGCGGGCGTGCTCTTGGCGGCGGCGGCTTTGCCCGCGGGTGTGCTCTTCGCGGTCACCTTCTTCGCGGCGGCCTTCTTCTCCGCCGCCGTCTCCGCGGCCGTCTTCTTCATCGCCGACTTCTTCACTGCGGTCTTCTTCGTGGCGGTCTTTTTCGCCGCGGTCTTCTTGGCTGCGGTCTTCTTGGCTGCGGTCTTCTTGGCGGGAGCCGTCTCGGCAGCCGCCGTCCTGGCCGCGGTCTTCTTCGCCGCGGCGGGCTTCGGCACCGTCTTCTTCGCCGTCCCCTTCCGCACGGCCTCCGCGGCCTTCTCGGCAGCCTTGGTCGTCGCCTTCTTCGCGACGCCCGCCTTCTTGGCCGTGCTCTTCTCGGCGGTTTTCTCGACGCTTTTCTCGGCCCTGTCCTCGGTCGTCTCCACGGCGGGCTTCTCGGCCGTCAGTTTCGGATCCGAACCGCTGGAGGAAGTGGTGCGGGGGGTCACGGGAGGGGCCTCCTGGGCGAGGGTGGGGTTGCGGGAGCGGGGGTCGGTGCGGGAGTCGCGGGGGAGGGCGGACCGTCGTCCGCGGCGAGGCGGCGTATCGCGGACAGCGGCACCGGGAGCCAGTCGGGGCGGTGGCGGGCCTCGTAGACGACCTCGTAGATCGCCTTGTCGGTCTCGTACGCTCGCAGCAGCACCGGATCGGTCCGCGGATCGGCCCCGCTGACCTGGGCGTACCCGGAGCAGTACGCGGCCCGGCACGAGTTCGCCCAGCCGGGCACGGGCGGGTCGGCCGAGTGGGCGGCGTAGTCGAAGGAGCGCAGCATCCCGGCGACATCGCGCACCGGTGGCTGCGGCATCCGCCGCTCGGCCAGCGGCTTGGACGGCTCGCCCTCGAAGTCGATCAGCCACCACCGTCCGGCGGGCGAGCGCAGGCACTGTCCGAGGTGCAGGTCCCCATGGATGCGCTGGGCGGTCCAGGTGCACCCCTCGGCGGCCAGGTCGGCCAGCGCCTCGAAGGCCGAGCGCAGCCCGACCGCGTACGGCCGCAGCGCCGGCACCGCCTGCACGGCCGCGTCGAGCCGCTCGACCATGCCGTCGACGAGCTGCTGCACCTGGGTGTGCCCCAGCGTCGCCGTCGGCAGCGTGCGGGCCAGCGCCAGATGCACCTCGGCCGTCGCGCGCCCGAGCGCCCGGGCCGCGGCGGCGAAGTCCTCACCCTTGGCCAGCTCGCGCAACGCCAGCTCCCAGCCGTCCGTCGCGCCCTGGACGAACGGCTGGAGCACGCCCAGGACATACGACTCCCCGGCCAGCTCCGCCCGCATCCACGCGGTCGGCGCCGGCACCCGGTCGCAGCCCTCGCGGGCCAGGGCCAACGGCAGCTCCAGATCCGGGTTGACGCCGGGCACGACTCGGCGCAACAGCTTCAGAATGAACGTATCGCCGTAGACGACCGACGAGTTGGACTGCTCGGACGTGACCAGACGCGGCACCAGAGCCGACCGGATCTCCCGGCCCTCGTCCCGGTCGAACCGCAGCCCGCCGATCCGGGCCCCGGTGCGCAGCGCCTCGAGGAGCAGCTCGGCGGGGCGGACGTCGTACAGGGCGTCGTACACCGTGCGTCCGGCGAGCGGGCCCTCGGTCACATGTCCGATCAGCGCGGGCGCCAGCCGGGGAGGCAGCGCCTCGCGCTCACCTATCAGGAGCTGGTAGCAGTCAGCGGGCTGCTCGGCGGCGCCCGGCGTGGGCGAGAGCGGCTGATGGGCGCGCACCAGCAGGTGGTACAGGCCCAGCTTGCCCCCGGGCGGCAGCAGCTCGGTGGCCGCCACCAGTGAGAACCCGGTGACCGGACGCCCCTTGCCGGCGAACCACCGCTGGCGTGGCAGCCACTCCCGCAGCAGCGGATCCAGCGACGGAAGAAATCCGGGCGAGTTCGTAAAGGTACGGGTGACGGCTTCCGACATGGCGTCGCGTCCTTTCCCCGGGCCGTTCGGGGTGATACTGATGCGTGCCCCGGGCGGGGCGGAGGAAACCGCCCCGCCCGGGGTCTCAGGCGGCTTCCTTGCGCAGCCGGAACCAGTAGAAGCCGTGCCCGCCCAGGGTCAGCAAGTACGGCAGTTCTCCGATGGCCGGGAATCGCACCCCGCCGAACAGCTCGACCGGATGTCGCCCGTTGAACCGTCGCAGATCCAGTTCCGTCGGCTGTGCGAACCGGGAGAAGTTGTTCACGCACAGGACGAGATCGTCCTCGTATTCCCGCAGGAACGCGATCACGGCCGGATTCGACGAGGGGAGTTCCGTGTAGGAACCGAGTCCGAAAGCCGGGTTCTGCTTGCGGATCTCGATCATGCGGCGGGTCCAGTGCAGCAGTGAGGACGGCGACGACATCGACGCCTCGACATTCGTCACCTGGTAGCCGTAGACCGGGTCCATGATCGTGGGCAGGAATAGCCGGCCCGGATCACTCGACGAGAAACCGGCGTTGCGGTCCGGCGTCCACTGCATGGGGGTGCGCACGGCGTCACGGTCGCCGAGCCAGATGTTGTCGCCCATGCCGATCTCGTCGCCGTAGTAGAGGATCGGCGAGCCCGGGAGCGCGAGGAGCAGCGCGGTGAACAGCTCGATCTGGTTGCGGTCGTTGTCGAGCAGCGGGGCCAGACGCCTGCGGATGCCGATGTTGGCGCGCATACGCGGGTCCTTGGCATATTCCGCGTACATGTAGTCGCGCTCTTCGTCGGTGACCATCTCCAGGGTCAGCTCGTCGTGGTTGCGCAGGAAGATGCCCCACTGGCAGCCGGAGGGGATGGCCGGGGTCTTGGCGAGGATTTCCGAGACCGGATAGCGCGATTCCCTGCGCACGGCCATGAAGATCCGCGGCATGACCGGGAAGTGGAAGGCCATGTGGCACTCGTCGCCGCCGCTTTGGAAGTCGCCGAAGTAGTCGACGACGTCCTCCGGCCACTGGTTGGCCTCAGCCAGCAGCACCGTGTCCGGATAGTGCGCGTCGATCTCCTTGCGCACCCGTTTCAGAAACTCGTGCGTCGCGGGAAGGTTCTCGCAGTTCGTGCCTTCCTCGGCGTACAGGTAGGGCACCGCGTCGAGCCGGAAGCCGTCGATTCCCAGGTCCAGCCAGAACCTCAGCGCGGAAAGGATCTCCTCCTGCACGACCGGGTTCTCGTAGTTCAGATCCGGCTGGTGGGAGAAGAAGCGGTGGAAGAAGTACTGCTTGCGCACCGGATCGAAGGTCCAGTTGGAGACCTCGGTGTCGACGAAGATGATGCGGGCGTCGCCAAAGGCTTTGTCGTCGTCGGCCCAGACGTA
>NZ_JBIMKE010000040.1:0-63878 GCF_043673425.1 Streptomyces sp. M41 | reverse complement strand
CCCCCCCCCCCCCCCCCCCCCCCCCCCCCCCCCCCCCCCCCCCCCCCCCCCCCCCCCCCCCCCCCCCCCCCCCCCCGGCCCCGCCCCACACCCACCCGCAGGCGCTACGCACGCCCCCACCGAACCCGCACAGGCGCCGCAGGCACCAACGCGAACCCCCACCAAGCAGCAGCCGCAGGCGACGTAAACGCGAAAGCCCCGCCCCCACCAAGGGGACGGGACCACGCAAAGCGAGAAGAACCGCGTCAGCCGATCTCGGTACCCGTGGCCGACAGCGCCTCGGTCACCGGCTGGAAGAACGTCTCCCCACCGGAGGTGCAGTCACCACTGCCACCCGAGGTAAGACCGACCGCCTTGTCCCCGGAGAACAGCGACCCGCCACTGTCCCCAGGCTCGGCGCACACGTCGGTCTGGATCAGCCCGTTCACGATGTCACCGTTGCCGTAGTTCACGGTGGCGTCCAGCCCGGTGACCTTGCCCTCGTGCACCTGGGTGGTCGAACCGCTCCGGGTGACCGCCATGCCGACGGTGGCGTCGGCGGCACCGCTGATGGCCTGCGTGGAGCCGTTGTAGAGGTTGACCTCGCTCGGGTGGTCGACCTCGCCGGTGTACTTCACCAGCCCGTAGTCGTTGTCCGGGAAGCTGGACGTCTCGTTGGTGCCGAGCGCGTTGCCCTCGGAGTCCGACCAGTTGGTGATGCCCTCGGT
The DNA here is from genome assembly GCF_043673425.1 of Streptomyces sp. M41. Classification (NCBI taxonomy): domain Bacteria; kingdom Bacillati; phylum Actinomycetota; class Actinomycetes; order Kitasatosporales; family Streptomycetaceae; genus Streptomyces; species Streptomyces sp. M41. Next base: position 63,171 of record NZ_JBIMKE010000040.1, on the reverse strand, counting down.
GCAGTGCCCGGCCGTCAGGAAGAACGGCTCGCCGCCCTTGACGACGTTGAAGCCGAGCGAGCAACGGCCACTGCCGTCGGTGATGGCGTCACCACCCGCGATGAAGGGCTTGAACTCCCCCTTCGTGCGCTGGAGTTCCACCGTGGCACCCAGCCCGTCGGCCACCTTGCTCAGCTTGGCCCACTCGGCCTTGGAGACCGTACGGTCAGCGGTGACGACGACCTTGTTGGCCGTCGGGTCCGTCACCCAGGAGGTGCCCGGAATGGTCGCGTCCTGCGTGAGCGTCGTACGGGCGCTCTTCAGCTCGGCGAGCGAGTTCTCCACGACCCGCGCCTTGGCGCCGGCCGCCTCCACGGCGTCGGCGGCGACCTCGTCGAGAACGTTCACCACCAGGCTCTTGCTCTGCGCGTCGTAGTAGGTACCCGCGGCATCGGCGCCGAGGTCCTTGGCGAGCGTCGAGGCGAGCTTTCCGGCCGCGCCGAGCGACAGGGTCTTCGGCGCGGACGCCTCCGGCGTCTCACTGGCGTTGGCGGTCTGCAAGGTAACGCCCGCAGCGACCAGCGCGGCGATACCCGCACCTGCCACGGCTGCACGCCGCTTGGGTATGCGTCGGTGCTTCAACTCACGTCCTCCTGTGGGGGGTCGGCCCGAGAGGTTGTGGGGACCTCGCCGGACCGGAAGGCGTACGGCCAAGGGGGCGACACACAAGAAAAGTCCCGCCCCTGCCGGTTGAACAACGCTCACTATTCCTAGGCCCACAGGGAGCGCACAAGGTCGACTTCAGGACGCGCGTAGAACACGTTTACGCCCCCGCGCTGGCTTGACCGTGCACAGTCACACCCGGCTTCTGCGTGCGGCAAACACCCCGAGCGAGCACTTCGTTACCAACGGGTAAGGTCTACTCCTGTCTTGAAATCGACCCTCCAGGGTCCGAATCCAAGCCACTGACGCCCCCTGAACCCGAGCGACCACCGCACCCCGAACCCTCCACCTGCGCCCCAGAACCCTCCACCTGCGCCCCCTTCTCCAGAAAACACAACAACTCCACCGGAATCGGCAGCACCAGCGTGGAGTTCTTCTCGGCCGCCACGGCCATCACTGTCTGAAGCAGCCGTAGTTGAAGGGCGGCAGGAGTTGTCGGCCCTGCGGTGTGCGACCTCGGCCAGCTGCTTCGAGGCCGGGAACTCGACATCGGCGTTGATCAGCAGGGCTCGCCGCACCCGATCCGCCTCGGCCTGCCGGGCCAAAAGCGAGCCCCCGCACGACGGTTGCGTGCGGGGGCTCGGTGACTCTGCTGGCTGCGATCTTTAGTTGCGACTACGCACACGCCCTCGGCCGCGTCCGCGCCGCGCCGCGCCGCGCGCCGCGCCTGCCGTCAGTAGACGCTGACGCCGTAGGCGCTCAGGGCCTCCGTGACCGGCTGGAAGAAGGTCGTGCCGCCGGAGGAGCAGTTGCCGCTGCCGCCGGAGGTCAGACCGTACGCGGTGCCGTTGCTGCCGTAGAGCGAACCGCCGGAGTCGCCGGGCTCGGCGCAGACGGTGGTCTGGATCAGGCCGCCGACGATGTCGCCGCCGCCGTAGTTGACGGTCGCGTTGAGGGCGGTGACCCGGCCGCTGTGCGTACCGGTGGTGGAGCCGTCACGGATGACGGTGGTGCCCACGCTGGGCGTGGCCGCGCGGGTGATGTCCACCCCGTTCGCGGTGCCGGGGCGGCTGACGGAACCCGAGTAGCGCACGATGCCGTAGTCGTTGCCCGGGAAGCTGGAGCCGGCGGTGGAGCCGATGACCTGGGTCCGGCCGGAGTTGGAGTACCAGGTGCCCGCACCGTCGGTGCAGTGGCCGGCGGTCAGGAAGTACTGGTTGCCGCTGCTGTCCCGGACGTTGAAGCCGAGCGAGCAGCGCCAGCTGCTCGCGTAGATGGCGTCGCCGCCCTGGATGAACTTGCTGAACTTGCCGGCGGTCCGCTTGATCGTGAGCGCGTCGGCGTTGCTGCCCGCCTGCTCCTTGATCTTCGCTATCTCCGCCTGGGAGACCGTGGAGTCGACGGTCACCGTGACGCGGTTGGTCTTGCTGTCGACGGCCCAGGCGGTGCCCGGGACGTCGGCCTTCAGCACGGAGCCGCTGACGCTCTTGAGCTGGGCGGCGCTGAAGGTGGCGGGAGTCTCGGCGGCGGTCGCGTTGGGGATCGCGATCGCGGCTGCGGCGACGAGGCCGGAGGAAACGGCGATCAGCCGGGTCCGTCTCGTAATGCCACTGCGGGGGGTGGTGCGCTTGATCCTCACTTTTCGTTCCCTCCAAGGGAAGTCGGGGGCCCGCGTGGGGTCGGGGCCCGTGAGGCGCAGTCAGAGGGCCCGCGTTCTCCGGATTGCGAACACGCCGTGCCCCTGACAAGCGCTGGGTGGAGTATTCGGCCGGGCGACCGGTAGGCACAAGGGCGCCTTTCAGCCGTCAACCATTGAACGATCTACGAAATTTGACAACGTTTGCCCGGTGCCGCCCCCAGGGGCCAATTGACGAGGAGATATGAACACGGAGGCAGGCGGGGCGTGGGCGCACCAGCGCCTGGGTCGTACACCCCACACGCCCCCACCCACCTCAACACAACCAGCTCACGCGCCCCTTGCGCCGCCTGCACCCGGCTCCCCGGCCCGGCCTCGTCGGCGAGGCCGAGCTCACCGTCGCAGTCGGTCACGCAGGTTTGGCAGGTGTCCGGAAGTAGCCGTTCCGCCTAGCAGCCGTCGCAGGGGCAGCAGCAGTCGCACCCGTCGCAGTCACGGCAGCAGCCCTCACGCTTCTTGCGCGACCACGGGCCCTCGTACTCCTTCGCACAGCACAGCTTGCAGGTGCAGCACAGCAGCCAGAACATCCCGCAGCCGGCCCAGAACCCACGCCGCCCCCTCGGCGGCTGAGGCGCCGGCCCACCGCCGAACCCGCCGAAGTCACCGCCGCCGCCTCCGCCGTACGCACCCCCACCGCCGCCGGGCGCTCCCCCGCCGCCGGCGTAAGGGTTCCCGCCCGCATAGGGGCTCCCCCCGGCGTACGGCTGCTGCGGCGGCGCCCCGTACGGCCCCTGCGCCTGCCCGTTCCCATGCCCGTGTCCCTGCCCGTGCTGTGGCGGCTGCCCGTACGGTCCGGGCTGGTGGGACGCACACGCGGGCACCGTGCCGAACGCGCGGTCCACCGAGCGCCGCAGCTCGTGCACGAGCAGCAGATGCGCGAGCCCCGCGTCGGTGAACTCCACCTCGCGCAGCGCCAGCCGTATCCCGTGCACGGCGTCGTCGGCGAGGCGCCGCGCCTCCGCGAGCGAGGTCCCGGTCGCGGTGAGCGGGTTCCACGCACCCGACTCGGCGTCGACCGCCCTGTCCTCCACGGCGTCCAGGAGGTGCGCCAGCCGTCCGAAGAGGCGCCCCGCCTCGGCGAGCGGCCCGGCGTTGTCCGGCCGTCCGGCGAGGATCGCGGTGTGCGCGAAGGCGGCGGCGGTCGCCGTCTCGGTCGGCTCGGTGACGGTGAGGATCGAGGTGCCGAGCCCGGCGAGCGTCTCGATGCCGAGTTGCCGGTCCACGGCGTCGACGAGTACGGCGGTGTCGAACCCGACGGCCGAGCCGGACCGGGCGCCCGCGGCACCCCACCCGGCGGCCACCCGGCGCGCGGCGAGCGCGACCGGCCTGCGGGCCAGCAGTCCGTCACGGTCGGCCACATGGTCACGCACCTTGGCCGAGGCGAGCACCAGCGAGACGGCGGCGGCGAGCCGGGCGCCCTCACCCCGGGCGACGGAGGCGGTGCGCATCCCGCGCAACGGACAGGGCCCCGCCGTACGCCGCAGCGCATTGCTCTGTTCCGCCTGAGCCTCCGTCAGAACGGAGATCAGGAGCCCGTCGTAGTTCGTCACTATGCGTGCGAACTGACCGTGGTCCCCGCGCAGCGCGAGGCACAGCCCGCACAAATGCGCCATCCACTGGCCGGTGAGTTTCTCTCCGAGCCGATGACGGCATGGCCTGACCATTCCGAACATGACGTTCCCCCGAGGTTCCTTACGACGTACTCACGACGCTGAGCTGCCGCATCGTATCGACCGGGCGACCGATCGCGGCAGCCACCTCGTTCACTCGTACGCACCCCGCCTCACCCATACGCCGCGAAGAATCATATTTCACTCACAGTCAGCAGCCGTACGTGGTATGCCCCTTGGGGGACACGGGCTCTCGACGTATTCGCTGTGCACCAGTACCGTCACAAACCCCCCGCGCGGCGTCTATCCACTTGGCGCGACGTCCGCATCATGGATGACCATAGGGATGCGGAAAGCAATAAAGACCGCTGTGAGAGGAGGCGTCCATGGGATCGGTGCGCAAGGCGAGTGCCTGGCTGGGCCTCGTTGACGACAACGATGACGAGCGTTACTACGACGACGACTACTCCGAAGGGACCGAGCCCGGGGAGGCCTGGGTCACCGACCCGCGGGTCAAGGTGGCCACCGATGTCGCCGAGGAGAAGGGCCGCCGGATCGGCACGGTCACCCCGGACAGCTTCCGGGACGCCCGCGCCATCGGTGAGCTCTTCCGGGACGGCGTCCCGGTCATCATGAACCTCACGGCCATGGAGCCGGCCGACGCCAAGCGGGTCGTGGACTTCGCGGCGGGGCTCATCTTCGGTCTGCGCGGCTCGATCGACCGGGTGTCCAACCGGGTGTTCCTGCTGACCCCGGCCGACACGGAGATCATCAGCGGCGAGCGGGCGGCTCACCGCGAGGACGGCTTCTACAACCAGAGCTGAGGCAGGGCCGCCCACCGGCCCTGCCCGCCCCTGCCCGCCCCTGGTGGGATCAGCGGAAGGCGTCGAGCCCGGTGAGTGCCTTGCCCAGCACGAGCTGGTGCATCTCGACGGTGCCCTCATAGGTGAGCACCGACTCGAGGTTGGTGGCGTGCCGCATCACGGGGTACTCGAGTGAGATCCCGTTGGCGCCGAGGATCGTCCGGGACGTACGGCAGATGTCGATGGCCTCGCGGACGTTGTTGAGCTTGCCGAAGCTGACCTGCTCGGGACGCAGGCGGCCGGCATCCATCCGCCGCCCCAGATGATGGGCGAGCAGAATCCCCTTGTGCAGTTCGAGCGCCATGTCGGCGAGCTTGGCCTGGGTGAGCTGGAAGCCGCCGATCGGCCGGCCGAACTGCTCCCGCGACTTCGCGTAGTCGACAGCGGCCTCGAAACAGGACCGCGCCGCCCCCATGGCGCCCCACGCGATTCCGTACCGGGCGTGCGAGAGACAGCCGAGCGGCCCCTTGAGCCCCACGACCTCCGGCAGCACGGCATCGGCCGGCAGCCGTACGTCGTCCATCACGAGCTCACTGGTGACGGAGGCGCGCAGCGACAGCTTGTGCTTGATCTCCGGAGCGGAGAACCCGGCGCTGTCGGCCGGCACCACGAACCCGCGGATCCCCTCGTCGGTCTGTGCCCACACGACGGCGACCCCGGAGACGGAGCCGTTGGTGATCCACATCTTGCGCCCGTTGAGCACCCAGTCCGAGCCGTCCTTCTTGGCGTACGTCCGCATGGAGGCGGGGTCGGAGCCGTGGTCGGGCTCGGTCAGCCCGAAGCATCCGATGACCTCACCGGACGCCATGCGGGGCAGCCAGGTCTGCTTCTGCTCCTCGCTCCCGAAGCGGTGGATGGCGTACATGGCGAGGGAGCCCTGCACGGACACCAGGGACCGGATCCCGGAGTCGGCGGCCTCCAGCTCCAGACAGGCCAGCCCGTACTGCACGGCGGAGGCGCCGGCGCATCCGTACCCGTCGAGCGACATCCCGAGGGCGCCGATCTCCCCCAGTTCCCGGGCGAGCTCCCGGATCTCGGGCAGCTCCCCCTTTTCGTACCACTCGGCGACGAACGGCAGGACCCTGTCCGCCGCCCACTCCCGTACGGTGCTCCGGACGGCCAGGTCCTCGGGCTCCAGGAGGTCGTCGATGCCGAGGGGGTCGGCGGGGTCGAACGGGGGCAACTTCGCGGACGCGGACATGGGGCACCCTCCGGCAGCACGGAAAACTAGCACCGCTAATTACGAGGCAGACGCTACGGCGCGGTGGACCACACGTCCAGTACGACCCGAGGAGCCGCCGGTCAGAGCGGGCGCGGTCAGGCGGAGACGCGGATCTCGTCAGGCGGAGACGCGGGTCTCGGCGACTTCCCTCGGCTTCGGCAGCTCCACCGCGGGCGCCTCGCACTGCATGGCCCGCGGCAGCCGCAGCGCCATCGCCGCGCCCAGCAGCAACAACGCCGCGCTCACCAGCAGCGTCACATGCAGGCCGTGCACGAAGGAGTCCCGGGCCGCAGCCCGCAGGGCGACCCCGGCGGGCCCGCCCAGCTGAGCGGCGACCTCGTACGCCTCACCCACCGAGTGCGAAGCCGCCGTGGCGGCGGAGCTCGGCACCCCGGGCACGCCCGAGAGCCCGGGTGCGTACGCCGCGTTCATCACGCTGCCCAGCAGCGCGATCCCGATCCCCGCCCCCAGCTGGTACGACGTCTCACCGATCGCCGCCGCCCCACCGGCCTGCTCCTGGGGGGCCTCGCTCAGCATCGACTCGTACGCGCCGAACAGCGTCGTCTCCAGTCCGAAGCCGAGCAGCACGAAGCCGGACAGCATCAGCGCGCAGTTGTCGGTCCGGCCCATCGCCGTCAGCAGCACCACCGCGCCGGCCGTCAGACAGAACCCGAAGCACACCATGCTCCGCGGCCCGAACCGCCGCAGCATCCGTGCCCCCGCGAGCCCGGCCGCCATGGCGGCGAAGGTCAGGGGCAGCAGCCGCAGCCCGGTCTCCAGCGGTGACAGGCCCAGGACGAGCTGGAGGTACTGGGCCGCGATCAGCTCCAGCCCCACCAGTGCGAGCATGGCCAGCACGATGCATCCGACGGACGTGCTGAACGCCGGTCGCGCGAACATCTTCAGGTCCACCAGCGGATACGCCCGGCGCTTCTGCCGTCGTACGAACAGGACCAGCAGCGTGGCGCCGGCCACCAGCGGCACCAGGGTGAGCAGGCCAGCCACCGACTCCCCGCCGCCGAGCCGCTTCACGCCCAGGACGACACCGAAGAGACCCGCCGCCGCCATCAGCGCGCCGACGACGTCCCAGGGGCCCCGGCCGTCGCCCTTGGACTCGGGCAGCAGGAGCCGTCCCACCGGAAGGCTGATCAGCATCAGCGGGATGTTGACGAGGAAGACCGAACCCCACCAGAAGTGCTCCAGGAGGAAGCCGCCGATCAGCGGCCCGACCGCCGCGCCCACCGCGGCGACCGCGCTCCAGATGCCGATCGCGAGGGCACGCTCACGCCGGTCGGGGAAGACCTGACGCAGGATCGACAGGGTGGCGGGCATGATCATCGCGCCGCCGACGCCGAGCAGCGCCCGGGCCAGGATCAGCACCTGTGGGTCGTGCGCGAGGGCGGCGAGGCCGGAGGCGAGGCCGAAGAGGCCGTAGCCGAGGAGCAGGACCCGTCTGCGGCCCACCCGGTCGCCGAGCGTGCCGAAGAGGATCAGCAGCGAGGCGCAGACGAGCGGGTAGATGTCGACGATCCAGAGCAGTTCTATCGCGCCGGGCCTGAGGTCCTCGGTGACGGCGGGCACCGCCACGTGCAGCACGGTCGCGTCGACCGCGACGAGCAGCAGGCTGACGCAGAGGACGAGGAGCACGACCCAGCGGTTGGCACCGGCCCCGGCCGCCCTACGGCGCAGCGCAGCGGCGGCCGTGGTCGTCCCGGACATGTACGTACCTCCCAGATGTTCCCTCGCCCTCGGCGGTCCAACGGGGCGGGGACTCCCCGTGACTCGGCCGGAGAGGAGCGGTGGTCTCCGGCCCGCGCAACGAAAGGCGAGTGACTCGTCAGGGTACGCGAGTCCTGGTCGGTGCCGAGTGGCGGACCTCTCACCCGTCCGCGCTGTGCGTGTGGCGTACGCCACTCACGCCCCCCGCGATGGCGGTCCGGCCGACTTCCCCGTCAGCGGCGGGCCGATAATCGGGCCCGTGACCGATCTTGCGATGCGCGCGACCGCGGCCCGCTCCGAAGCGCTGCGCCGGGCCGCCCCGGCGCTGCTCGGGTATGCGGCCGTGCGCGCCCTGGGCCTGCTCGCCCTGGCCCTGTGGAGCGCGGCGCGCGACAAGGACGCGTACACCCTGCTGACCGCCCGCTGGGACGCGCTCTGGTACTCCAGGATCGCGGAGCTGGGGTACGGCTACGAGGTGCGGCTGCCCAACGGTGACGTGCACTCGAACCTCGCGTTCTTCCCGCTGCTGCCCTGGCTGGAGCGGCTGGTCGCGGAGGTGTCGCCGCTGTCGCCGGCCGACGGCGGCTTCGTCGTCAGCCTGCTCGCCTCCCTCGCCGCGGCCTGGGGGATCTTCGCGGTTGCCGAGCATGTGTACGGCCGCCGCGCCGGGGTCTGCGCCGTGCTGCTGTGGGCCGTCCTGCCCGTGGGGATCGTCCAGTCGATGGCGTACAGCGAGTCCCTGTTCACGGCGCTGGCCGCGTGGTCGCTGTACGCGGTTTTGACCGGCCGCTGGATCACGGCGGGCACCCTGGCCATGCTGGCCGGGCTGACCCGCCCGGTGGGGCTGGCCGTGGTCGCGGCGGTGTGGGCGGCGGGCATCGCCTCGTTCGTACGGGAGCGACGTGCGGACGGGGCGGGCGGGACGGACCGGGCGCCGGACGCGGACGTCTCGGATGCCCACGGCATCGCTGCGCGCCGTGTGCTCGGGATGCTGCTCGCACCGCTCGGCGCCGCCGGCTACGTCCTGTGGGTGGGTCATCGCACCGGCAAGGGCCCGCTGGGTTATCTCGACGTCCAGGCGGGCTGGCGCAACGGCTTCGACGGCGGATACGCGTTCGCCCGGTTCATCGCCGAAAAGTTCACGTCGTTCCCGTCGGCCCTGGCCGGGGTGGGGCTGCTGGTCGGCGTCGGCCTGGTGGTCTGGCTGTACGTCGTCTGCGTACGGCAGCGTCAGCCGCTGCCGCTGCTGGTGTACGCGGGGGTCGTCACCGCGCTCGCCCTGTGCGCGTCGAGCTACTTCGGCTCGAAACCGCGGCTGCTGCTGCCGGCCTTCCCGCTGCTCCTGCCACTCGCCCGGTCCCTGGCCGGCCTGCCCACGCGCAGGTCGGCGCTGCTGGTGGGCGCTCTGGCCGTGGTCGCGGCGGCCTATGGGGGGTTCTGGCTGAACGGCAGCGGTCCGCCCTGACCGTCGGTGAGCGCCGGGGAGAATTCCGCATTATGCGCCGGTGAACAAATCCAAAAGCGCGATAAACCCTTGCCCCGGAATGATCAAAAGAATTGAAGGCCGCAGGCTCCGGAGATTGCGGATTCGCTGGAAATAGACCGCCTCCTGAGAGGAATCCCACATCACATCGTCATCACAAACCAGGTGAATCGACGGGGATCCGAGCTCACTCGCTGTAACGTCGATTGGGTGCGTACCAAACCGAAGCCCACCCGTCTGGACCGGGTGTTCGCCAGGCTGGATCGTGAGCCGGAACGTCCGGCTCTCATCAGTGTGCCGACGATGAGCCGCCACCGGATCGTGCTCCTCGGCGCGACCCTGGCCTTCTACGTGGCGATCGTGTGGGCCGTCGTCATCACCTCCTGGCTGGTCCGGCTGGACTGGCAGGTCATGTTCTTCCGGCCGTACCAGCAGTGGTCGGAGATCCACGCGTTCGTCGACTACTACGTGGTGCTCGGCCAGCGCGGCCCGACCGCCGTGATGGTGGCGGCCTGGCTGGGCTGGCGCTCCTGGCGGCAGCACACGCTGCGGCCGTTGCTCGCGCTGGGCGTCTCGCTGCTGCTGCTGAACGTCACGGTCGGCGCCGCGAAGATCGGCATGGGCCGGCTCGGCCCGCACTACGCGACCAGCGTCGGCTCCAACGAGATGTGGCTGGGCGGCGATATATTCCCCAGCGGCCACACCGCCAACGCCGTGGTGACCTGGGGAATCCTGGCCTATCTGGCCTCCACCCCGAGGGCGCGCCGCTGGCTGTCGGCCCTGTCGGCGGTGACCTCGCTGGGCGTCGGTCTGTCCACCGTCTACCTCGGTACGCACTGGTTGAGCGACGTCCTGCTCGGCTGGGCCGCCGGACTGCTGATCCTGCTCGCCCTGCCCTGGTTCGAGCCGCTGATCGCCCGCGCGGAGGGCTGGATCTTCGCGCTGCGCGACCACGTGCGCGAGCGTCGAGCCGGTACGGCACCCGCACCCGCCCCGGTTCAGGCCCCGGTACTGCTCGGCCCGCGTCCCACGCCCGCCGACGACGAGGTGGCGGCCCGCGAGTCGGCCCGCACGGCCCGCTCGCCCCGGGCCCCCGTCTACCTGGCCCCCGGCCCGCACTCGGCCCGCGGCGAGCGCATCCCGGTCACGCCGGCCGGCAGCCGCCGTCCGCCGCACCCGGACCGCATCACACGCGGCGCGGCGCCCTCCGCCCGCCCCCTCGCGGGCGGCTGAACGGCCCACGGACAGCAGGCCGGTACGCACCTCCGCTGCCCGCTCCCGCACGACGACGGCCCCGGTTCCTCCCAGGAACCGGGGCCGTCGCTCTGGGTCGGCCCGCTTCGGCCCGCATCGGGCCGTGTCGGCCTGTGTCGGCCGTGTCAGCCCTTCCAAGCCCTGGCGACGTGGCCGTCCTTGACCTCGAAGTTCAGGCGACCGCTCCGGTACTCCATGGTGATGATCGCCCCGGGCGGCAGCGAACGGACCGTCGACCAGCCGCGGTCACGGGCGAGTCGCTCGGCCCGGTCGGCGTCGAGTCCTACATACGCGTCCGGGCTGTCCTGGGGTTCGGCGGGGGGATTCGGAATGGGAGCCATGCCGCCACGCTAGAGCCTGCGGGAAGGATCGGGCCAGAGCGGACGGGAACCCCTTGTAGTGGCCACCCGGGTCACACGTCCCCCTGCGGTCACGCTTCTGTCACAGGATCACGACACGCGTTTCGACTCCGCTCCGTCACACGGACGAGCGGTTCCATAGGCCTTCCGCAGGCATTCGATCGTAATTACCGCGTGTCGTGACGGCGCTGCCGACAGCCCGGCGGAAAAGTTCCGGGGGAACTGCCCTGGCCGCCTTTTTCTCCCAATTCCGCGCGGGCCGCGGAAGCCGGTGCCGCACAGGAAATACATGGCTCCGGCACACAACCTCCGCACGCCCTCTGTCGGCGCGCTGACGACGCGAGCATCATGGCCTGTGCCCGCGTCGGCACGTGCGACGCGGGCTTCAGCGGGCCCGGGGCGCGACGAGCGAAGGGGCGAGCGAGCGATGGGGACGCAGACCGTACAGGCGACGGCACGGCCCATGGGGAGCAAACCGCCCGGTGGCCGGGTGGTCGTCGACTGGCTGACCACGACCGACCACAAGAAGATCGGCCATCTCTACCTGATCACGTCGTTCGTCTTCTTCCTGGCCGGCGGTGTGATGGCCCTGCTGATGCGGGCCGAGCTGGCCCGGCCGGGCATGCAGCTGGTCAGCAACGAGCAGTTCAACCAGCTGTTCACCATGCATGGCACGATCATGCTGCTGCTGTTCGCGACGCCGACCTTCGCGGGTTTCGCCAACGAGCTGATGCCGCTCCAGATCGGCGCCCCGGACGTCGCCTTCCCGCGGCTGAACATGTTGTCGTACTGGCTTTTCCTGTTCGGCGGTCTGATCGTGATGGGCTCGCTGGTCGTACCGAACGGCCCGGCCTCCTTCGGCTGGTTCGCCTACGCGCCGCTCAACGGCCTGGAGCGCTCCCCCGGCGTCGGGCCCGACCTGTGGATCATGGGTCTCGCGCTGGCGGGCTTCGGCACGATCCTCGGCGCGGTCAACTTCATCACCACGATCATCGGGATGCGCGCCCCCGGCATGACGATGTTCCGGATGCCGATCTTCGTCTGGAACACGCTGTTCACGTCGATCCTGATCCTGATGGCGTTCCCGGTCCTCGCGGCGGCGCTACTGGTGCTGGAGGCGGACCGGCGGTTCGGCTCACAGGTCTTCGACGCGGCCAACGGCGGGGCACTTCTGTGGCAGCACCTGTTCTGGTTCTTCGGCCATCCCGAGGTGTACATCATCGCGCTGCCGTTCTTCGGCATCATCACCGAGATCATCCCGGTCTTCTCGCGCAAGCCGATGTTCGGCTATCTGACGCTGGTCGGGGCGACGATGGCGATCACCGGTCTGTCGATCGTGGTGTGGGCGCACCACATGTTCGCCACGGGCGCGGTGCTGCTGCCGTTCTTCTCCTTCATGAGCTTCCTGATCGCGGTGCCGACGGGCGTGAAGTTCTTCAACTGGTCCGGCACCATGATCAAGGGCTCGCTGTCCTTCGAGACGCCCATGCTGTGGGCGGTGGGCTTCCTGGTGACCTTCCTGTTCGGCGGTCTGACCGGGGTGATCCTGGCGTCCCCGCCGATGGACTTCCATGTCACGGACAGCTATTTCGTGGTCGCCCACTTCCATTACGTCGTCTTCGGCACGGTCGTCTTCGCGATCTTCGCCGGTTTCTACTTCTGGTGGCCCAAGTTCACCGGCAAGATGCTCGACGAGCGGCTCGGCAAGATCCAGTTCTGGACGCTGTTCGTCGGCTTCCACACCACGTTCCTCGTGCAGCACTGGCTGGGCGCCGAGGGCATGCCACGCCGGTACGCCGACTATCTCGCCACCGACGGCTTCACCGCGCTGAACACGGTCTCGACGATCGGCGCGTTCCTGCTCGGCCTCTCGACGCTGCCGTTCCTCTACAACGTCTGGAAGACCGCCAAGTACGGCGAGAAGGTCGAGGTCGACGACCCCTGGGGCTACGGCCGCTCCCTGGAGTGGGCGACCTCCTGCCCGCCCCCGCGGCACAACTTCACGACGCTGCCGAAGATCCGCTCCGAGTCCCCGGCGTTCGATCTGCACCATCCGCAGTACGCGGCGCTGACTTCCCAGCCCGAGCCAGCGAGCGAGCAAGCAGGGCGTGAGTCCTCCTGATCTCCTCGATCAGCTCGGGCGGATCCAGCACCTCGAACTCGAAGCCCATCAGCGTCACATGAATCACCATCACCTCGAGGCTGCCGGCCCCGGTGCGCAGGATGCAGGCGTCGTCGCCGTCGGCCTCCAGCACTCCGTCCGAGGGTGAGATCCGCTCTGCGGCCTCGTGCAGCGGCGCCAGCAGCCGGACGACGGCGTGCGCGGCGTACGCGCGCGTGGAGACGCCTCGGGAGACGTACGCGGCGAGGTCCTCGGCGGGCGGGGTGCGCGGGGTGAAGCGCGGGCCGTGCGGGGGCCTGGGGGTGATGCGGTCGACGCGGAAGGTGCGCCAGTCGTCCCGCTCGAGGTCCCAGGCGACCAGGTACCAGCGGCGCTCGCTGCACACCAGGCGGTGCGGTTCGACGCTGCGGCGGCTGGCGGCGCCGTCGTGGTCGCGGTAGTCGAAGCGCAGCCGCTCGGAGTCCCGGCAGAGGTTGGCGAGCTCGGTGAGGACGGCCGGGTCGATGGCGGAGGGCTGGGGGCCGCGCAGCATCGGCACCGTGAAGGCGTTCAGGGCGCCGACGCGCCTGCGCAGCCGGTTCGGCAGGACCTGTTCCAGCTTGGCGAGGGCTCGTACGGAGGTCTCGCCGATGCCCTCGATGCCGTGGCCGGCGGCGGTGCGCAGGCCCACGGCGACGGCGACGGCCTCGTCGTCGTCCAGCAGCAGGGGCGGCAGCTCGGCTCCGGCGCCCAGCTGGTAGCCGCCGCCGGTGCCGGGGCTGGCGTTCACGGGGTAGCCGAGTTCGCGCAGCCGGTCGACGTCCCGGCGGACCGTGCGCGGGGTGACGCCGAGACGTTCGGCGAGTTGGGCACCGGACCATTCGCGGTGGGCCTGGAGGAGGGAGAGCAGCCGTAGCAGCCTGGCGGAGGTGTCCAGCATGATCCGAGTCTGCCAGTCGCCTACGGCCCCGGGTGGACGGGCATCGTGAGCGCGTACGGGTACGGGTGCGGGTTCGTGGGCCGTGACGGCGCGGGGGCGCGCGCCCCTGAGGGCGTTGCCGGTAAACGGCATTCGACGCTGAGGTTGCCCTGCCGTGTCTCGTACGGGACCCGGGAAGCGAGGGAATGCACCTCCATGGCACCCGGCATCAGTCGGTGCGGGGCGCCCTCCTGTACGGCCGCGTAGGCGTCCCAGTGGCCCTCGGGCAGGGCGACGCTGCTGGGCAGGGCGGCGCGCAGGCGGCCCTTGGTGGCCGGGGTGAGCGGGAGGGTGACCTCCTCGTGGCCCTCGCGGTGGCGCAGGACGAGGTGGGCCTCGTCGGCTGCCCCGGCGGCGGTCACGTCGAAGGTCAGACCGCCGGCGGAATCCGCGATGCAGTCGGCGCGCAGCGGTGCGGCCTGCGGCACGGGCGTCATGCGCTGCGGTTCCTCCTTCGGTTCGCTGCTCTGTCAATTCGACCGGCGACGATGTCCTTTGGTTGCCCGTCAGGGCCGGTAGGCCAGTTGCGGCACCTCGAAGCACGTGGTGTTCATGTCCCCCTGGGAGATCCAGCCGCGGCCGTCCTCCCAGCGGGCCGCCGACAGACAGGTGCGGCGGCTCTTCGGCGGTTCGGCCAGGCGCTCGAAGCGGACCGGGATCAGCAGGCCGTCGGCGGTGTATCCCTGGCTGCGGTTCATGTAGTCGTCGACGCACGCGCGCGTGATGCCCGCGTCGGCGCAGGATTTCGCCGCGTCCGTGAACCACATCGCCGCGGCCCAGCCCTCCAGCTGCCACTGGGAGTGGGTCGCGAGTGCCTTGGTGGCGTCCCGGAACTCCCGTACGGCGTCGTGCTCGGTGTCCTCGTAGTTGCGGGAGGATCCGGTCGCCCACAGGGCGTTGCGGCAGCGCGGGGCGTCCTTGTAGTCCTCGGTGACGGTGGACGTCCAGTTCTGTACGTTCGTGACCTTGGCGGTGATCTCGGCGCCGACGTCGTCCAGCGCCTCGCACAGCCGGGCGTTGCCGTGTCCGTCGATGGCGTCGAAGACGAGGTCGGCGCCCTGTTCCTTGAGATCGGCCGCGACCGCGCGGAAGTTGGGCAGCGCGAAGTCGACCTGCTCGGTGACGACCTGGTAGCCCTCGGCCTTCAGTCCCCGCTCCACGAGCCGGGCGTAGGCGGCGGACGCGGGCTGGTTGTACGAGACGACGGCGGCCGTACGGGCGCCGTGCTCGCGCTTGAAGTACCGGTAGACCTCGGTGCCGCCGTACTGCTCGCCGTCCCAGCCGGTGGTGCCGTTGCGCGGGGCGAGGCTGCCGTAGATGCCGTACAGGTGCGGATAGGTGTCGTAGGCGGCCCCGATGGGCTGGCCTCCGATGTCGGGCACGCGCGCGCGGGAGACGCGGGCGGCGCCCGCGTAGTCCAGGGCGGTGGTGGCGACGAGGGCGACGACCTTCTCCTCGTCGATCAACTTGTGCACGCACTCGTTGTTGCCGACGCCGCTGCCGCCGTCGTCGCACTCGCGCACCTCGACACGGCGGCCGTCGATGCCGCCGCGCGCGTCGAGGCGGGCGAAGTACGCCTTGGCGCCGTCGCGGGGCCCGGTGAAGGCGTTGCCGCCGACCGGGCTGGTGGCGCTGGTGATGATGCCGACGCGGATCGGCGTGCGGTCACCGCCGGGTGCCGAGGGGGTGCCACGGTCGCGGTGCTCGAAGTCGCCCTCCGGCAGCCGGCTGCCGCACGCCGTACTCAGAGCCAGCACCAGCACGGCGATCGCCGCCTCAGCACCCCGGGATCGGCGACCCATTGCCGCTCATCTGGACCAGCGCGCACAGGGATTTGGCGGACACCTTCCAGGTGCCGTCCTGTTCGACCGCGGTTCCGGAGGCGTTCGGCAGGGCGGTCGCGCCCTTCAGTGTCAGGTCGTAGGTCACGTTCGCCTCGGTGGGCGAGGTGAACTCGACCTTGGAGACCTTCGCCTGGACCTGTCCCCCGCGCTCGTCGCCGCTGAACGCCTGGAGGACCGGTCCCATCCGATCGCCGTTCTCCAGGACGGCCTGCTTGTCCTCCAGGGACGTCTCGGGGTCGAAGAACTTCTGCCAGTTCTGCTTGATCTCCGTCTCGGCCGCCCCCGCGTCGGCGGGGGCCGTCGCCGGTGACTCGGTCCGCTCGACGGTCGGTGCCGGCGGCGACTCGTTGCCGCCGCCGCCCTCGTCGTCGGTGCAGGACGCGAGGGCCGGGGCGAGGAAGAGGAGCAGGGCCGCCGCGAGTGCGGTACCCCGTCCGGTCGCCCGTGGGCCGTGCGTCGTGTGTGCGTTGCTCCGCCTGAGGTCGCTCCCGAGAACCATCTGGCTCACCGCCGGGTGTCGATCCGGGCCGTGTACGCCCGGTGCTTTCAGGGTCAGCTTGCAGGAGGCATAGTGCAAGCCATTGGCTGACATGGACAGGCGCACGCACCGAATCCCGACGTGCGTGCACCCGAGACCGGCGTGTGGGAGCCAGCGATGCGGACAGCCCGACTGCGATCCGTGCACCCCGTCCTGTGGGCCGGCTGGGCCGCGCTCGCGGCCGGCGCGGTGCTGTGCGTCCTCGGTTGGTACGGCGTCTCCGGCGAGCGGTTCGCCGAGCGGCAGCTGCCGTATCTCGCGTCCTGCACGGTGCCCGGCGCCGCGCTGATCATCGCCGGGGCGGTGCTGCTGGCCCAGGGCCGGGGCGCGCTCGCTGCCGCGCGCGTGGAGGAGCTGTACGGCCTTCTGGTGGCCGCGGAGCCCGCCGACGCCGCCGAGTCCGGGCCGTCGGCCGCGGCGCCGCTCGCGGTCAGCCCGGACCTGCTGATGGTGCCCGGGGGCACGCTGCGGCACCGCGCGGACTGCCCGCTGGTCGCCGGGAAGGCCGAGGCCGTGCCCGTGGACGCGAAGCTGGTCACAAGTGGCGAACTGGGCCCGTGCCCGATCTGTGAGCCCCCCGAAGCGGACGACTGATGTCCTCCCTGACGTACGAGCTCACGCTGGCCGGTCTGTCGGTCGGCAGCGCCGCCGCGCTCACCGGGATCGGCCTGATCGTGACGTATCGCGCGACCGGCGTGCTGAATTTCGCGCACGGGGCGATCGCGATGGTGTGCGCGTACGCGCTGCGGCAGTGCGTGGTGGAGTGGAACTGGCCGTTGTGGGCGGGCGCGGCGGTGACGCTGCTGGTGCTCGCGCCCGGCATCGGGATGGCGCTGGAACGGTTCGTCTTCCGGCCGCTGTCGGTCCTCGGCGGTGATCCCGCGCAGACGCTGGTGGCGTCCATCGGCGTGTTCGTGCTGCTGGTGGGCGGCGCCGCCCTGCTGTGGGGTCAGGGGGCGCGCGACGACGCGCCGCAGCTGCTGTCGGCTGACCCCTGGGGTCAGCTGGCGGTGGCGGTGCTGCTGGCGGCCGGCGTCGGGGCGGTGATCCGCTGGACCCGCTTCGGGCGGGAGCTGCGGGCCGTGGTGGACGATCGCCGGCTGGCCGTGCTCGGGGGCATCGACGCGGACCGGGTGGCGGCGGCGGGCTGGGCGTTCGGCTCGTTCACGGCGGGTCTGACGGGCGTGCTGCTGGCGCCGTACGTGCGGCTGGACCCGTACGGCATGCCGCTGCTGGTCATGGAGGTGGTGGCGGTCGCGGTGGCGGCGCGGATGCGCAGCCTGCCGGTCGCGGTGGTGGTGGCGCTGGCCATCGGGGTGGCCCAGAGCCAGCTGACGCGTCTGCACCCGTCGGGCTGGGGCGCCCCGCTCCTCCAGGCCGCCGGCACCAACCTCTTCGTCGTGGCCCTGCTGATCGCCGCCCTGGCGCTCCCGCGCGTCGGCACCCGCGACGCCCTGCCCCGCCCGGCCGCCGCGCGCGTGCCGACGCCTTCGGGGGCGTGGATCGTGGCGGGCGTGCTCTTCCTGATCCCCCTGGGCTTCGCCGGTTCGGACCTGCATACGTCGGTGCAGGTGCCGGCGCTGGCGGTGGTGCTGCTGTCCCTGGTCGTCGTCACGGGCCGCGGGGGCCAGATCTCCCTGGGGCAGGCGGCGTACGCGGGCCTGGGCGCCCTGTTCACGGCCCTGCTGGCGGCGGGCCGCTTCCCCGGCCTGCCGCGCGTGCCGGAGCTCGTGGCGCTGGCGCTGGCGGTCGTCCTGGTCGCTCCCCTGGGCCTGCTCACGGGCTGGCCGGCGATCAGCCGCCGCGGCCTGGCCCTGGCGCTGGCGACGTTCGCGGTGGGCGTCGGCGTGAGCCGCTTCGTCTTCGCCCAGCCGTACGCGATCGCGGGCCTGTCCCTGGGCCGCCCGGCGGGCTTCGACGGCGACCGCGCGTACTACGTCCTGGAGCTGGCACTCCTGACGGTGGCCCTGCTGACGACCTGGCTGCTGCGCCGTGGCCGCACGGGCCGGGCCCTGGCGGCGATGCGGGACCACGAGTCGGGGGCGTCGGCGGCGGGCGTGCGGGTGCCGTCCCTCAAGCTCCTGGCCTTCGTCTCGGGCGCCGCCCTGGCTGCCTTGGGCGGCGGCATGCTCGGCATGGGCCTGCGTGCCTTCGATCCGGCCGCCTACGACCCCGTCCGCGGCCTTCTGTGGTTCGCCGCCGTGGTGGTCCTGGGCGCCGACAGCACCCTCGGCGCGCTGGCCGCCGCCGCCCTCCTGGTGGGCCTCGACGCGGGCACCCGGGGCGGGGTGGCGGCGGCCCTGATCGGACTGCTGGCGGTTCTGGTGGGCCGCTTCCCCGAGGGCCCGTACGAGGCGTGGCGAACGGCGACGGGAAGGCTTTGGTGGCGACGGGAGGCGAGGCTCACGGAGTCGGGAACGCGGGTGCGGCGACGACTCCGCCCGGCAGAACGGGAGCCCGCGCCCACGCCCCGCCCCGCCTTGGCGGGGGTGACGGCAGCGGGACCCCCGAACCACCGGACCGAGCGGCGCGGGCCCGTACGAACACCGCTGCACCGCGACGGGCACGACGACCAGGGCGAGGATCACCACGACCACCGGCACGGCGCCCCGCACGACTCCCGGAGCGGAAATCGGGACGGCGGCCCACACGACGACCGGGACGGCAAGCGGCATGTCGGCCGGCGCCCCGACCCGGCCAGCGGCCCGCGCGACGACCGGAGCGAGGATCAGAACGGCCGCCCGCACGACGACCAGCGCCACGAGCCGGACGACGGCCTGCGCGACGACCGGAGCGGGCATCGGGACGGCCGCCCGCACGACAACCAGCACGACGACCAGCGCCCCGACCCGGACGGCGCCCTGCGCGACGACCGGAGCGGGCATCGGGACGGCCGCCCGCACGACAACCAGCACGACGACCAGCGCCCCGACCCGGACGGCGCCCTGCGCGACGACCGGAGCGGGCATCGGGACGGCCGCCCACACGGCGACCGGAACGACGGCCGACACGACGACCGGGACGGCGACCGGCAGGACGACCAGCGCCACGAGCCGGACGACGACCACCTCGGCGACCGGGACGGAGATCAGGACGGCGACCGGCACCACGAGCCCGGCGACCCGGACGGTGGCCCACGCGACGACCGGAGCGGGGATCGGAACGGCCGCCCGCACGACGACCCGGACGGCGACCAGCGCCCCGACCCGGACGGCGACCTGCGCGACGACCGGAGTGGGCATCGGGACGGCGGCCCGCACGTCGACCGGAGCGAGGATCAGAACGGCCGCCCGCACGACGACCAGCACGACGACCAGCGCCCCGACCCGGACGACGACCCACACGACGACCGGAGCGGGCATCGGGACGGCGGCCCACACGACGACCGGAACGACGGCCGACACGGCGACCGGGACGGAGATCAGGGCGGCGGTCGGCACCAGGGCAGGCGGCCCGGTGCGGCGGGAAGCAGCCCGGGCAGTGCCCACGGCGACTCGTCTCCGGCCCCGCCCCGCCCCGCCGCACCCTCCGACCGCCGGGCGCACCCCCGCCCGCCGGTGCTGTCCGCACAGCACCTGCACGTCCGCTATGACGGCTTCGCGGCCCTGTCCGACGTCACCCTCGCCGTCCGCCCGGGTCACATCACCGCCGTCGTGGGCCCCAACGGCGCGGGCAAGTCCACCCTGTTCCACTGCCTGGCCGGCACCCGTCGCCCCACCCGCGGCCAAGTCCTCCTCGGCGCCAGGGACATCACCCGCCTGCCCGCCCACACCCGCACCCGCCTCGGCATCGCCCGCACCTTCCAGCAGCTGTCCGTCTTCCCCTCCCTGACCGTCGCCGAGAACGTCCGCGTGGGCGCCGAGCAGGGCCGCGTCCCGGACCCGTCGGCCGTCGAACGCACCCTCAGGCTCCTCGCCCTCGACGGCCCCGTACGAGCCCTCCCCGCCGCCGGCCTGCCCACCGGCACCCTGCGACGCGTGGAACTGGCCAGAGCCCTCGCCGGCAGCCCGCGCGTGCTGCTGCTCGACGAGCCCGCCGCGGGCCTCGACACGGCGGAGGTCACCGCGCTCACCCGCGTCCTGAAGGCCCTCGCCGCCGACGGCATGGCCCTGCTGGTGGTGGAGCACGACCTCGACCTGGTCGCCGACCTCGCGGACACCGTGCACGTCATGACGGCGGGCCGCATCGTCGCCTCCGGCCCGCCCGACCACGTGCTCGACGCCGCGGGCCCCCAGGAGGCCCCCGCATGACCACGATCTCCCTGCGCCACGCGCGCGTGCGCTACGGCCCCCTGGAGGCCCTCCACGGCGTCACCCTCGCCGCCCCCGGCCCCGGCCTCACCGTCCTGCTGGGCCGCAACGGCTCCGGCCGTACGACCGCCCTGCGCGCCCTGGCCGGCACGGTGGCCCTGTCCGGCGGCGCCGTGGTGTGGGACGGCGCCGACGTGACCTGGGTGCCCGCGCACGAACGGGCCCGCCGCGGACTGTGCCTGGTCCCCGAGCGGCAGGCCGTGTTCGGCTCCCTCACCGTGCGCGAGAACCTCGAACTCGCGGCTGCCCCGTACGACATCGCCCTCGCGGCCTACCCCGCGCTCGAACCCCTACTCGCACGCCGGGCCGGCACCCTCTCCGGCGGCGAGCAGCGCATGCTGGCGCTGTCCCGCGCGCTGCTGGCACGCGCGCGCGTGGTGCTCGTGGACGAACCGGCGCAGGGCATGTCGCCCCCGGTCGCCGCCCGCACGTACGAACTGCTGAGCGAACTGGACGCCTGCGTGGTCGTGGCCGAGCAACGGCTGCCGCCCGTGCTGCGCGCACGGGCGGCGCTCGTCTACGAACTGCGCCGTGGCGCCGTCGTGTTCAGCGGGGAGACCGGCGAATGGGAGCGCCGTGCAGCGCGCCGAACCGGGTCGACCCCTTCCGCAGCAGCCTCGAAGTACTGGAGGCCAGGCGGTCCGTGACGCTGGGCTTCCCCGGATCCGTACGGCCGTAGAGCCCGTACCGTTTGGAGCAGTGCGGCCAGGCGCCCCAGCCCTGGACCGCCACGACCTTGCGGGCGATGGCGATCTGCTCCTTGCGGCTGGCGAGATCCGCGCGCGGGGCGTACTTGCCCCCGCCGAAGCCCTCCCAGGTCTGCTGGGAGAACTGAAGCCCGCCGTAGTGGCCGTTGCCGGTGTTGATGTGCCAATTGCCGCCGCTCTCGCACTTGGCGACACAGCCCCACGGCCACTGATCCTTGGCGCAGGCATGGCTCGTGTGTTTGGGCGGGGGTCCGGGGGCCGGTCGTGGTGGCGCCATATGGATCGGGCGCGTTGCGGGCGTCGTCGTCTGTGCCGCGTGCGCCGCGCCCGGCGCGACGGCGGTCAGCAGAGCGGCAACGAGGGTCATCGTGAGCGGTGTGCATTTCATATGAGCACGCTAGGCAGCTTGTTGCGGCCGACCGTCGCGGCACGTCCGACGAACGCCGGGGCCCCACCCGGTCGGCGGACCGGACGGGGCCCCTGCCGGGGCGTGGAGCGGCGCTCAGAGTTCGAGTCGCTGCCCCGGCACGATCAGATGGGGATCGCCGCCGATGACGGACTTGTTGGCCGCGTAGAGCTGCCGCCAGGTGATTCCGTGCCGGTCGGCGATACCGCTCAACGTGTCGCCCGTACGGACGGTGTAGTCACCACGGGACGAACTGCGCGTCGTACGGCCCGTCGAACGCTCCGGCGTGCGAGCCGGGGCCGACGGGGTCGCCTCGGGCGTCGAGGAGGACGGGGCCGAGCCGGCCGGTGCCGCGGGTGCGCTCCCGTTCGCTCCGGCCCGGGCCGAACAGGTGGGCCACGCACCCCATCCCTGGGCGCGCTGGACCTTGGTGGCCACGGCGATCTGCTGGGCCCTGGTGGCTCGGTCGGCGGTCGGCGCGTAGGCCGTACCGCCGTACGCGCGCCAGGTGGAGCCGGCGAACTGGAGCCCGCCGTAGTAGCCGTTGCCGGTGTTGATGTGCCAGTTGCCGCCGCTCTCGCACTGTGCGATGCGGTCCCACACTCCGCTGTCCGCCGCTGCGGCGTTGCCGGTCGCGGCCAGCAGCCCGAGCGGGGCCAGCAGTGCCGCCCCGGCGAGGGCCGCCGTCGTACGAGTCAGGCTCCCTTGCGGAGCCTTCGGCGCCTTACGAACGTTGTCGTGCGTGGTATCGGCACATTCGGACATGTAGTTCCCTCTCCAAGGACCCGGGGTCCCCCTGGGCGGAACGCCACGGCCCGCGCCATGGAGCGCGGGCGTCGCGCTCGCCCCGTCCGCCCGAGGCCGTACTGCTTGCCTGTCGGTGGTACGGCGGACGTACCCGAGCGGTGCTCGTTGCACACGGCCGAGGAATCTAGGGAGGGGCACCGGCTGTCATCAACCAACTCCTTGTCACGCCAGGCCAGTTCGCAGTTACCGTCGGTATCGGCGATTTTCAGCCACCCACTTCATTCGCTGATTTCCGGATTTGTCGACCAGTCACCGTGACGACCTGTGACCCACTTCACGCCACCAACTCGCTTGCGCTTTCCGGAAGTTGACGGTGAGTGGCCGGTTCCGGACGTCTCGTGACGGTGCGCGTCGGATGGTTCGATTCCGTTCGGTGTCGTGCGTGACTCCCGCCACAGATCCTCCGTTGTCTCCTTCATGAGCCCGGGAGCCGCCCGGTTCACGGGCCGGGAGCCACCCGGCCCCGCCACGCACCACATCCCGAGGGAGCCACCCGTGCCGCGCATGCTCGACGTCAGCGACGAGGTACGTGCCGAGATCGGCGACGAGGAAGCCGACCGGCTGCTCGCCGGAGACAACGCCCCCGGCAGTTACGACTGCACGTCCTGCCGGACCCCGGGCGATTCCGAACAGGAGCGCACCAGCACCGTCCTGTTCATCGGGGACGAGACCGCCGTCCTCGCCTTCGCCCACGCCACCTGCCTGCCCTCGCAGGTCGTCCAGGTCACCGAGGCCCAGCTCCAGGGCGCGGTGAAGTCCATCACCGGCGACCGGGTCGACCTGGAACCGGAGTCGATCGTGCCGGAGCAGGCCGTGCTCGGCGTGACCAGCGGACTGGTCCTGATCGCCGGGGAGTTGCACCCCGCCCTGGTCGTCGAGCCGACCGGGCCCATCGTCCGGCCCGGTGCGGTCGGCGCCGGCGACGACTTCCTGCCGCTGCTCATCGAGCAGGGCTTCATGCCGGCGACGGAGCTGGCCGATGTGCCGCCGGTGCTGCACGGCTGGTCCGTGCTGCTGGCCATGGGGCAGCTGCACGCGGTGCTCCAGCCGGGGCCGGCCGGGGGGCAGCCGGTCGCGTGGTGGCAGGCGCATCAGCCGCTTCAGGTGACCGAGGGCTGGCGGGCCGCGGCGAACAAGCACCAGCAGGTGCTGATGTTCGCGGCGCCGGTGGGCTCCATCGGGCGCCAGCCGCGCGAGGACCTGCTGCGGGACGCGCTGGACAAGGCCGCGGCGAACGGGAAGCTGGTCGCGGCGGCACTGCCCCTCGCGGGGACCTGAGCACCCCGGCGCGCTGCCCACAGCCCGCTGAGCAGGCGATCCCTCGCGTCGGCCGCATCCCTTCCGGTGCCGGGTCGTTTGGACATACGTGCATGCATACGACGTTCCCCGCCTTCAGGGCGGCCCTTCGGCCACGCCCATCTACGACGCGCTCTACGCCGAGTACGTCAAGTCCTTCCGCTCACTGCCGGGTGACCGCAGTGGGGAGGAGGATCTGGGGTTCACCGCGTTCGGGAACATCCAGCGCAGTACGGGCTCGTACGGCGGGCACCGCCCGGGGTCGTTCAGCAGCTCGTACACCGCCTACAGCGCCGGTGCCCACAGCGCCCGCCACGGCAGCGGCCAGCAGCCCCAGTGGCAGCGCGTGGGCCACGTCCAGCAGGGCAACGGGATGCATCATGTCCCGGCCGCGCTGCCACCGGCACGCAGAGGCTGAACACAGGTGAGGGCGGCCCCGGACCCGGGGCCGCCCTCACGTCATGTCCGCCGCCTGCCGCCTACTTCTTCTTGCCGCGCTTCTCTCGCACCCGCACCGAGAGATGGATCGGCGTCCCCTCGAAGCCGAACTCCTCACGCAGCCGGCGCTCGATGAAGCGGCGGTAGCCCGCCTCGATGAACCCGGAGGCGAACAGCACGAACCTCGGGGGCTTGGTGCCGGCCTGGGTGCCGAACAGGATGCGAGGCTGCTTGCCACCACGGATGGGGTGGGGGTGCGCGGCGACCAGCTCGCCCAGGAAGGCGTTGAGCCGGCCGGTCGGGACCCGGGTCTCCCAGCCCGCGAGGGCCGTCTCGATCGCCGGGACCAGCTTCTCCATGTGCCGCCCGGTGCGCGCCGAGACATTCACCCGGGGCGCCCACGCGACCTGGCCGAACTCCGTCTCGATCTCGCGCTCCAGGTAGTAGCGGCGCTCCTCGTCGAGGGTGTCCCACTTGTTGTAGGCGATCACCAACGCACGGCCCGCCTCCACCGCCATGGTGACGATGCGCTGGTCCTGCACGGAGATGCTCTCGGCGGCGTCGATCAGGACGACGGCCACCTCGGCCTTCTCGACCGCCGCGGCGGTGCGCAGCGAGGCGTAGTAGTCGGCGCCCTGCTGGAGGTGGACGCGCTTGCGGATGCCCGCCGTGTCGACGAACTTCCAGGTGACACCGCCGAGTTCGATCATCTCGTCGACGGGGTCGCGGGTCGTGCCGGCCAGCTCGTTGACGACGACGCGCTCCTCGCCGGCCACCTTGTTCAGCAGCGAGGACTTGCCGACGTTCGGGCGGCCGATCAGGGCGATACGGCGCGGCCCGCCGATGCCGGCGCCGCCGAAGGACTGCATCGGCGCGTCCGGCAGGGCCTCCAGGACGGCGTCCAGCATGTCGCCGGTGCCACGGCCGTGCAGGGCGGAGACCGGGTGCGGCTCACCGAGGCCGAGCGACCACAGGTACGTGGCGTCCGCCTCGCCACTGGGGCCGTCGACCTTGTTGGCGCACAGCACCACGGGCTTGCCGGCCTTGCGCAGCAGTCGTACGACGGCCTCGTCGGTGTCGGTGGCGCCCACCTTGGCGTCGACGACGAACACGACGGCGTCGGCGGCCTCGATGGCGAACTCGGCCTGCGCGGCCACGGAGGCGTCGATGCCGAAGACGTCCTGCTCCCAGCCGCCGGTGTCGACGACCTTGAAGCGGCGGCCCGCCCACTCGGCCTCGTAGGTCACACGGTCGCGGGTGACGCCCGGCTTGTCCTCGACGACGGCCTCGCGGCGCCCGATGATGCGGTTGACGAGAGTCGACTTGCCGACATTCGGGCGCCCCACGACGGCGAGGACGGGCAACGGCCCGTGCCCGGCCGCCTCGATGGCGCCCTCGACGTCGGCGAGATCGAAGCCCTCTTCCGCGGCGAGCTCCATGAACTCCGCGTACTCGGCATCGCCAAGCTCTCCGTGGTCGTGCTCCTCGCCCGAGCCGTCGGAGTGGATGTGGTCGTTCATGAAGTCCGTACCTCGTTCATCGTGGTGATCGGTGGACCTGCCGGAGCCTTTGTGCCGGTCTGATCCACTACTCAGTGTCGCCTAGCGACCGGTCAGTCGCCTGGCGTTTTCCAGGTGTGCGGTGAGCTGCTTCTGGATGCGCTCGGTCGCCTCGTCCAGCGCCTTGCGGGTGCGTCGTCCGCTGCCGTCGCCCGCCTCGAAGGGGTCGCCGAAGACGACGTCGACCCGGCTGCGCAGCGGAGGCAGCCCCTTTATCAACCGTCCCCGCCGCTCGGAACTTCCCAGCACGGCGACCGGCACGACCGGGGCTCCGCCGCGCACCGCGAAGTACGCGAGCCCCGCGCGCAGCGAGGCGAAGTCGCCCTCACCGCGGGTGCCCTCCGGGAAGATGCCGAGCACACCGCCGGCCGCGAGGACGCCGAGCGCCCGGGTGATCGCCGTACGGTCGGTGGTGTCGCGGTCGACCTTGAGCTGGCCGATACCCGTCAGGAACGGGTCCAGCGGGCCGACGAACGCCTCCTTCTTGATCAGGAAGTGCGTCGGCCGGGGTGCCACGCCCATGACCATCGGCCCGTCGATGTTGTGGGAGTGGTTGACCGCGAAGATCACCGGACCGGTGGCGGGCACCTTCCAGGCGCCCAGCACCCGCGGCCTCCACAGCCCGTACATCAGGCCGACGCCGATGCGCCGTCCGACCTCGGCACCCCGCGCCGAAGGCAGCTCGCTCACTTCCCGGCCCGCTTCTCCTCGACGAGCGTGACGACGCACTCGATGACCTGCGACAGGGTGAGCTCGGTGGTGTCCACCTCGACCGCGTCGTCCGCCTTGGCGAGCGGCGAGGTCTTGCGGCTGGAGTCGGCCGCGTCACGCTTGATCAGCGCCTCCCGCGTCGCGTGGACGTCGGCGCCCTTCAGCTCACCGCTGCGGCGGGCGGCGCGGGCCTCCGGCGAGGCGGTGAGGAAGATCTTCAGGTCGGCGTCGGGCAGCACGGTGGTGCCGATGTCACGCCCCTCGACGACGATGCCCCGCTCCGACGCGGACGCCAGGGAGCGCTGGAGCTCGGTGATCCGGGTGCGCACCTCCGGCACGGCGCTGACCGCGCTGACCTTGGAGGTGACCTCCTGGGTGCGGATCGGGCCGGAGACGTCGGTGCCGTCGACGGTGATCGTCGGGTGGTCCGGGTCGGTGCCGGAGACGATCTCGGGCTTGCCGGTCACGGCGGCGATCGCGGACGGGTCCTCGAGGTCGATGCCGTTGCTCACCATCCACCAGGTGATCGCCCGGTACTGGGCGCCGGTGTCGAGGTAGCTCAGCCCGAGCTGCGCGGCGACGGCCTTCGACGTGCTCGACTTGCCCGTGCCGGAGGGGCCGTCGATGGCGACAATCACGGGCTTGGCGGCACCGTTTTCCACGGGGGGACACCTTCCTGGTGCGGTGTGGCGGGATGTGCGGGGCGCGAACGTGCCCCGCACAAGGTTACTGGGTACGCGTCACTCGTCCGGCCGCGCGTGGTCCCGCCGGACGGCCCCCGGCGCCACGGGGGCCGCGGGGGCCGCGGTGCCCTACTGCCGGATCGCCCAGCCCCGCTCCCGCAGCGAGGCGCTGAGCACGGGCGCCGCCTTGGGCTCGACCATCAGCTGCACCAGACCCGCCTGCTGCCCGGTGGCGTGCTCGATGCGTACGTCCTCGATGTTGACCCCGGCCCGGCCGGCGTCCGCGAAGATCCGGGCCAGCTGCCCGGGCTGGTCGTCGATGAGCACGGCCACGACCTCGTACACCCGGGGAGCGGCGCCGTGCTTGCCGGGGACACGGACCTGGCCCGCGTTCCCCCGCCGCAGCACGTCCTGGACGCCGGCCGTGCCCTCGAGCCGCTTGGCCTCGTCGGACGACTGCAGGGCCCGCAGCGCTCGCACGGTCTCCTCCAGGTCGGCGGCGACATCGGTGAGCAGGTCGGCGACGGGCCCGGGGTTCGCGGAGAGGATGTCGATCCACATCCGCGGATCGGAGGCCGCGATCCGGGTGACGTCACGAATGCCCTGGCCACACAGGCGGACGGCGGCCTCCTCGGCGTTCTCCAGCCGGGCGGCGACCATGCTCGACATCAGATGGGGCATGTGGGAGACGAGGGCGACCGCGCGGTCGTGGGCGTCGGCGTCCATCACCACGGGCACGGCACGGCAGTGCGAGACCAGTTCCAGGGCGAGGTTCAGCACCTCGGTGTCGGTGTCCCGGGTGGGGGTCAGCACCCAGGGCCGGCCCTCGAAGAGGTCACCGGTCGCGGCCAAGGGGCCCGACTTCTCGCGGCCCGACATGGGGTGCGTGCCGAGGTAGGAGGACAGGTCGAGCCCGAGCGCCTCCAGCTCGCGGCGGGGACCGCCCTTGACGCTGGCCACGTCGAGGTAGCCGCGGGCCACGCCCCGGCGCATGGCGTCGGCGAGCACCCCGGCCACATGTGCGGGCGGGGCGGCGACGATCGCGAGGTCCACGGGGCCCTCGGGCGCCTCGTCGGTGCCGGCGCCGAGCGCCGCCGCCGTACGGGCCTGCTCGGCGTCGTGGTCGGCGAGGTGGACGGCGACGCCCCGCTGGGACAGGGCGAGGGCGGCGGACGTGCCGATGAGGCCGGTGCCGATGACGAGTGCGGTTCTCACTGGGCGATGTCCTTGCGCAGGGCGGCGGCGGCACCGAGGTAGACGTGCGCGATGTCGGCGCGGGGCCGGTCGGACTCGATGTGCGCGAGGACCCGGACGACCCGGGGCATGGCGCCCGCGATGTCCAGTTCCTGGGCGCAGATCAGCGGGACGTCGACGATGCCGAGCTTGCGGGCGGCAGCCGCCGGGAAGTCGCTGTGCAGATCGGGGGTGGCCGTGAACCAGATGCTGATCAGGTCGTCCGCGCTCAGGCCGTTGCGCTCCAGGATCGCGGTGAGCAGGGCACCGACCTGCTCGTCCATGTGGCCGGCCTCGTCACGCTCCAGTTGGACGGCCCCCCGGACCGCTCGTACCGCCACGGCGCTGCTCCTTGCTGAGTACGGATCGGCTCTACGACTGTCCAGCCTAGTCAGCCCGGGGGCGCCCGGCGCACGTCGCCCGCCCGCTGAGACGGCTGCCGCCCCGGTGCAGAGCCGGGTGCCGCGCCGGGTGCCGTCCTGCATGCCGGAACCCGGTCTGCACCGGGCTCCCGCACGCCTCAAATGCACCTTTTCTTGCGCTTCACCCCAGCTTGCTTCTTCTTGGTCGCATTCGATGCGAAGATGCTGTTGCTCCGTCCGGAGCGACTGCCCGGCACCTTCGGAGTGACGACATGACCAACCGTCCGACGCGGCGCACGATCCTCATCGCGACGGGCGCGGCGAGCGCCTCGGCGTTCATCGTGAGCTGCGGCGATTCCGACGACAGCGGCGAGACGGCCTCGCCCACGACCGCCACCCCCGGCCGGGAGCTGACCACCACCAGCGAGATCCCGGTGGGCGGCGGGAAGATCTTCAAGGCCGAGGAGGTGGTGGTGACCCAGCCGGAGCAGGGCCAGTTCAAGGCCTTCTCCGCGATCTGCACGCATCAGCGGTGCACGGTGGGCAGTGTCACGGACGGCACGATCAACTGCCCCTGCCACGGCAGCAAGTTCAGCATCACGGACGGGGCGGTGGAGAACCCGCCGGCGACCCGGCCGCTGCCCGAGAAGAACATCGTGGTGGAGGGAAATTCGATCCGGCTGGCGTGATCCGCCGCGTACGCTCCGGGGCATGCATCCCGAGACCCTGGTACGCGACCACACGATCTACGCCTGTGTGATGGGCTCGCGCGCCTTCGGTCTGGCGACGGACGACAGCGACACCGACCGCCGGGGCGTGTTCCTGGCCCCCACTCCCCTCTTCTGGCGCTTCGACAAGCCGCCGACGCATGTCGACGGCCCCCGTGCGGAGCAGTTCAGCTGGGAACTGGAGCGTTTCTGCGAGCTGGCGCTGCGTGCCAACCCGAACATCCTGGAGTGCCTGCACTCCCCGATCGTGGAGTACGTCGACGACACCGGCCGTGAGCTGCTCGCCCTGCGTGAGGCGTTTCTGTCCCGCCAGGCCCATGAGACGTTCACGCGCTATGCGCTCGGCCAGCGCAAGAAGCTCGAGGCCGACGTCCGCCGCCACGGCGCCCCCCGCTGGAAGCACGCGATGCACCTGCTGCGCCTTCTGGCCGGCGCCCGCGACCTGCTGCGCACCGGACGCCTGACGATCGACGTGGGCGTCGAACGCGAGGCGCTGCTGGAGGTCAAGCGCGGTGACGTCCCATGGGCTCAGTTCGAGTCCCGGATGACCCGGTTGGCGGGCGAGGCCGAGGAGGCCGCCCGGCACAGTCCGCTCCCGGCCGGGCCGGACCGCCGCCGGGTCGAGGACTTCCTGATCCGGGTCCGCCGTGCCTCAGCCCTCCAGCCGGCTCCGTACGAGGAAGGCGTGCAGGGCGTCGTGGACGCTCGGGGCGTCGGGCAGGGCTGAGGCCGCCTGCGCCTCGTCCAGCACACCGTGCAGCCGCTCGACGTCGGCCCGCACGCGCGTGGTCGACATCGGCGGCCCCGTGTTCCTGCTCCGCCTTCGCGGCGATCAGCTCCGGCAGATAGGCGGGGGCGTCGACGTGTCCGATCAGCGTCGGCAGATGCGGCTGCACCTCGTGGCTGCGCATCAGGTGAATGCCGGTGAGCAGCACCCGGAAGGTGTACAGCAGCGGTTTGAGCTCCCCGGTCTTCTCGAACAGCCGCCACTGGGTGCCCGCGAACCCGCGGTAGTGGTGGGCGTGATGACCGGTCAGGACCCCGGGCGCGAGCGCGGCCAGCTCCCGGTGGGCGTCCGTGGTGTGCACGACGAGCGGGGAGAGCAGCTGCTCCAGCACATAGCCGTTGCGGCGCAGCATCAGCCGTACGAACTTGCGCAGGTCGTGCGTGACCAAGTCCATTTCGACGCCGTCGCGCACCCACATCCGTGACCGCGTCTCGTCGGGCTCGCGCAGCCCGACGAGGTCGGCGGCCGGCAGCAGGTGAACGCCGCGCAGGTCCACGTCGGAGTCGCGCGACGGGAAGCCGTACAGATGCGCGCCGGAGACGGTCGCGAACAGCACCGGGTCGGGCTGCTCGGCGACGACGGGCGCGAGGTCGATGTCGAGGGCGTCGATCATCCGTCAAGCGTCCCAGAGTGCGCCGAGGGCCAGCAGATCGCCCCGGTACTCGATCCGGTCGGCCCAGGTCGTGGGCCAGGCGTCGGCTCCCAGCCAGGCACCCGCGAACGCGCCCGCCAGGCAGGCGATCGAGTCCGAGTCACCGGCGGTGCAGGCGGCCCGCCGCAGGGCCGTCAGCGGCTCGTCGACGAACCACAGGAAGCACAGCAGACCGCTCGCCAGGGCCTCTTCGGCGATCCAGCCCTCGCCGGTGGCCTGACAGGGGTCGGTCTCCGGCGAGACGGACCGCACGGCGTCCTGGAGACGGTCCAGGACCCCCAGGCACTCGTCCCAGCCGCGCGCGATGAAGTGCCCGGGGCTCGGGTCCTGGCTGCGGGTCCACAGGTCACCGAGCCAGCGCTCGTGGTAGCGGGTGCGGTTGTCGTAGGCGTACGACCGCAGCAGCCCGACCAGCCCGGTCGGCTCGGCGCCCTGCGCGAGAAGGCGTACGGCGTGCGCGGTCAGGTCGGACGCGGCGAGGGCCGTCGGATGACCGTGGGTGAGGGCGGACTGCAACTGGGCGGCGCCCGCGCGCTGTTCGTCGCTGAGGCCGGGGACGAGCCCGATCGGCGCGACGCGCATGTTGGCGCCGCAGCCCTTGGAGCCGATCTGACTGGCGTCCTGCCAGGGCCTGCTCTCGTCCTTCAGCAGATTGCAGGCGACCAGGCAGGTGCGGCCTGGCGCACGGTTGTTCTCCGGTGACCGGTACCAGTCGACGAACTCCTCCCGCACCGGCCGCTCCAGCCGCTTGGGCACGAGCGTCCCGCGGTCCATCGCCGTCCGCAGCCCTCGCCCGAGCGCCAGCGTCATCTGGGTGTCGTCGGTGACGATCGCCGGTGCCGGCAGCTCCATCTCGCGCCACGGCCCGCACTTGGCGAGGATCGAGGGCACGTCGGCGAACTCGGTCGGGAACCCCAGGGCGTCCCCGAGGGCGAGCCCGATCAGGGAGCCGGTGGCGGCGCGCTTGCGGACGGTGGTCGTGGGCGGGGTCATGCGAGGGGTCCTTCCGGAGTCGGCCGGAGCAAGGGTGGGTGGAGGGCGGTGGCGGTGCCCGCGCGGTACAGCGCCGCCGGTTTGCCGCGGCCTCCGGTGAGGCGGGCGGCGCCGGGGACGGGTTCGACGAAGTCCGGTGTGGCGAGCACCTTGCGGCGGAAGTTGGGCCGGTCGAGGGCCGTGCCCCACACCACCTCGTAGACGCGCTGGAGCTCGCCGAGCGTGAACTCGGGCGGACAGAAGGCGGTCGCGAGGCTCGAGTACTCCAGCTTGGCGCCGACGCGGTCGTGGGCGTCGGCGAGGATCCGGTCGTGGTCGAAGGCGAGCGGCCCGGCCCCGGCGTAGGGCACCCAGCGGGCCTGTGCGGCGTCGCTGCCGCCGCGCGGTTCGGGCGGGTGGGGCAGCAGGGCCGTGAAGGCGACGGTCACGACCCTCATGCGGGGGTCGCGGTCGGGCTCGCTGTAGGTCCGCAGCTGCTCCAGATGCAGCCCGGAGACGTCCGACAGGCCGGTCTCCTCGGCCAGTTCACGCCGGGCCGCCGTCTCCGCCGACTCGTCCGACTGCACGAAGCCACCGGGCAGCGCCCAGTGACCGCGGTAGGGCTCCTGTCCGCGCTCGACGAGCAGGACGTGCAGGACGCCCTCACGGATGGTGAGGACGGCGAGGTCGGCGGTGACGGCGAAGGGCTCGTACGCGTACTTGTCGTAGTCCATCGCGTCGTAGGCCGTCGTGTCGTGGCCCCTCGTGTCGTGGCCCATGCGAACCCACCCTCTTAATAGTCAACTCGACCATAAATAGGGCGGATGCACGGCCGCAACCCCCTGCCGCAACCTTCTGTCACTCGGGGAGGCAGGCGCGCCTGCCCAGGTAGGCGAGCAGCCGCACATCGGGACCGGCCCACTTCGGTACGGCGACCGGTTCACCGAACCGCACGCCCCGGTCCGCCTCGCCGACCGCGTACCGCGCGACGGGCAGCAGATCGGCCGCGAGCGCGTCGGGCAGTGGCCGCGGCCGGCCTCCGGCCTGGGCGACGTCCCATCCGTGCACGGCGATCTCCACGGCACCCACGGCGGCCATCGTCCGCACATCCAGCGCCCGATCCCCCACCAGCGCCGACTGCCGCGGCCCGGACGCCCAGGCGCCGAGAACCGCGCACGCGCGCGTGCGGAAGCCGCAGGCCCGGTCGGCGCGGGGGAACAGCCCGATCCGCCCGCCGGTCAGGCCCTCGTACAGGGCGTCCAGCGAGTCGTCGAGATGCCCCAGCAACTCCCCCAGATCCCACTGGGCGCATGGCGTCCCGCGCCCCAGCCCCGCGGCCTCCACGCCGGCGACGCTGCCCAGCGCATAGCCGAGCGACCGTTCCAGCAGCTCCCCGCAGTCCATGCCCGTGGTCGTGTCCATCCCCGCTCCCTCCGTCGTCGATACAGACCGACGCGGCGGCGAAAACACATCGGCCGGCCCCGGATCGGATCCGGGACCGGCCTGCACGCGCGTGCGTACACGGGCGGGACTACAGATCGACTTCCTGCATCAGCATCCCGACCTCGGTGTTCGACAGCCGTCGCAGCCAGCCGGACTTCTGGTCGCCGAGGGTGATCGGCCCGAAGGACGTACGCACCAGCTTCTCGACGGGGAAGCCCGCCTCCGCCAGCATGCGGCGCACGATGTGCTTGCGACCCTCGTGCAGGGTGACCTCGACCAGATAGTTCTTACCG
Organism: Streptomyces sp. M41; assembly: GCF_043673425.1. Classification (NCBI taxonomy): domain Bacteria; kingdom Bacillati; phylum Actinomycetota; class Actinomycetes; order Kitasatosporales; family Streptomycetaceae; genus Streptomyces; species Streptomyces sp. M41. The sequence continues at coordinate 29,474 of NZ_JBIMKE010000040.1, read as the reverse complement.
GTCTGCTCGACGACCCGGAAGTGGTCGGCGCGCGCGTACCCGTCCTCCAGCTGGATGCCGTCCTTGAGCTGCTTGCCCAGGTCGCGCGGGATCGGGCCCACGATGGCCGCCAGATAGGTCTTCTTGACGCCGTACTTGGGGTGGGTGAGGCGGTGGGCCAGCTCGCCGTGGTTGGTGAGCAGGATGACACCCTCGGTCTCGGTGTCGAGCCGGCCGACGTGGAACAGTCGCGTCTCGCGGTTGGTGACGTAGTCGCCGAGGCACTGACGGCCCTCGGGGTCCTCCATCGTGGAGACGACACCGGCGGGCTTGTTCAGCGAGAAGAACTGGTACGACTGCGTGGCGACGGTCAGGCCGTCCACCTTGATCTCGTCCTTCTCGGGGTCGACGCGCAGGCCCTGCTCGGTGACGATCTCGCCGTTGACCTCGACACGCGCCTCGTCGATCAGCTCCTCACAGGCACGCCGGGACCCGTAGCCCGCGCGCGCGAGCACCTTCTGGAGCCGCTCGCCCTCCTGCTCGGCGCCGGGGAAGGTCTTGGGGAGCTTGACGTCCTCCTTGCCCGCGTACCGCTCGCGGTTGCGCTCCTCGGCCCGCGCCTCGTACTCACGCGAGCGCGCCGGCGCCGTACGGCCGCGACCGCCCTGCTGGGACTGCTTGGGCCCGCCCTTGGCACCGCCGCGCGCGGAGGCGCCCCGCCCCGACTTCGGGCCGTCCTTCGTCGCCCCGGGGCCCACGTCGTAGCGGCGCTCCTCGGGACGGGGCTTGCGCGGACGGCCGCCCTGGCCGCCCTGCTTCTGGTCCCTGTTGTTGCCGGCACCGCGGTGGTTACCGCGCCCGCCGCTCTTGCCGCTGCCGCTGCCGCTGCTTCGCATCAAAGTTCCGTCTGGTCGTCTACGTCGTCGGTGCCCCGGGGGGCCGGGGCGCCCGGACCGTCATCGGGAGCGTCCGGGTCGAACGACGGCACCCCCTCCTGGGTCTCGGCCTCGATCGCCTCCGCCTCCGGGAGGAAGGGCGCGAGCTCCGGGAGCTCGTCCAGACCCCGCAGGCCCATCCGCTCCAGGAAGTAGTTCGTCGTCCTGTACAGGATCGCACCTGTTTCGGGTTCCGTGCCCTCCTCCTCGACCAGTCCGCGCTGAAGGAGGGTCCGCATGACACCGTCGCAGTTGACTCCGCGTACGGCGGAGACGCGGCTGCGGCTGACCGGCTGGCGGTAGGCGACCACCGCGAGGGTCTCCAGGGCGGCCTGCGTGAGACGGGCCGTCTGGCCGTCCAGGACCAGGCGCTCCACGGCCGCCGCGTACTCGGGGCGGGTGTAGAAACGCCAGCCGCCCGCGACGAACCGCAGCTCGAAGCCCCGTCCCTGCACGGCGTACTCGTCGGCAAGCTCCCGCAGGGCGTCGGCGATCTGCCGGCGCGGACGTTCCAGGAGCTTCGCCAGGCGCTCCTCGGTCGCCGGCTCGTCCACGACCATGAGCATCGCCTCGAGGGCGGGCTTGAGGTCGAGGTCGGCCACGGTACGCAGCCCTGCCGGAAGCTCGGTGGTCTGCTCGCTCACGCCTTCTTCTCCTCCTTCGGCAGCTCCGGGGGCCGGTCGAACTCGTCGGTCACCCTGGGCGTCTCGTCCCCGTCCCCGCCGGTCCAGCGGACCAGGAGCTCCCCGAGCGCCGTCTCCTGGTCGAGGGCCACGGCCTTCTCCCGGTACAGCTCCAGCAGCGCGAGGAAGCGCGCCACGACGGTGAGGGTGTCGTCGGTGTCCTCGACGAGGGCGCCGAAGCTCGCCTCGCCGAGTTCCTTCAGCCGTGCGACGACGATGCCCGCCTGCTCCTGCACGCTCACCAGCGGGGCGTGGATGTGGTCGACGTACACCTGCGGCTTGGGCTTGGGCTGCATCGCCTTGACCGCGAGTCTGGCGAATCCTTCCGCCCCGATGCTGATGACGACCTCGGGCAGCAGCTCGGCGTGGTGCGGCTCCAGTCCGACGGTCCGTGGATAGCGCCGGGCCTCGTCGTCCAGCCGCCGGCTGAAGATGTCGGCGATCTGCTTGTACGCCCGGTACTGGAGCAGCCGCGCGAACAACAGGTCCCGGGCTTCGAGGAGGGCCAGGTCACCCTCGTCCTCGACTTCGGCCGCGGGCAGCAGGCGGGCCGCCTTGAGATCGAGCAGGGTGGCGGCGACGACCAGGAACTCGGTGGTCTCGTCCAGGTCCCAGTCCGGCCCCAGCGCCCGGATGTGCGCCATGAACTCGTCGGTCACCTTGGACAGCGCGACCTCGGTGACGTCCAGCTTGTGCTTGGAGATCAGCTGGAGGAGCAGATCGAAGGGCCCCTCAAAGTTGGAGAGGCGGACCTTGAAGACACCGCCGGGCTCATCGACCTGAGCCGCCGGGTCCGGTACGACGGGTTCCGGCTCCGGTACGACGGGTTCCGGCTCCGGTACGACGGGTTCCGGTACCAGGGGCCCTGGCTCCGGTACGACGGATTCCGGTTCCGCGACCTCGTGCTCCGGTTCCGCGACCTCGGGTTCCGGCTCCGGCTCCGGCTCGACCGTGCGCGGTTCCGGCACGACACGTTTCGGTACCGCTTGGAGGGCCTCGGGTTCCGCTACGGCGACCTCGAGTTCCGGCTCCACCGGCGGAGCCATCGGCGTCGCGCCCGGCCCCCGCCCCAGCGCACGCCGCCGGCCGCCGGAGGTACCGGCGCCAGGGACGGGAACGTTGTTCGAGGTCATAGCCCCCGCAGGCTACCGCTACCGCCCGCGAAGCCGTCGTACGAGGATGCTGGCGTCTCCTCGGGTCTCCAGATCGGCGAGCACCACGGCCACCGCCTCGCGGACGATCCGCCCGCGGTCGACGGCCAGTCCGTGCTCGCCCCGGAGCACCAGGCGCGCGTGTTCCAGATCCATGAGCTCCTCGGCCGACACATACACGGTGATCTTCTCGTCGTGCCGTTCGCGGCCACTGGGACGGCGCGAGGCCGAACGCCCCCGCTTGCGCGGCTGAGCGGCGGAGCCGGGCCCGCCGGCGGCACCCGCGGACGGGCCGCCAGAACCTTCCTGCGCGCCCTGGCGGCGAGCGGAGCGCTCGGCCCGGCTGCGCGACTCCCCGGCGTCGACGGACTCCGCGTCGGCCGCCACATGTTCCGCGCCGTCACCGTCGCCGCCCTGCGCGGGCACCGACTGCGGCGCGTCCTCGGCGGCGGCAGCGGCGTCGCTCTCCCCCGCGGGAGCCGGCACCCGGGCCTCGCCGTTGGCCGGGCGCCGGGGAGTGGACGGCTGGAGCGCCGTACCCCCTGTCGTGCGGAACAGTTCGTCGGCCCCCGGCAGACTCACTCGGCGTGACACCGGGCGAGCACCTCCCTGGCGAGCTGACGATAGGCGGCGGCACCGACGGAGTTGGAGGCGTACGTGGTGATCGGCTCACCGGCGACCGTGGTCTCCGGGAAGCGGACCGTGCGCCCGATGACCGTGTGGTAGACGTGGTCGTCGAACGCCTCGACGACACGCGCGAGCACCTCACGGCTGTGCACGGTGCGCGAGTCGTACATCGTGGCGAGGATCCCGTCGAGCTCCAGCTCCGGGTTCAGCCGCTCCTGGACCTTCTCGATGGTCTCGGTCAGCAGCGCCACACCGCGCAGCGCGAAGAACTCGCACTCGAGCGGCACGATCACCTTGTGCGCGGCCGTCAGCGCGTTGACGGTGAGCAGGCCGAGCGAGGGCTGACAGTCGATCACGATGAAGTCGTAGTCGGGCAGCAGCGGCTTCAGGGCCCGCTGGAGCGTCGACTCGCGCGCGACCTCGCTCACCAACTGGACCTCGGCGGCGGACAGATCGATGTTGCTGGGCAGCAGGTCCATGTTGGGGACCGCCGTCTTCAGGAGCACCTCGTCGGCCGACATGCCCCGCTCCATGAGCAGGTTGTAGACGGTGAGGTCGAGCTCCATCGGGTTGACGCCGAGGCCGACCGAGAGCGCGCCCTGAGGGTCGAAGTCGACGAGCAGCACCCGGCGTCCGTACTCCGCGAGCGCGGCACCCAGGTTGATGGTCGACGTGGTCTTGCCGACGCCGCCCTTCTGGTTGCACATCGCGATGATCTTCGCGGGACCGTGGTCGGTCAGCGGACCCGGGATCGGGAAGTACGGCAGCGGGCGTCCGGTCGGGCCGACGCGCTCGCGGCGCTGCCGGGCGGCGTCGGGCGCGAGCGTGGCCGCGTACTCCGGGTCGGGCTCGTACTCCGCGTCGGGGTCGTAGAAGTGCCCTTCGGGCAGTTCGTCGTAGTCGGCGAAGTGGTTGTGGGGCGCGCCACTTCCGTCGCCGGCCATGGCGTTCACGTGATGGCCATCCATGCTCTGGTTTGCTGACAGAGCCGTGTGGGGGCTGGTCTGGCTCTGCTGGGCTGCGAAGGTTCGGACAGCGACGGAGCCGACAGCCTCGAATCCCGCGGGACCCTGGCCCCGTACAGGCATTCCTGGTTGACCACCCCCGGGAGAAAATGTCGACTCATTCACAAGTCGTCTTACCTCCTTGGTGACCAGGAAATTTCTAGACAGGTCAGCGTGGCACCATGCCGACGGTTGGCGACTCTATGGCGTGTCGGCGGTCCGCAGCAACACAATCCGCCACACCGGGCAGATGTGTCGACAATGAAACATCCCGCTGTCAAGGGCGTACGGCCGTCGCACAGCAGGTTTCACCGGTGTGCGAATCGGTCGAAGGGTTGCGTTCGAGGCGAGTTGACCGAGAGTCGCAAAGTGACCATACACACATCCGGCCGGACCTTTTCGGGCAAGGTCCGGCCGGGTGCGTACGGTTGACGACTCGTGTTGACGTATCGCCTTTACCAGAAAGTGACTTAGCGGAACGGCTCAGCCGAGCAGCGAGGTGAGCTCCACGTGCTCCAGGCCGTGCGCCTCCGCCACCTCGCGGTAAACCACCTTGCCGTCATGCGTGTTCAGGCCCCGGGCCAGCGCGGGGTCACGGCGCAGCGCCTCGGCCCAGCCCTTGTTGGCGAGCTCGACGATGTAGGGCAGCGTGGCGTTGGTGAGCGCGTAGGTCGAGGTGTTGGGCACCGCGCCGGGCATGTTGGCGACGCAGTAGAAGACCGAGTTGTGGACCGGGAAGGTCGGCTCGGCGTGCGTCGTGGGACGGGAGTCCTCGAAGCAACCGCCCTGGTCGATCGCGATGTCGACAAGGACACTTCCGGGCTTCATCCGGGAGACCAGCTCGTTGGTGACCAGCTTGGGGGCCTTGGCGCCCGGGATGAGCACGGCGCCGATGACGAGGTCGGCCTCCAGGCAGGCCTTCTCCAGCTCGAGGGTGTTGGAGACGACGGTCTGGATCTTCGTACCGAAGATCTTGTCGGCCTCCTTGAGCTTGTTGATGTCCTTGTCGAGCAGGGTCACGTGGAAGCCCATGCCGATGGCGATCTGCGCGGCGTTCCAGCCGGAGACACCGCCGCCGATGACGACGGCCTTGCCGGCGAGCACGCCGGGGACTCCGCCGGGCAGCACACCGCGCCCGCCGTTGGCGCGCATCAGGTGGTAGGCGCCGACCTGCGGGGCCAGCCGGCCCGCGACCTCGGACATGGGGGCGAGCAGCGGCAGGGCGCGGGAGGGCAGCTCGACCGTCTCGTAGGCGATGGCCGTGGTGCCGGACTCGATGAGGGCGTCCGTGCACTCCTTGGAGGCGGCCAGGTGCAGGTAGGTGAAGAGCGTCTGGTCCTTGCGGAGGCGGTGGTACTCCTCGGCGATGGGCTCCTTGACCTTCAGCAGCAGGTCGGCGGTGGCCCAGACCTCGTCGGCGGTCGGCAGGATCTGCGCTCCGGCGGCCACGTACTCGGCATCCGGGATGGACGAGCCGATACCGGCGCCCTGCTCGATGACGACCTGGTGGCCGTGGCGTACCAGCTCGAGCACGCCGGCGGGGGTGATGGCCACCCGGAACTCGTTGTTCTTGACCTCGCGGGGGATGCCGACCTTCACGTCGATCACGGTCCTTGACTCAGGGGGTGTGGGGCATTGCAAGACATATCCAGGCATGCGGGGGCACACCAGGAGACACCGCAGGAGAAGGTGCGGCAGAGCCAGTCTAATGAAGGTGTTCCCGCTGTCTAGCCTTTCATTGCATCAATCTTCAGCGGATGCACTACGGATTTCGCAGGCGTTAGAGTCGGCTTCCGGCTCGAAAGCGTCTTGCTCGGGCCCGGACCCGGCCACATCGAGCTCCTCAGGCTCCTCTCCCAGCATCCGCCCGGCGGCGCTCCGGTGCAGCTGCGCCGCCGCGGGATCGCCCAGGTGCTCCAGGGTGTCGGCGAGCCGCAGATACAGCGCCGCCTGCAACCGGGGGTCCTCGGCACGCCGCGCCCAGTCCACCGCCTCCTGGCAGGTGCGCAGCGACTCCTCGGGGCGCCCCGCGTACTCCTGGACCCGCGCCAGCTCACTCAAGGCCCGGGCATGCCCGGCGACATCGCCGTTCTTGCGGTGCCCGGCGATCGCGGCCCGCCAGTTGCGCATCGCCTCGCCGTAGCGGCCCGCGAAGGTGTGCGCGGCGGCGATACGGCCGTACAGCCTGGCGGCGTCCGCGCGCTCGCCGCGGGCCAGCCGCTGGGCCAGCGCCCGGCCGAACCAGTCGGCCGCCCGGTCGTAGTCCCCGAGCTCCAGGTGGGCACCGCCTACGGATTCCATCGCGCGGCCGGCCGCATAGGGGTCCTCGGCCTCCCGACCGGCGTCCAGCGCGGCCCGGTAGCGCACCAGGGCCGCCCGGGTGCGCCCCGTCCGGGCGTCGACGTCCCCGAGGTTCAGCAGGGCCGCGGCCTTCTCGCGGGGCAGGTTCTGCCGCTCGGCCACGTCCAGGACCAGGCCGTGGATGTCGTACAGATCACCGGCGGCGGCCTGGGTGCCGACATGCACGACCAGCGCCCTGACCAGCTGGGACATCAGGCGTCGGGCGAGGGTGTCCAGCTCCCCGTCGGCGACCGCGGCGCGGGCCGCGGCCAGCAGGGCGGGCCTGCGGATGCTCAGCCAGTCCGCGGCGGCCCTGGGGTTGGGAAAGCGCAGGGCGCGGGGCATCTCCAGGAGCTTCTGCCGGGTCTCGGGGCTGTCCGTCTCGGTGATCGCCCGGCAGGACTGCAGCAGCCGTACCGTGCGCTCCAGCATCCGGGCGTAGGCGAGCTGGAGCTCGGCGGGGCGGTCCTGGCTCTCGGTGAGCGCCTTGAGGTGGGGGTGGAGGCAGGCCGGCACCTGGTACTGCGGCAGCGGGGAGTCGACGGCGCGCAGGAGGCCGAGCAGGACCAGTTCGTCCAGCGTGGTGCGGGCGCCGTCGACCGAGGAGCCGGCGAGGGCGGAGGCGACGTGCGGGTCGACGAAGCCGCCCGGGGCGAGACAGAGCAGGCGCAGTATCCGGGCGGCGGTGGTCGGCAGGGCCCCGTGGACGAGCCGGAACATCCGGGCGAGCGGTGCGCCCTCCTCGCCCTCGGCGCGTAGGTGCTTGGCGAGGTCGGCGACGGTCGACTTGGGGCGGGCGGCGAGCCAGCCGGCGGCCAGCACCAGGGCGGCGGGCTGCCCCTGGCAGACCTCGACCAGGCCCTCGGCGGAACGCGGGTCGACGGTGATGCGGACCGAGCCGGCCCGCCGGGACAGCAGCTCGACGGCCGACTTGGTGTCCATGCCGCCGAGCGTGCAGGGCCGTACGTCCGAGATCCCGGTGAGCGGCCCGCCGGAGACGGCGACGACCAGGCACCCGGGGCTGTCCGGCAACAGGGCGTCGACCTGCTCCGCCTCGGCGGCGTCGTCCAGCAGGAGCAGCACCCGGCGGTCTGCCAGGGCCTTGCGCAGGGACGCCGTGAGGTCGTCCTCGGCGGCGCCGGGCGGGGTCGGCCGGTCCAGGGCGGCCAGCAGCTCACGGGCGACCCGGCCGACCGGAACGGGGGTGCCGTCGGGTTCACTCAGCCGGGCGCGCAGCACACCGTCCTCGTAGCGGTCCGCCACCTGCCGTACGAGTTCCTCGGCGAGCGCGGTGCGGCCCGAGCCGGGGCGGCCCGCGATGAGCAGGACGCGCGCGCGTGGCGCCTTGCGTCCGGAGAGGGTGTCCAGGCCGGCCCGTTCGATGTCGGCGCGCAGCTCCTTCAACTCACGCGTCCGGCCCAGGAATTGGTAGTCGGCCGAGGAATGCGCCGACACCTTTACGCCGCCTGTGTCCACCACCTGATCCGTCACGGGCCACGCTCCCGTCCCACCACACGCACCGGCCCGCCGGGACTCCGGTTCGGGCGTGTTCAGAGCCTAGTTCACGCTCTGCTACGTTCCGTGCGGAGCACGGCGGACGGGTCCCCCGATCGGATCAGCCGATCTTCACACCGGAGGGGGTATGTGGGGTCGTCCGAGTGCGATGCGCGGTGGTCGAGTGCGATGCGCAGCGGTCCGAGTGTGATGCGGACGTGCCGGCTCGGGCGGCCGCCTTCAGGAGTCGAAGGGGCGCGCCGGCCAAGGCGCCTCCGCCGGGCGCAGCGCGTCGAGGCCGTCGCCGTTCCTCGCGGCGACCAGTGACAGGACGCCCACGACGAGGCAGTTGTTGTGCAGCTCGCCCGCGAGCACGCCTCGGACGAGCTCGTCGACCGGCACGCGCGCGTGCTCCATGTCGGCCTCCTCGTCCTCCACCTCGAAGCGCTCCCCGTCCGCCTCGGACAGATCACGGGCGAGGAAGATCCGTACGGCCTCGTCGCAGCCGCCGGGAGTCGTGTACACGTCCGTCAGCACCCGCCAGTCCTCGGCCTTGACGTGCGCCTCCTCGTACAGCTCGCGCTGGGCGGCGTGCAGCGGGTTCTCACCGGGGACGTCGAGCAGTCCGGCCGGGATCTCCCACAGCTTGTGCCGTACGGGGTGGCGGTACTGCTTGATGAGCAGGACGCGGTCCTCGGCGTCGAGGGCGAGGACGGCCACCGAGCCGGGGTGGACCTGGTAGTCGCGGTGCACCACCGAGCCACCGGGCATGACCACGTCGTCCGTGCGGACGGAGGTCTTGTTGCCCACGAAGGGGGTGTCCGTCGCCCGGATCTCCCACTCCTGCGGGGTGTCCTTGATCGTCATGCCCTGCCCTTCCACACGCTTTCAAAAAGAACCCGCCAAAGGAAAACCGGGGTGCCCACCTTTGAAGGTTTGCACCCCGGCCACCGTACAACTCTCGTGTTACTTCGAATTCTTGTCGGCGCCCTCGCCCTGCGGCCGGGCCCCCTCACCCAGCTGACGCTCGACGGCGGCCTTCACGAGCCCGGCGAACAGCGGGTGCGGGCGCGTCGGACGCGAGCGCAGTTCGGGGTGGGCCTGCGTGGCCACCAGGTAGGGGTGGACGTCGCGCGGGTACTCGACGTACTCGACGAGCTTGCCGTCGGGCGACACCCCGGAGAACAGGACGCCGGCCTTCTTCTCCAGCTCCGCCCGGTAGGAGTTGTTCACCTCGTACCGGTGACGGTGCCGCTCCTCGACGTACTCCTTGCCGTCGTACACCTCGCGCACGATGGAGCCCTCCGCCAGCTTGGCCGGGTACATGCCGAGCCGCATCGTGCCGCCCATGTCGCCCTCACCGGCGACGATGTCGAGCTGCTCGGCCATCGTGGAGATGACCGGGTGGCCGGTGGCCGGGTCGAACTCGGTGGAGTTGGCGTCGGAGATGCCGGCGAGGTTGCGGGCCGCCTCGATCACGATGCACTGAAGACCCAGGCACAGGCCGAGCAGCGGGATCCGGTTCTCGCGGGCGAACTTGATCGCGCCGACCTTGCCGAGCACACCGCGGTCGCCGAAGCCGCCCGGGATGCAGATGCCGTCCACGTCGCCCAGCTGCTGCTTGGCACCGGCCGGGGTCTTGCAGTCGTCGGAGGTGACCCACTTGATCTTCACGCGGGCCCGGTTGGCGAAGCCGCCGGCGCGCAGTGCCTCGGTGACCGAGAGGTAGGCGTCGGGCAGGTCGATGTACTTGCCGACCAGCGCGAGGGTGATCTCGTGGTCGGGGTTGTGGACGCGGTCCAGCAGATCGTCCCAGGTCGTCCAGTCCACGTCGCGGAACGGCAGGTCGAGCTTGCGGACGACATAGGCGTCCAGGCCCTCGCCGTGCACGGTCTTCGGGATGTCGTAGATCGAGCGGGCGTCGGGGCAGGCCACCACGGCCGCCTCGTCGACGTCGCACATCAGCGAGATCTTGCGCTTGATCGCGGTGGGCACCTCACGGTCGCAGCGCAGCACGATCGCATCTGGCTGAATACCGATGTTGCGCAGAGCCGCAACCGAGTGCTGGGTCGGCTTCGTCTTCAACTCACCCGAGGGGCCGATGTACGGCAGGAGCGAGATGTGGACGACGAAGACATTGTCCCGGCCGACCTCGTGACGGACCTGGCGGACGGTCTCCAGGAACGGCAGCGACTCGATGTCGCCGACCGTGCCGCCGACCTCCGTGATCACGACGTCGACCTCGTCCGTCGCCATGCGGCGGATGCGGTGCTTGATCTCGTTGGTGATGTGCGGGATGACCTGCACGGTGTCGCCCAGGTACTCGCCGCGCCGCTCCTTGGCGATCACGGTGTTGTACACCTGACCGGTGGTGACGTTCGCGGATCCGTCCAGGTCGCGGTCGAGGAATCGCTCGTAGTGGCCGATGTCCAGGTCGGTCTCGGCGCCGTCGTTGGTGACGAACACCTCACCGTGCTGGAAGGGGTTCATCGTGCCAGGGTCGACATTGAGGTACGGGTCCAGCTTCTGCATGACGACGCGCAGACCCCGCGCCTTGAGGAGCATGCCGAGGCTGGAGGCCGTCAGGCCCTTGCCGAGCGAGGAGGCGACACCCCCGGTGACGAAGATGTGCTTGGTCGTCGTGGTGCTGTTTCGAAAAGCAGCGGGCGGCATGGCCAAGAGGGGGCTCCCGTGGTCGCGATCTTGAAGTGCGGTTCGGGGGTCTTCACGCCCACCGGTCCACGGGCTACCAGGGTATCAGCGACGGGGACCGATGGCTTCCGGCCACGCTCCGCGCACGAGTGGGCACGGATCCGCACGCTTCACCGATTTCCCGCGCATCGGTCACCCATTGCTCACCCGTTCGGCCGACCCGGGTTGCCCGGAGCGGCACGCAGATCATCTACGTGCGTCGTATCCTGCTCGGACATTCGCTGCCGAGCCCGGCCGGCAACACGGCACCACCCCTCGCCCGTAACCACCGGAACAACAAGAGCTCGTCAGTTCGTTGAGCAGAGATCGCCGAGAAGAGACTGTCGTTTTGCCTCACGGCCGAGACGACTGCTTTGCTTCACGGCTCAACGACGCATCACAAAACCCACCCCTTGACCGCACTAGCGAGAGCCCCCTTGCCAGAAGGGGGTGACGTGGCCGTTCGACTGGAGTTGCACGTGGCCGGGCGCATCGAAGACTACGCACTCATCGGAGACATGCAGACCGCCGCACTGGTCTGCCGGGACGGCACAGTCGACTGGCTGTGCCTGCCCCGCTTCGACTCGCATGCCATCTTCGCCGGCCTGCTGGGCACCGAGGAGCACGGCTTCTGGCGGCTCGGCCCCGCCCATGCCTCCGACGCCCCGCCGCCCACCGCGGCCCGGCGCAGCTACCGCGGTGACTCCCTGATCCTGGAGTCCGAGTGGGACACGCCGCGCGGCACGGTCCGGGTGATCGACTTCATGCCGCCGCGTGACGGCGCGCCCCAGCTGATCCGGATCGTGGAGGGCGTCTCCGGCCGGGTGCCGATGCGCTCGGCGCTCAGGATGCGTTTCTCCTACGGCCGGGTCGTGCCGTGGGTGCACAAGCACGAGGGCCGTACGGTCGCCGTCGCCGGTCCGGACTCCGTGTGGTTCGACGCGGAGACCGAGACGTACGGCAAGTCGCTGACGACGTACTCGGACTTCACGGTCGCCCCGGGCGAGCGGATCGCGTTCACCATCTCCTGGGAGCCCTCGCACAAGCAGCCGCCGGCCCTGCCGGAGCCGGAGCAGTCGCTGGTGGCGACGGAGGACTTCTGGCGCGAGTGGGTCGAGCACTGTACGTACCACGGGCCCTACCGCGAGGCGGTCATCCGCTCGCTGATCACCCTCAAGGCACTGACGTACGCCCCGACGGGCGGCATCGTGGCCGCCCCGACGACCTCGCTGCCCGAGGACATCGGCGGCGTCCGCAACTGGGACTACCGCTACACCTGGCTGCGCGACGCGGCGATCACCCTGTCCTCGCTGCTTCGCACCGGCTACCGCGAGGAGGCGCGAGCCTGGCGCGAGTGGCTGCTCAGGGCCGTCGCGGGCGACCCGGAGAACCTCCAGATCATGTACGGCATCGCCGGCGAGCGCGAGCTCGGCGAGGCCGAGCTGGACTGGCTGCCCGGCTACGAGAAATCCGCCCCCGTGCGGGTCGGCAACGGCGCCGCGCACCAGCTTCAGCTGGACGTGTACGGCGAGGTCACCGAGGCCCTGCACCTGGCGCACATGACGGGCCTGGCCCGCAACGACTACGCCTCCCTGCTCCAGCTGAAGCTGATCCGCTACCTGGAGGACCACTGGCAGGAGCCGGACGAGGGCATCTGGGAGGTGCGCGGCCCGCGCCGCCACTTCGTGCACTCCAAGGTGATGGCCTGGGTCGCCGTCGACCGGACGATCAAGCTCATCGAGTCCGGCGACGCGGACGGCCCGCTGGAGCGCTGGAAGGAACTGCGCGACGAGATCCACCGGGACGTGTGCGAGAAGGGCTACGACAAGGAGCGCAACACGTTCACGCAGTCGTACGGCTCGAAGGAGCTGGACGCCTCCCTGCTGCTGATCCCTCAGATGGGCTTCCTGCCGCCGGACGACAAGCGCGTCATCGGCACCATCGAGGCGATCCAGCGCGAGCTGTCGACGCCGGACGGCTTCATCCTGCGCTACCCGACGGAGGGCGAGGACGAGGGCGTCGACGGCCTTCCCGGTGACGAGGGCGCCTTCCTGGCCTGCTCGTTCTGGATGGCGGACGACCTGGCGATGATCGGCCGTGTCGACGAGGCCCGCAAGCTGTTCGAGAAGCTGCTGTCGCTGCGCAACGACCTCGGTCTGCTGGCCGAGGAGTGGGACCCGGTCCGCCAGCGCCAGGTCGGCAACTTCCCGCAGGCATTCAGCCACGTCCCGCTGATCGACACCGCACTGCGACTGACGGCGTCCGGGGCGTACGGCGGCTGACAGAGCCTCTGCGATGCCCCGCCCGACGGCCGTTCTCCTGCGGCACCGGGGGCCAGGCACGCGCCCCGGCCCGGTCCGGCCGGGGTGAGCGCTCCGCCCGCCGAACACCCCGCTCACGAGCACTTCCCGGGCCCTCCCCCCTTCCGGATATGTCATCGGGCCACGCCCCGGGTAGCGTCCGCCTATGGACAGCGGTACGGGCGGTACGGGCGGTATGGAGAGCGGGTTCGGCACCCAGGGCGCCGGGATCACCGTGCGGCGGGCGCTGGAGCTTCCCGGCCTGCGCAGCGGGCTCCCGGAGATCCTCGCGGGCGGCGACCGGCTGGGGCGTACCGTGCGCTGGGTGCACGCGGGCGAGGTGCCCCACATCGCGTCCCTGCTGAAGGGCGGCGAGCTGCTGCTGACCACCGGCTACGGCCTCGGCACCCGGCCGGCCGACCAGCGCGCGTTCGTGCGCACCCTGGCCGAGCGCGGCATCGCCGCCCTTGTCGTCGAGCTCGGCCCGCGTTTCACACGGCTGCCCGCGGCGCTGATCGACACGGCCCGCACGGCGGGTCTGCCGCTGGTGCAGCTGCACCGCGAGGTGCCGTTCGTGACGGTCACCGAGGAGATCCACACCGAGATCGTCAACGGCCACTACGCACTGCTGCAACGGGCGGAGGAGGTGCACCGCCGGTGCACGCAGGCTCTGCTCGGCGGCGGTGGGGTGCCCCAAGTGCTCGGGATCCTGGCCGACTTCTGCGGAAACCCGGTCTTCCTGGAGACGACGGAGGGTCTGCTGCTGTATGCCGCCGGGGCGGGCCCCGAGGGCGCGGACCCGTTGCAGGTGTGGGAGGGGCTGCGGGGGCAGCACAAAAACGCGCCGCCGCCCGTCGGGTCAGTGCTGGTGGATGTGCCGGGCGGCGGGCCGGGCACGGGCTCGGTGCGTGCCCGGCTCGTTCTCCTGCCGGTCCGGGGCCCGCTCGCACCCGTTCACCGGATGGCGGCCGAGCGTGCCGCGGGCATCATGGCCGTGGTGCTGATGCAGGCCCGGCAGGAGGAGGAGCTGGCGGCACGGGGGCGTGGCGACTTCCTCACCGACCTCGCGGAGGGCCGGATCACGGCCGAGGACGCCCCGGCGCAGGCGCGCGTGCTGGGGTTCAAGCCGGGCCGGAGCCCGTTGCTGCCGGTGGTGATGCGGCTGGGTGACGTGCTGTCGGCCGGTGGGGGTGCCGGCGGCTCGGGCGGAGCCGAGAGCGGGGGAGGCTGGGCGGTGCTGGCGCGCGCGGTCGCGGAGGAGCTGGCCTCGGTCGGGGTTCCGGTGCTGCTCGGCGTACGGCCCGTGGAGGGCCGGGTCCTGGTGTTGCTGGGGCTGCGCGCGGAGTCGGAGCGGTCGACGGTCGCGGACCGGGTCGCGACGGCGCTGCGGGCGGGCGTGGAACGTGCCGGGGTCCAGCGGCACGGGGCGCAGCCGCCGGTCGTGGTCGTCGGGGTGGCCGGTGGCTGGACGGCGGCCTCGGCGGGCCTCAGACACGCGGCGGAGACGGCGACGGCGGCCCAGGGCCTGTCGGACCGCCCCTGGTACGACGCCCGGCGCCTGGACATCGACCTGCTGCTGTGGCGGCTGCGCGACCATCCGGACCTCGCTGCCTTCGTGGACCGCGCGATCGGCCCGCTCCGCGACCACGACGACCGGTCCAGGCCGCCGCTGCTGCCCACGCTCGAGACGTACTTGGCGCACGCGGGCCGGAAGGCGGAGACGGCCCGCGAACTGCACCTGAACCGGCAGACGCTCTACAACCGCCTCGCCCGCATCGGCGAGTTGCTGGGCACGGACCTCGACGACCCGCAGACGGTGCTGGCGTTGAGCCTGGCGCTGCGGGCACGTCGGCACGTGCCGTAGCGGGCGGTCAGATCATGGGTTGGGGCTGCGTCAACTCGTCGTAGACGCTGAGGACTTGGGCGACGGTCTCGTCCTCGGTCGGCCAGGTCGCCGCCTGCCGCGCGCCCCGCTCCCTGAGCAGTTCCTGCCGCTCGGGGTCGGCGAGCAGCCGTACGACGGTGTCGGCGAGGGCCTTCGCGTCGCCGTACGGCACGAGTTCGGCCGCGTCTCCGACGAGTTCCGGGATGCCGCCGACGTCGGTGGCGACGAGCGGCACGCGCGCGTGCAGGGCCTCCTGCGCCAGCAGCGAGCGGGACTCCCAACTGCTGGTCAGGAGTGCCACGTCGGCCGCGGCGAGCAGCTCGCAGACGTCGTCGCGCCGCCCGATGAGCCGTACGGGCAGCCCCTCGTCCTCGATCCGGCGTTGCAGAGCCGCCCGCAGCGCGCCCTCGCCCGCGATCACGACCAGCGGCACGGGATCGAGCCGCAGCCACGCGCGCGCGGCGTCCAGCAGCACGTCGTACCCGCGATGCCGCTCCAGCGAGCCGACGGCGATCAGCAACGGGCGTCCGGTGGAGCCGAGTTCGGCACGCACCTTGGGGCGTAGCCGGTCGGGGTCGTCCGGCTCGACGACCCGGCGGGGCGCCGGCATGGCCACGGCGGCGAGGCGCGCGTCCCGGGCACCGGTGCGACGGGCCCGGTCCACGAGCGTCGAGGTGGACCCGAGCACGACGGAGGCGGTCTTGACGACTCGCCGCTCCAACAGCCCTACGAGATGGGCGCGGGCGGCGCCCTCGGCCTGCGCCCGGTCGTGCCAGGTGACGACGAGCGGGGTACGCCGCCCGCTGAGCGCCAGCACGGTACGGAAGGAGGCGTGCAGGCCGTGCGCGTGCACCAGGTCGGCTTCGGCGCAGGCGGCGCGCAGGGCGGCGACCGAGGCGGGGTCACTGCTGCGCGGCACGTGCACATGGTCGGCGCCGGTACCCCTGAAGTCGTAGCGGTGATCGGCCTCGACGGGGGCGCACACGGTGACCCGCACGCCCCTCGCGACCAGCCCCGACGCCAGCGATCGCACATGCGCGCTGCTGCCGGCGTTGCCGCCGCCCAGCACCTGCACGGTGCGCAGCGAGGACTGGCCGTGCGGTGCGTGGCTGCTCACGGGGGTCACGTGGCCGGGGCTCCTGGTTCGGGTCGGGCGGTCACGAAGAACGTACAGAAGGATCGGGCGGAGGGGGTGTACCGCGAGGATCCCTACGCGTACGACGTCTTTACGCCAAGGATGCCAGGAGCCGCGGGCGTTCAGGGAACGGCGGGAGGAGAGCGGGTGGGCGCGGGGCGGGTGAGACGGCACGGGGAGTCACCCACGTGGGTGAAGTCCGCAAGGTTCCGTTCGAATGCGGAGGCGCGCCACGCCGGCGGCCCGGACCCACTGCTTCACCGGGCCCGCCTCGGCCGACCTGCCGCCCTGCCCGCCCCCGTCAGCGCCGCCCGTCAGCGCCGCCCCGTCGGGCCGCCCCACGTCAACGCCCGCCCCCTCTCCGCGCCACCTCGCTCACCTTGTCGCCGTACGCCGCGGCGGCCACGAGGGCCGCTGCATGCACGGCCAGTCCGGTCCGGCCGTTCCCGGCGACGACGGCGGCGCCGAGGGCCGCGCCCAGCGCATGGGCGCCCGTGTCACCGATCATCGCCCGCTCCCCGAGGTCGTCGGGCAGTACTGCAGCCGCGGCACCCATGGCCGCGGCGGCGATCCCGGCGCCGGACCCCGCCCGGAGCAGCCCCGGCGCACCGAGCGCGAGGACCGCTGCGGCGGCCCTGCCCGGGCGTACGTCCACGAGGTTGACGAAGTGGGCGGCCCCGGCGATCACCACGCCCGCGAGCACCTTGTCCACCGGCCGCTCCTTCAGGAACGCGCCCGCCACGAGCCCCGCGGCGGAGATCCCGATCAACTTGACCGCCCCGCTGGTGACTTCGCCGTCCCGCAGAGTGCCGAGGTGCGCCCGGAAGCCGCGGCGGGGGTTCCCGGCCCCGGCGACGTCGTCGTACGCCCCGCAGGCTGCCGCGACGGCGACCGCGGCCCCGGCGGCCGGCCGTATCCGCCCCGCACCCACGGCAGCGGCCAGCGCGCAGGCGGCACCGGCGTACAACTCCACGGTGCCACCGGCGTAGTTCTTCCGCTCCCAGCGCGCACGACCACCGGGAGCCGCGGCACGCAGTCCGGCGACGGCGGCACGAGTGAGAGCGGCACAGAGGCCGAAGGAGCGGAACCTCGGGGCACGTTCGATCATGCGGCCACCCTACGGCCCGCCACTGACATCCCCGCCCGGCACGGACGTCTGCCGGACCGCCCGCAGCGCCGGCCAGGGTCAGCCCGAGGTGACGGTTGTCGTCCGCCCCGGCGACCAGGCGCCGCGGTGCCGGTTACCGGTCCGCCCGGGCCGTCTCCAGCAGCTCCTCCGCATGGGCCCGCGCCGTCTCGGAGTCCTCCTGCCCGGCGAGCATCCGGGACAGCTCCCGGATCCGTTCCTCGCCCTCCAGGACCTTCACCCCGGACCGGGTGACCGACCCGTCATTGGTCTTCTCGACGAGCAACTGCCGGTCGGCGAAGGCCGCGACCTGCGGCAGATGCGTCACCACCACGACCTGCGCGCTCCTCGCCAGCCGCGCCAGCCGCCGCCCGATCTCCACGGCTGCCTTGCCACCGACACCGGCGTCGACCTCGTCGAAGAGGTAGGTCGGCACGGGGTCGGTCCCCGCGAACACGACCTCGACGGCCAGCATCACGCGCGAGAGCTCACCACCGGAGGCTCCCTTGGCGATCGGCCGCGGCGGCGCTCCCGGGTGGGGAGCCAGCAGCAACTCCACCTCGTCCGCACCCGACGCCCCGTAGGCGACCGTGCGGCCCCCGACCTGAACGCCCTGCGGGTCCTCGGTCTGCCGGATGTCGAAGGACACGCGCGCGTGCGGCATGGCGAGCGAGGCCAGCTCCGCGGTCACGGCGGCGGCGAACCTCTCGGCGGCCTCGGTGCGCGCGTCGGTCAGCGCCTGCGCCAGCCCGCCCAGCTCGGCGCGCAGCCCGTCCCGCTCGGCGGTCAGCTCGTCGATCCGCTCGTCGTCGCCGTCCAGCTCGGTCAGCCGGCTGCTGCTCTCCTCGGCCCAGGCGAGCACGGCGGCGACGTCCTCGCCGTACTTGCGGGTGAGCGTGGTCAGCGCGGCCCGGCGTTCCTCGACGGCCGTGAGCCGCAGCGGATCGGCGTCCAGGTCGTCGGCGTATCCCGCGAGCTCCCCGGCCACATCGCCCAGCAGGATCCCGATCTCCCCGATCCGGTCGGCCAGCGCCGCCAGCGCCGGATCGTGCGCCCGCACCGCGTCCAGAGCCCGCTGCGCCCCCGCGACGAGCGTGGCGGCGTCGATGCCCTCGGGGTCCTCCGGGTTGCCGGCCAGGGCGGCGTGCGCGGCCGTGGCGGCGGACGACAGCGCCTCGGCGTGCCCGAGCCGTTCCGCCTCCTCCGCGAGCTCCACGTCCTCCCCGGCCCGGGGCTCGACCCCGGCGATCTCCTCCAGCCCGAAGCGCAGCCGGTCGGCTTCCTGGGCCCGCTCACGCGCGCGTGTGACGATCTCGTCGAGCTCGACGGAGACGGCCCGCAGCCGCCGGTAGGCCTCGGTGTACTTGGCGAGCGGCACGGCGACGGAGTCCCCCGCGTACCGGTCGAGCGCCTGCCGCTGCCGGGAGAGCTTCAGCAGCCCCTGCTGATCGGTCTGCCCGTGCACGGCCACCAGGTCGTCGGCGAGCTCGGCGAGCAGTCCGACCGGGACGCTGCGTCCGCCCAGATGCGCCCGCGACCGGCCCTCGGCGGAAACGGTACGGCTGATCAGCAACGCACCGTCGTCGAGCTCGGCACCCGCCTCCTCGGCCCGCACCACGGCCGACGCGTCGGCGGCGACGCTGATCCGCCCCTCCACGACCGCGCTCTTGGCCCCGATCCGCACCAGCGCCGGGTCCGCCCGCCCACCGAGGAGCAACCCCAGGCTCGTGACCACCATGGTCTTGCCGGCACCCGTCTCACCCGTGACGGCGGTGAACCCGGGCGACAACTCGACGACCGCGTCGTCGATGACTCCGAGCGACCGTATCCGCATCTCCTCCAACACGGACACGACCTTACGAGGTCAGGGGCCGGGAGTGCGACGCCCCCCGGTCCCAGTCCTGTGAAGGTCCAGGTGACGAATGTGTACCGGCCGCACATGTCACCCAGGCGAGTGCAAGGCCCGCAGGCGCCCTAATGCGGTGCTCCCCGCCAACCGGAAACCGGCAACGCGAACTTCGCGACCAGCCGATCCGTGAACGATGCGTGATGCAACCGGGCCAGCCGCACCGGCACGGCCCCGCGCCGCACCTCCACCCGCGCGCCGGGCGGCAACTCGACGGTCCGCCGGCCGTCGCACCACAGCACCCCCGGTGGGATGTGCGGCAGCACCTCCACCGCCAGCACCGAATCCGGCGACGTCACCAACGGCTTCGCGAACAAGGCGTGCGCGCTGATCGGCACCATCAGCAACGCCTCCACCTCGGGCCACACCACCGGTCCGCCCGCGGAGAAGGCATACGCCGTCGACCCGGTCGGCGTGGACAGCACGATGCCGTCGCACCCGAACCCCGTCACCGGCCGTCCGTCGATCTCCAGCACGACCTCGAGCAGCTTCTCCGCCCCGGCCTTCTGCACGGCCGCCTCGTTCAGCGCCCAGTCCGTGTGCACGATGTCGCCGTTCTGATGCACCACGACGTCGACGGTCATCCGCTCCTCGACCTCGTACGCCTTGGTCACCACCCGGTCGACGACCTTGTCGAGATCGTCCCGCTCGGCCTCCGCGAGGAACCCGACCCGCCCGAGGTTGACCCCGAGCATCGGCACCCCCGACGCCCGCGCGAACTCGGCGCCGCGCAGCAGCGTCCCGTCACCGCCCAGCACGATGAGCAGCTCGCATCCGTCGAGGCACTGCGCAGTCGCCTCCTTGACCAGCTGCACCTCGTCCGGCAGCGGCAGATCCTGCGCCTCGGCCTCCAGGACGCGCACGCCGATCCCCGACCGCAGCAGTCCCCTGACCACCAGCTCGGCGCTGCGAATGGCCGCGGGGCGCCCGGTGTGGGCGAGCAGAAAAACAGTACGAGCTCGGTCCTGTGTCAACGCGGCCCCTCCGCTACTGCACGGTCAACGTCGGCCGGGTCCAGGGCGGGCGCCCCGGCACGCAGCCACAGAAAGTACTCGACATTCCCCGACGGCCCGGGCAACGGGCTGGCCGTGACCCCCTTCACCCCGAGCCCGAGTTCCCACGCCTTCTCGGCCACGCCGCGCACGGCCTCGGCCCGCAGCTGGGCGCTGCGGACGACCCCGCCGCTGCCCAGCCGTTCCTTCCCCACCTCGAACTGCGGCTTGACCATCATCACCAGGTCGGCGTCCGGCTTGACGCACCGCACCAGAGCGGGCAGCACCAGTCCGAGCGGGATGAAGGACAGATCCCCCACGACAAGATCCACTGACTCCCCATCGATCGCCTCGAGCGTCAACTCGCGTACGTTCGTACGGTCCTTGACGGTGACGCGTTCATCACTGCGGAGAGTCCAGGCGAGTTGTCCGTAGCCGACGTCGACGGCGACGACGTGCGTGGCCCCGGACCGCAGCAGGACGTCGGTGAAGCCCCCGGTGGACGCGCCGGCGTCGAGCGCCCGCCGCCCCTCGACGACCAGCCCCTGCGGCACGAACGCCGCTAGCGCGCCCGCCAGCTTGTGCCCGCCGCGTGAGACGTAGTCGGGGTCGCTGTCGTCGGCGGTGACGACGATGGCCGCCGCGGTCTCCACCTGCGTGGCCGACTTCGTCGCGACGGTCTTGCCGACGGTCACCCGGCCGGCGGCGATCAGCTGGCCGGCGTGCTCACGCGAACGCGCGAGCTTCCGGCGGACCAGCTCCGCGTCGAGACGACGGCGTGCGACTCCTGCCACGTTCGGTTCAGCTCCTATGTCCGTACGACGGTGAGGGCGCCGGAGGTCCCGGGCGGGCGTCGAGCGCGGTGAGCGCGTCGCGCAGCCCCCGGTGTACATCCTCGTACACCTCGATGTGCCCGTCGGTGGCCAGGTGGTCGGCGTCACCCAGCCGCTCCAGCTGGGCGTCGACATCGGCGTGGCCGGTGGGGGTGCGGGGGACGCTCAGGGGGGCGGGGGCGCCGGGGTCGTACTCGGGGGCGCCGGGGTCGTACTCGGGTTCGACCACCGCCACCGCCACGGCCTCGGCCTCCGCCACCGCGATCTCCGCCGCCGGGATCGCCGTCTCCGGGATCTGCGTCTCCCGGATCTCCGTCTCCGGAACTGCGTCGCTCATGCCCAGACGCTACCCCGAAGCCCTGGGGTACCGTCGATCTCGATGGCCACGACCGAGGAGTGCCGCGCCGCACTCGAGAAGCTCTCCGCCAACATGCAGAACGCCGAAGGGGACGTCCGCGACGCCGCGGTGCTGGACCGCTCGGTGAGCTGCCACATCACCGACTTGGACGTGACGTTCGCCGGCCGTATGGCGGGCGGCCGGATCCACGTCCACGACACGCTCCAGGGACCGCCCCGGGAGAAGGCCCAGATCAGACTCAGCATGACCGGCGACGACCTGATCGCCCTGGTCGACGGCGATCTCCACTTCGCCAAGGCGTGGGGCTCGGGCCGGGTGAAACTGCACGCGGGCGTGCGTGATCTGCTGCACCTAAGGAAGCTGCTGTAGCCGCGGGCTCAGGAAGCCTCGTACTGAAAGCCCTTCAGGAAGCCCCCGTACCGAAGGCCCTTCAGTAAGCCTTCGCAGCCGCTGCCTTCTCGACCTCTCTGCGTGCCTGCCGCGCCGCCGGCACCACGAGCGGTGTGCCCGTCTCCGGGTCGTCGATCACCTGGCAGCGCAGCCCGAAGACCTGCTCGACCAACTCGGCCGTGACGATGTCGTTCGGGGCGCCCTCGGCGATGACCTGCCCACCGCGCAGCGCGATGAGATGCGTGGCGTACCGGGCGGCGTGGTTGAGGTCGTGGAGCACGGCGACCAGGGTCCGCCCCTGCTCCTCGTGCAGCTCGGCGCACAGGTCGAGGACGTCGATCTGGTGCTGGATGTCGAGGTACGTCGTCGGCTCGTCGAGCAGCAGCAGCGGCGTCTGCTGGGCGAGCGCCATCGCGATCCACACCCGCTGGCGCTGCCCGCCGGACAGTTCGTCGACATAGCGATCCGCGAGCTCGGCGACCCCGGTCTGCTCCATCGACTCCTGGACGACCCGCTCGTCCTCGGTGGACCACTGGCGCAGGAGCCCCTGGTGCGGATACCGGCCGCGGCCGACGAGATCGGCGACGGTGATCCCGTCGGGCGCGATCGAGGACTGCGGCAGCAGGCCCAGCGTGCGGGCGACCTTCTTCGCCGGCATCGACTGGATGGTCTGCCCGTCCAGCAGGACCCGGCCCTGGCTGGGCTTGAGCATCCGGGACAGCGCCCGCAGCAGCGTCGACTTGCCGCAGGCGTTCGGGCCGACGATCACGGTGAAGGAGTTGTCGGGTATCTCCACCGACAGCTGCTCGGCGATGACCCGCTGGTCGTAGGCGAGGGTGACGTTGTCGGCGGACAGGCGGTTCACAGTGCTCCTTGTGCTCCTTCGATGGTTCAGTCCGTTCTTCGACGCGCTGCCGATGCGGCTGTCGGCGCTCATATCCGGCCCGCCCTGCGCTCGGTGACCAGCAGCCACAGCAGGTACACCCCACCGAGGACACCCGTGACCACGCCCACGGGCAGCTGGTCGGCGCCGAAGACGCGCTGGGAGATCCAGTCGGCGGTGACGAGGAGAGCGGCGCCCATGCACAGCGAGGGCAGCAGGTTCGGGCCGGGCGAGCGGGTCAGGCGCCGGGCCAGCTGCGGGGCGGTGAGCGCCACGAAGCTGACGGGGCCGGCCGCGGCGGTGGCGGCGGCGGTGAGCAGCACGGCGCACACCATCAGCAGCAGCCGTACGCGTTCGACGCGCACGCCGAGGGCGTACGAGACGTCGTCGCCCATCTCCATCATCCGCAGTCCGCGCCCGTTGGCGAGGACGAGCGGCACGAGCACGGCGCACAGCGCGAGCAGCGGCCAGACCTGCTCCCAGTCCCGGCCACTGAGGGACCCGGTCATCCATACGACCGCACGGGCCGCGTCGACCAGGTCGGCCTTGGTCAGCAGATAGCCGTTGACGGCCGTCATGATCGCGGACATGCCGATACCGACCAGGACCAGCCGATAACCGTGCACGCCCCGCTTCCACGCGAGCAGATAGATGGCGAGTCCGGTCGCGAGTCCGCCGACGAGCGCACCGACCGTGATCTGCCTGGCGTCCCCGGAGAAGATCACGACCACCAGGAGCGCCCCGGCCGTGGCCCCCTGTCCGAGGCCGAGGATGTCGGGGCTGCCCAGCGGGTTGCGGGACAGCGCCTGGAACAGCGCGCCGCCGAGGCCGAGGGAGGCGCCGACCAGGAGCCCGACGAGGACCCGCGGCAGCCGCAGGTCCTTGACGATGAACTCCTGCCCCGCGTTCCCGTCGCCGAGCAGCGTCTTGAGTACGTCGCCCGCAGTGATCGGGAAGTCGCCGGTGCCGATCAGCAGCACGCTCGCCGCGAGCGCGGCGACGAGCAGCAGGACGACGGCGGTCAGCGCCCGCACATCCAGCCGGACCGAGAGCCCGCCCGGCGTCCGCACGGTACGGCTGCCACGTCCGGTCCGCACCGCGGCCCGCGCCCCACCCTTCGCGCGCCCGTTCGCCCCGTTCGCCTCGTTCACCTCGTCCTTCGCGCCCTCGACGGCCTCGTCCCGTGCTTCGCTCTTCACGACGCCCTTCGCCTCGCTCTTCCGTACGGTCCTCACAGCTGGGCCGTCCTCCGCCGTCGTACGAGAAAGATGAAGACCGGTCCGCCGACGATCGCGGTGACGATGCCGACCTGGAGCTCGGAGGGCCGGGCGACGAGCCGGCCGATGACGTCGGCACCGAGCAGCAGCACCGGCGACAGGACGGCCGCGTACGGCAGGATCCAGCGCAGGTCCGGGCCGGTGAAGGACCGCACGACGTGCGGCACCATCAGGCCGACGAACACGATCGGTCCGCAGGCCGCGGTCGCGGCACCGCACAGGACCGTCGCGGCGAGCATCGACAGCACGCGGGTGCGGTTCAGGTTGGCGCCGAGGGCCCTGGCGGTGTCGTCACCCATCTCCATGGCGTTCAGCGGCCGGGCGAGCGCGAGCGCGAGGAGCATGCCGATGACGAGGAACGGCAGCACCTGCTCGATGGTCGCGTCCGTCGCCGAAGACAGCGAGCCGACCGTCCAGAAGCGCATCTTGTTCAGCGCGGCACTGTCCATGATCATCACGGCCTGGAGATAGCCGTAGAGCGCGGCGCTGATCGCCGTACCCGCGAGCGCGAGCCGTACCGGTGTGGCGCCCCGGCTGCCGCCGAGGAACCACACCATGGCGCCGACCGTGGCGGCACCGAGGAAGGCGAACCAGACATAGCCGCGCAGGCTGGTGACGCCGAAGAAGGTGACGGCGGTGACGACCGCGGCGGACGCGCCCGCGTTGATGCCGAGCAGTCCGGGATCGGCGAGCGGATTGCGGGTGAGGGCCTGGAGCACGGCCCCGGCGAGGCCGAGGGCGGCTCCGACGAGCAGTCCCAGCACGGTGCGGGCGATCCGGTCGTCGACCACCACGTCGCCGTAGGTGCCGGAGGCTTGGAACAGTCCGTGCCAGACCTCGCCGACGGACAGCTGTTTCGCGCCGACCGCGATGCTCGCCGATGCGACGACCACCAGGATCAGGACAGAGACGAGCAGCCCAACGGCGCGTATCGCCTGTCGGGTTGACGGCGCGGACCCGGGCTCCGCGCGCTTTTCGGGGGGACTGTCGACCAACACGCAGTTAGGTTAGCCTACCCTGCCATTCGGCCACGATCCCGCTCCTGACCCCGCCGTAAGGGCCCCTCACAGCTCCAGCCGAGCCAGCGCCTTCCCCGTCTCCAGCGTGCACACACCCTCCCCGGCCGAGCTCCAGGCCGCCGCGCACAGCGCCCGCAGCCCGTCCAAGGACTCCCCCTCACCATCGAGTTCAAGCCGCTCGGCACCGGCCGTCGCCGTCCAGCCACCGCACCGGAACCCCTCCCCGGCCGCGACGACCTCCGGCTGCCCGGTGAGCAGCCCACGCAGATCGGCGTCGACATACGTCGGGCGGTGCTGGGGCGGCGCCGCGAGCAGCAGCGCGCCGTCGGTCACCCCGGTCAGCACCAGCAGTGAGTCCACTCCCCCGTTGAACGCCCCCTCGATGTCCGTGTCCAGCCGGTCCCCGACCACCAACGGCCGCTCGGCACCGGTGCGCAGGATCGTCTCCCGATGCATGGGGGGCAACGGCTTGCCCGCCACCTGCGGCTCGGCACCGGTGGCGATCCGCACGACCTCGACCGCCGCCCCGTTGCCGGGCGCGATCCCACGCCCACTCGGAATCGTCAGGTCGGTGTTGGACGCGAACCAGGGCACCCCGCGCGCGACGGCGTAAGAGGCCTCCGCGAACCGCCCCCACGGCAGCTCGGGCCCGCCGTACCCCTGCACGACCGCCGCCGGATCGTCGTCCGCCGACTCCACCGGCTCCAGCCCGCGCTCGCGCAGCGCCACCCGCAGCCCCTCCCCGCCGATCACCAGCACCCTGGCACCGGCGGGCATCTGCTCACTGATCAGCCGCGCGACCGCCTGAGCCGAGGTGATGACGTCGTCCGCCCCCGTCGGTATCCCCAGCTCCGTCAGATGCCCGGCCACGGTGTCCGGAGTCCGCAGGGCGTTGTTCGTGACGTACGCGAGATGCATCCCGCCCTCACGAGCGACGGCGAGCGACTCCACGGCGTGCTCGATCGCACTGCCGCCCGCATACACCACACCGTCGAGGTCGAGCAGCGCCGTGTCGTACGCCTCGCTCAGGGCACGGCCACTGCCCTCCGGCCTCGTCCTGACGCTCTGGCTCATTACGCATCGCTCCTCGTTCGACGGCTTTCCCCGATCATCCCCCATGCCACTGACACCCGTACGATGCCGGGATGAACACAGCAGGTCACCCGGAAGCAACGGCGCGCCGAGGCCTCGAACTCACCCCGTTCCGAGGGCTTCGCTACGACCCGGACCGGGTCGGCAGCCTGGCCGCCGTCACCTCTCCTCCGTACGACGTCGTCGTCCGCCCCGACGGCCTGCACCACCTCCAGGACGCGGACCCGTACAACATCGTCCGCCTGATCCTCCCCCAGGCGGCCACCGCCGGAGCCCGCAACGAACAGGCGGCGGCCACCCTGCGCCACTGGCTGTCCGAAGGCGTCCTGGCCGCCGATCCCGAACCCGGCCTCTACGTCTACGAGCAACGTGACGGCGACGGCATGCTCCAGCGCGGCGTCATCGGCGCCCTGCGGGTCTCGGAACCGGCAGAGGGCCTGGTGCTGCCGCACGAGGACGTCATGCCCCATGTGGTCGCCGACCGCGCCGCCCTGATGCGCGCGACCTCCGCGAACCTGGAACCACTGCTCCTGACCTACCGCGGCGACGGCACGACAGCCGACACGACAGCCGTCATCGAGCGGACGGCCGAGGGCCCGCCCTTGCTGTCGACGACCACCGAGGACGGCTACAGCCACCGCCTGTGGTCGATCACCGACCCCGCCGATCTGGACCTCGTCCAGTCCGACCTGAGCCACCGCCAGGCCCTGATCGCCGACGGCCACCACCGCTGGGCGACGTATCGCCGTCTACGCGCGGAGCACCCCTCACCCAGCCCCTGGGACCACGGCCTGGTCCTCCTGGTCGACACGGCCCGCTACCCCCTGCGCGTCCGCGCCATCCACCGCCTCCTGCACGACCTGCCCGTACCGGACGCCCTGGCCGCCCTCGACGGACTGTTCCGCGTACGCCGCCTCGAAGTCCCGCTCGCCGAGGCCCTGGAGACGCTGGCCGACGCCGCCTGCACGGGCAACGCCTATCTCCTCGCCGGAGACGGCGCCTTCCACCTGGTCGACGACCCCGACCCGGGACTTCTGGCCCGCACGGTCCCCACCGACCGGCCCCCCGCGTGGCGCACCCTGGACGCGACGGTCCTGCACGCCACACTCCTCGCCCACATCTGGCACATCCCCGAGGACGACCCCACGCGTATCGCCTACATCCACGACACCGCGGCCACCGTCAGCAAGGCGGAACGCGACGGCGGTACGGCCGTCCTGATGCACCCGGTCCGCGAGGACGTCGTACGCGACCTCGCCCGGCAGGGCGTCACGATGCCCCGCAAATCCACATCGTTCGGTCCGAAGCCGGCCTCCGGCCTGGTGCTGCGCGCCCTCGACCTGTGAACGCCGAAGGGGCGGGACCCCAGTCCGGGATCCCGCCCCTCACCTGAGGCTTCGCTCAGTCCTCGGCGCTCTCGTCCGAGCCGGCCTCGGCCTGCTCGTCACCGTCGCGGCCATCCTTGGCCTCGTCCTCCGAGAGGGCGTCGACGAACTCGACACCGTCCATCTCGGCGAGCCGGTCGGAGGCATCCGTGCTGCCGTCCTTGTCGGCCTCGACAGCCTTGGCGAACCACTCACGCGCCTCACCCTGCCGCCCGGCGGCCAGCAACGCGTCCGCGTAGGCGTACCGCAGCCGCGCGGTCCACGGCTGTACGGCGTTGGAGGCGAGCTCGGGGCTCTGCAGCGTCACGATGGCCGCGTCCAGCTGCCCCATGTCCCGCCGGGCGCCGGCCGCGACGAGCCGCATCTCGACCTGCCCCGCCTTGTCCAGCTTCTGCACCTCGGGCGCCCCCGCCATGTCCAGCGCCTTCTCCGGCCGCCCGAGCCCACGCTCGCAGTCGGCCATGACGGGCCACAGTTCGGTGTGACCGGTCATCCGCCGAGCGGCCCGGAACTCGGCGAGCGCCTCGCCGTACTTCTGGTTCGCGTACGCCGCGAACCCGGCCGCCTCTCGTACGGCCGCGACACGCGACGCCAGCCGCAGGGCCACCCTGGAGTAGCCGTACGCGCCCTCGGGGTCCTCGTCGATGAGCCGGGCGACCATCACCAGGTTCCTGGCGACGTCGTCCGCGAGCGTCTTGGGCAGGCTCTGGAGCTCCTGCTTGACGTCCTTGTCGATCTCGTCGCCCGTGACGTCCTCGGGAATCGGCAGCCGCTTGATCGGCTCGCGATCCCGATCGCGGTCACGGTCCCGGTCCCGCTCGTCACGGAACCGCCCACCGCCGCGTCGGTCGTCCCGCCGGTCATCACGCCCACGGAACCCTCCGGGCCGCCCACCACGGTCGTCTCGACGGGGCCCACGACCGCCACGGTCGTCCCGCCCCCGGAAACCTCCACGGTCGTCCCGACGGTCATCCCGCCGGAAGCCACCACGCTCACGGTCGTCACCACGGCGGTCGTCACGGCGGTCGTCACGCCGGCCGTAACCGCCACCGCGGCTGTCATCACGCCGGAAGCCACCACGGTCACGGTCGTCGCCGCGGTACTCACGATCCCGATCGTCACGGCGGAAGCCACTACGGTCACCGTCACGACGGTCGTCGCCACGACGGTCCCCGCCCCGGTGGTCGTCACGCCGGCCGTAGCCACCACCGCGGCTGTCATCACGCCGGAAGCCACCACGGTCACGGTCGTCGCGCCGGAAGCCACCCCGCTCATCGCCACGCCGGTCGTCGCGACGGTCATCCCGGCGCTCGTCCCGGCGCTCGTCCCGGCGGTCATCGCGCCGGAAGCCTCCGCGCTCGGCGTCGCGACGCTCCCCACGATCGTCACGGCGGTAGGCCGGACGATCGCCGTCACGCCGGAAGCCACCACGGTCGCGGTCATCCCTGCGAGGTCCACCGGACCGGTCGTCCCTGCGGAACGGGGGACGGGAGCCCCGGTCGCCTTCGCGCCGGTCGTCGCGCCGGCCGTAGCCACCGCCGCGATTGTCGTCACGCCGGAAGCCACCGCGATCATCACCGCGACGGTCGTCCCGACGGTCGTCACGGCGGTCATCGCGGCGGAAGCCACCGCGGTCGCCGCCCCGGTCGTCACCGCGGCGATCGTCACGTCGATCGTCCCGACGCCCGTAGCCACCACGGTCGTTGTCGCGGCGGAAGCCGCCACGGTCACCACGGTCTCCTCGGTAGCCACCGCGGTCGCCACCGTCCCGTCGCCGCTGGTCGCGCTCCGGTCGGTCGTCGGGAGAGTTGGTGGACATCGGTGGCTCCTGTCTTCGGTACCGCAAGCATTGTAAAAACGAAAGGACCCCTGGTCCCAGCTGAACGCTGGTGACCAGGGGTCCTTCCCAAAGATTGTTCGGCGGCGTCCTACTCTCCCACAGGGTCCCCCCTGCAGTACCATCGGCGCTGTAAGGCTTAGCTTCCGGGT